>NZ_JBQXXG010000016.1:0-86776 GCF_052644995.1 Quadrisphaera sp. KR29
GTTAGGGGTTCGCGGCCCCGCCGCTCCACCAGGCGGTGTGGGCCGGCCCCCGGGGGGGGCCGGCCCTCTCGCGCGCCAGGCGCCTGCTGCGCCGGAGGGGTGACGGGCGCTCTGCGCGCTCCACACCGCCGGTGGGGCGTCGATGGAGGGGGGTGACCTCTCGCGCCGCGCACCGGGGACGCCGCTCCGGTGACCGCTGGCGCCGCCGCCCGTGGCTGCTCGCGGCCCTGCCGGTGCTGCTGGTCGCCCTGGCCGAGCCCCTCCAGCGGGCCCTGGACCTGCCCGTCGCCTCGACCACCGCCGCCGTCGGCGTCACCGAGGCGGGCGTCGCCGCGGGGGCCGCCGCTGCCAGCGCGCTGCGCGCGCTGCACGAGCTCCGTCGGAGCCGCTCGGCCCGGGCGACCGCCCGCAGGGCGTCGCGCGGGACCTCCCGCGCGGCCGGGTGGTGGCTGCTCGCCGGCGCCACCGGCTCCTGGGCCGCCGGCCAGGTCGTCTGGGTCTGGTACGAGTCGGTGCTGGGCGTCGAGGTGCCCTCGCCGTCGCTGGCCGACATCGGCTTCCTCGGCTTCGGCGCCCTCGCGCCGCTGGCCGTCGTGGCCCTGAGCCGGGGCGCAGTGCGCGCCAGCTCCCGCGCGCGCAGCGTCCTGGACGGCCTGATCATCGCCGGCGCGCTGTTCCTGCTGAGCTGGACGCTGGTGATGGGCGTCGTGGTCCACCAGCAGGCGCCGTCCACCTTGGCCCTGGTGGTCACCGCCGCCTACCCCGTCTCCGACGCCGTCGTGCTCACCGCCGCCATCTCGGTGCTCTCGCGCACCCGCGGCCACCGCGCGCTGGTCGGCATCACCGCGGGTGCCGCGCTGATGGCCGTCAGCGACTCCCTGTTCGTCTACCTCAGCGCGGCCGGGCAGTTCTCCACCGGAGGCCTGCTCGACGTCCTGTGGACCGCCGCCTTCGCGGTGATGGCCGCCTCCACCACGCTGCCGGCCCGCGACGCCGGCGCCGAGCGCCGCTCCCTGAGCGCGCTGCCGCTGCAGGCGCTGCCCTACTTGCCGTTCGCGACGGCGACCGCCGTGGTGGTCGTCGAGGCCGCGCGCCGGCCGCTGGCGGGCACCACCCTGGCCGTCCTCGTCGTCCTCATGACCATGGTCTTCGTGCGCCAGGCCCTCGTGGTCCTCGACAACGCCCAGCTCACCCGCGAGCTGCAGGAGCGCTCGCAGGCGCTGGCCCGGACGGCCTACACCGACCCGCTCACCGGGGTGGCCAACCGCGCCGCCTTCACCGCAGCGCTGGAGGAGGCCGTCGAGCAGCGCGAGCCGCTGGTCGCGGCCTTCTGCGACCTGGACTCCTTCAAGGCCGTCAACGACGCCTGCGGCCACGCCACGGGGGACGCGCTGCTCGTCGCCGTCGCCGGACGGCTGCGCGACGTGGTGCGCGAGGGCGACGTGGTGGCCCGCCTGGGCGGCGACGAGTTCGCGGTCCTCGTGCGCGACGACGGCGACGCCCGCGGCGAGCGGGCCGCCGCGGCGCTGCGCGAGCGGCTGGCGACGGCGCTGTCGGTGCCGTTCTCCCTCGAGCCCGCGCTGGCCCGCACGGCGGACGACCCGCGGGCGCAGGAGGTGCTGGAGGCGGTCTCGGTGAGCCTGGGCGTGGTCTCCACCGCCGAGCTGGGCCAGCCGACCGCCGAGGAGCTGCTCCACGAGGCCGACCAGCGCATGTACTCCACCAAGCGCTCCCGCCAGACCACCCGCTGACGCGCTGCGGCCGCCGGCCGGGTCAGGCGGCCGCGGCGTGCGCGCGCACGGCGGGCGCCACCTCGGTGCCCAGCAGCTCGATGGCCCGCAGCACCTCCCGGTGCGGCATGGTGCCGGGGGAGACGTGCAGCATGAACCTGTCGATGCCGAGCACCTCGACGTTGAACAGGATCTTCTCGGTCACCTCCGCCGGGCTGCCCACGAACAGCGCGCCGCGCTTGGTGCGGCCGGCCTCGAAGTGGCGGCGGTCCAGCGGGGGCCACCCCCGCTCGCGCCCCAGCTGGTCCATGACCACCTTGTACGGGCCGTAGAAGGTCTCCACGGCGGCCTGCGAGGTCGGCGCGAGGAAGCCGTGGCTGTGCGAGGCCACGGGCAGGGCCATCGGGTCGTGCCCGCCCTGCACCGCGGCGCGGTGGAAGAGGTCGACCAGCGGCGCGAAGCGCTCCGGCTGCCCACCGATGATCGCCAGCGCCAGCGGCAGGCCGCGCACGCCCGCGCGCACCACCGACTCGGGGTTGCCGCCCACGCCCACCCACACCGGCAGCGGCCGCTGCAGGGCCCGCGGCTGCACGACCACGCCCTCCAGCGCGGCGCGGTGCTCGCCGCTCCAGGTCACCGGGCCCTCCTCGCGCAGCGCGAGGAGCAGGTCGAGCTTCTCGGTGAACAGCTCGTCGTAGTCCGCGAGGTCGTAGCCGAACAGGGGGAAGGACTCGATGAAGGACCCGCGCCCCGCCAGCACCTCCGCGCGACCGGAGGAGAGCAGGTCGAGGGTGGCGTACTGCTGGTAGACGCGCACCGGGTCCTCGCTGGACAGCACCGTCACGGCGCTGGTCAGCCGGATCCGCTCGGTGCGGGCCGCGGCCGCCGCCAGCACCACCGCGGGGGCCGAGGACGCGTAGTCGGGCCGGTGGTGCTCCCCGAGGCCGTACACGTCCAGGCCGACCTGGTCGGCCAGCACCACCTCCTCCACCACCTCCAGCAGGCGCTGGTGCGCGCTGGGCGCGGTGCCGGTGGCCGGGTCGGGGGTGGTCTCCGCGAACGAGCTGATGCCGATCTCCACCTGCACGAC
Organism: Quadrisphaera sp. KR29; assembly: GCF_052644995.1. Taxonomy (NCBI): domain Bacteria; kingdom Bacillati; phylum Actinomycetota; class Actinomycetes; order Kineosporiales; family Kineosporiaceae; genus Quadrisphaera; species Quadrisphaera sp. KR29. The sequence goes on from NZ_JBQXXG010000016.1 coordinate 2,821, forward strand.
GCTAGGTCATGCGAGGTCTGCCGGGGCGTACCGGCCAGAACCGCCCCGGCGCCGGCGCGGCGCTCGGCTGAAGCCGCGGCGTCCCCGAGCCGATGCACCGGGGGTGAGCGAGGAGCAGACCGCGACGGCCACCGCCACCGCGGCGCCGGCGCGGCAGCCGGCTCCCCAGCCGGCCCGGCAGGCGGCGGCGCCGCTGACCGCGGCGCCGGACGCCTTCACCTTCACCGCGCCCCCCGCGCCCGGCTCGGTGCGCCCCGGCGCAGCCCGCCCCGCGGGTCCGGCGACCGCGCCGCGGGCGCTGGTGTGGACGGCCACCGCCCTCGCCGTCGTCGTCCTGAGCGCCTTCCTCGTGCTGGTGGTCTCCGGGCGCGTGGTGACCGAGGGCCCGGTGGTCCTCGTGCTGACCGCCACCCACGGCGTGCACGCGGGTGACCTGGCGGCCCTGGCGGCGTGGGGCCTGGCGGTGTCCGCGCTGCTGGCCTCGGCGCTCACGGGCCAGCGCCCCCGGGGGCGCGGACCGCTCAGATCCAGGAGGCGAACCACATCCGCGCGCGCCAGGCGTCGTAGGTGATCAGCTCCGCGGTCCACACCGGCCAGAAGTAGGCCGCGGCCACCAGCGCGAGCACCACCACGCCGCCGCTGACCACCACGCCGGCCAGGCGCCTGCCCGTCAGCGGCCCGCGGCCCGCGGGTGCCGCCGGGCCGACCAGCAGCCCGAAGCAGTAGGCGAGCCCCATCACCACGAACGGCGCGAAGACCACGGCGTAGAACTGGAAGATCGTCCGGTCGCCCACGGTGAACCACGGCAGCCAGCCGGCCGCGACGCCGGCCAGCAGGGCGCCGGCGCGCCAGTCGCGGCGCAGCGCCCAGGAGAAGAGCAGCACGAGCAGCGCCAGGCAGCCGGCCCACCAGACGACCGGGTTGCCCAGGGAGGTGATCGCCTCGGTGCACGACTCCGCACCGCACCCGGTCAGGCCCTGCGCCTGCCCCTGGTAGTAGAACGACGTCGGCCTGCCCTGCACCATCCACGCCCACGGCGAGGACTCGTAGGCGTGCGGGGAGTCCAGGCCGGTGTGGAACTGCCACATGTCCTGGTGGTACTTCCACAGCGAGCGCAGCGCGGGCGGCAGCCACAGCACCCCCTGCCCGGGGTCCTCGGCCGCCCAGCTGCGCAGGTGGCCGGTGGAGGAGGCGAACCAGCCCGCCCACGTCGCGGTGTAGACCACGACGAGCGCGGGCAGCGCGACGGCGGCGGCGGGCGCGCCGTCGCGCAGCAGCCCGGTCCACCACGCCGGCAGGCCCGCGCGGCGGCGCGCGGCGACGTCCCACAGCACGCTCATCAGCAGGAACGCGGCGGTGAAGTACAGGCCCGACCACTTCACCCCGCACGCCAGCGCGAGGGCCACCACCGCCGCCAGCCGCCACGGACGCCACCACAGCCGGGGCCAGCGCGCCGCCGCGCCGCCGGTGACCACGGCCAGCGCCAGGCGCCGGCGCATCCAGTCCCTGTCGAGCAGGAGCAGGGCGAAGGCCACCAGCACCCAGAAGGTCAGGAAGACGTCGAGGATGCCGGTGCGGCTCATCACCAGCGAGAGCCCGTCGACGGCGAGCAGCAGCCCGGCGGCCGTGCCCAGCAGCGTGGAGCCGAGCAGGCGGCGCGCCACCCGCGCGACGAGCAGCACGCACAGGGTGCCCACCAGGGCGGCCGAGAAGCGCCACCCGAAGGAGCTCTGCACGCCGAACAGCTGCTCGCCCACCGCGATCATCCACTTGCCGACCGGCGGGTGGACCACGTAGTCGCCCGTGCCGGTGTAGCTGTCGACGTCGCCGGCGACGAAGGCGACGTCGGTGCCCTCCTCCCAGCGCATCTCGATGCCGGTGGCCAGCATCGTCCAGGCGTTGCGCACGTAGTACGTCTCGTCGAAGACGAGGGCGTGCGGGCGGGCGAGGTCCCAGAAGCGCAGCAGCGCGGCCAGGGCGGTGACGAGCAGCGGGCCCGCCCAGCCCCAGGCCCGCTCGCGGGCGGTGGTCGCCAGCGGCGGGCCGACCAGGCGCTCGACCTCGGCGGCCAGGGCGGCGTCGTCAGGGCGGGACGGCCCGGCGGGCCGCAGCCGCTGGGCGCGCCGCTCGGCGGTGGCGGTCACGGGCACCATCCTCACCCGAGGCCGGCGGGGCGCGGGCCACGACGCCGCGACCTGGTGCGGCGCGGCCCGCGGCGGTCAGGCGCCGGCGGCCAGGCGGGGACCGGCGTCGGCCAGGCGCTCGACGGCGGTGTGCAGCACGTCGTCGCGCTTGCAGAAGGCGAAGCGGAGCAGCGAGGGCGCGGCGTCGGGGTCGTCGCAGAACACCTGCACGGGGATCGCGGCCACGCCGACCTCGGCGGGCATCCGCCACGCCAGCGACGAGGCGTCGGACAGCCCGAGCGGGCGCACGTCGGCGGTGACGAAGTACGTGCCCTCGCAGCGGTTCACCGCGAAGCCCGCCGCCGCGAGGCCCTCCGAGAGCAGGTCGCGCTTGGCCTCCAGCTGCGCGGCGAAGCCGGTGAAGACCTCCTCCGGCAGCTGCAGCGCCGCGGCGACGGCCGGCTGGAAGGGGGCGCCGGAGACGTAGGTGAGGAACTGCTTGACGGCCCGCACCGCCGCCACCAGCTCGGCGGGCCCGTGCACCCAGCCGACCTTCCAGCCCGTCACCGAGAAGGTCTTGCCCGCCGAGGAGACCACCAGCGTCCGCTCGGCCATCCCCGGCAGCGACGCGATGCTCACGTGCTGCGCGCCGGAGAAGACCAGGTGCTCGTAGACCTCGTCGGAGACGACGACGGCGTCGTGCTCCACCGCCAGGCGCGCCACCAGCTCCAGCTCGGCGCGCCCCAGCACCCGGCCGGTGGGGTTGTGCGGGGAGTTCAGGAGCACCAGCCGGGTGCGGTCGGTGAAGGCCGCGCGCAGCGCCGCCTCGTCGAGGGCGAAGTCGGGAGCGCGCAGCGGCACCGTGCGCCGGGCGGCCCCCGACAGGGCGACGGTGGCGGCGTAGGAGTCGAAGTACGGCTCGAGCACCACCACCTCGTCACCCGGGCCCGTGAGGGCCAGCACCGCCGCGGCGATCGCCTCGGTGGCCCCGGTGGTGACCAGGACGTCCTCGGGGGAGACCCGCAGCCCCCAGAACCGCTCCTGGTGCTCGGCGACCGCCTCGCGCAGCTCGGGGACGCCGGGGCCGGGCGGGTACTGGTTGCGCCCGCCGCGCAGCGCCGCCGCGGCGTCCTCCAGCAGCGACGCCGGGCCGTCGGTGTCGGGGAAGCCCTGACCGAGGTTGACGGCGCCGGTGCGCAGCGCCAGGGCGCTCATCTCGGCGAAGACGGTGGTGGTGAAGGGGCGCATGCGCTCCACCAGCCGCGCCGAGGGCGCTGCGGGTGCTCCCGTGCCTGGCGTCACCGTCGCGAGTCTGCCAGCGCTCCCGCCGGGGCCGCTCGCCGCGCGGGGAGGCGGCGCCCGGTACGCGCCCCGGGCGGTGCGCGCCGCCGGCCGGCGGGGCACCACGATGGGGGTGTGAGCGCTCCGGAGCCCGTGCGCGGGCGCGTGGTCCTGGCGGGCACGCCCATCGGCAACGCCGAGGACGCCCCGCCCCGCCTGGTGGCCGCGCTGGCCGGCGCCGACGTCATCGCCGCGGAGGACACCCGGCGCCTGCGCCGGCTCTGCTCGGCCCTCGGCGTGGAGCCGCGCGGGCGGGTGGTGAGCTCCCACGAGCACAACGAGGACGCCCGGGGGGAGGACCTCGTGGCCGAGGCCGCGGCGGGGTCGACCGTGCTGGTGGTCACCGACGCGGGCATGCCCACCGTCTCCGACCCCGGCTACCGGGTGGTCGTGGCCGCGGCCGCCGCGGGCGTGCCCGTGACCACCGTGCCCGGTCCCTCGGCCGTGCTGGCGGCGCTGGCGGTCTCCGGGCTGGCCACCGACAGGTTCTGCTTCGAGGGGTTCCTGCCGCGCAAGGCGGGGGAGCGCGGCGCGGCGCTGGCCGAGCTGGCCCGCGAGCGCCGCACGATGGTCTTCTTCGAGGCCCCGCACCGCCTGGCCGCGTCGCTGGAGGCGATGGCGCAGGCCTTCGGCGCCGACCGCCGCGCGGCGGTGTGCCGCGAGCTCACCAAGACCCACGAGGAGGTCCGCCGCGGCCCGCTGGCGGAGCTGGCCGCCTGGGCGGGGGGCCTGGCCAGGATCGGGGAGGTGACGCTGGTGGTCTCCGGCGCCCCCGCCGCCGCTACCGACCCCGGGGCCGCGCTGGCGGAGGTGCTCTCCCGCGTGGAGGCGGGGGAGCGGCTCAAGGACGCCGCCGCGGGGGTCGCCGAGGCCACCGGGGCCTCCAAGCGCGAGCTGTACCAGGCGGCGCTGGCCGCGCGCCCGCCGCGCTGAGCCCGGGTCAGCGGTCCACCTCGACGACCACGGCGTCCTCGTCGGCGCTCACGTCCACGCTGACCCCCGCTGCCTCACCCATCCGCTCGGCGTGGGAGGCGACGGCCGCGTGCACCGCGCGCATCGAGGCCGGCGAGCCCACGTGCACCAGGGTCAGCACCGGGCCCTGCGGGGGGCGGCGGGCGGTGACCTCCCCGTCGGAGCAGGCGTGCAGGGCCGCGGCCACCAGCGCCCGCAGCGGCGGCAGCACCTGCAGGTCGGCGCCGACCGGGGCGTGGTCGACGACGTCGACGGCCACCCCGCGCGCCCGCGCGGTCGCGGCGCCCAGGCGCACGGCCGGGTCGAGCAGGTCGCGCCCGCGCAGCTCCGCGCGCAGGTCCCGCTCCACCGCGGTGAGCTCGGCGCGCACGTGCTCCTCGAGGGGGGCCCGCGCGGCGGCCACCGCCTGCAGCAGCGGCACGGCGGCCACCTCCAGCAGCGCCCGGCGCCGCTCGTGGGCCTCCGAGCGCTCCCGGCTGCGCCGGCGCCGCTCGCGGGCCAGGGCGTAGGCGCTGCGGCTGCGCAGCAGGTCCACCTGCGTGGTGGCGCGCAGGCGGGCGGTCACGACCCCCCAGGTGCACCACACCAGCACCGGCCCGAGGAGCAGGGCGCTCTCCGGCGCCCACAGCGGCTGCCCGCTGGCGGTCCAGCGCAGCCAGAGCAGCTCGGTCACGAGCGCCGCGGCGCTGGCGGCGGCCCAGCCGGGCCGTCCGCGCACCAGCAGCACAGCCAGGGCAGGGGTCAGCAGGCCCGGAGCGCGCGGGAAGGCGCTGAGCTGGGCCGCGGGGGCCTGGGCCAGCGCGTCGAGCAGCACCGCGGTGGGCAGCAGGACGGCGGCGGCGGCCGCGGGCGGCGCCGGCAGCGGGCCGGACCGCCGGCGGCCGGGCAGCACGACCAGGGCGGCCAGCGCCAGCGCCGCCCCGACCGTGGAGGCCAGCGCGGCCCCGGGGTGGGCGGCGGCGGGCAGCGCCGCCAGGCACAGCAGCGCCTGCACGCCCACCCACAGCGCACCGGCCACCACGAGGGGCTCGCGGCCCACCTCCAGCCCCTCACCGCCAGGAGGGAGCTCGCGCCGCAGCGCCTGGGCGCTGGTCACCGCGGCCACCGCAGCTCCACGGACGTGCCCCGCCGCGGGCCGCTGGTCACCACGGCCTCCCCGCCCACGCTGCGCAGCCGCCCGACCACCGACACGCGGATGCCCAGGCGGCCGGCCGGCAGCCGGTCCGGGTCGAAGCCCGTGCCGTCGTCGCTGACCACCACGTGCGCCCCGCCGGCGTCCAGGTGGCCGCGCACCCGGGCCCTCACGCCGGGAGGGTTGTGGTGGGCGGTGTTGCGCATCAGCTCGGCGGTGGCGTCGGCCAGGGCCTCCACCACCCGCCCGGGCAGCGCGCCGGAGCCGCTGGTGAGCTCGACCTCCACGTCACCGTGGGCGCCGCGGGCGGCCGCGCCCACCTGGGCCGCGGCGAGGGCGGCGACCACGGTCAGGGTGGCGGGCGGCGCCGCGATGCTGGCCAGCGCCGCCGTGGCCGCGGCGGCGGCCCCGCTGACCTCCTCCGGGGTGCGCGCGGCGGCGCCGGCGCGCAGCGCCGAGAGGACGTCGTCGTGCACCGCTGCCTCCCAGCGCCCCCGCTCGGCCTCGGCCAGCGCCATCGCCTCCGCCTCGGCGTCGGCGCGCAGCACGGCGCCACGGGCGCTGCCCAGGCGGCCGGAGACGCGCTCCAGGCCGCGCGCCAGGTACTGGACGGCCGAGGCGACCAGGGCGAGCACCACGGCGTAGAGCACCCGGCCGCCGGTCCCCGGGGGCAGCGCCGGCGGCAGCGGGCCCGCCGCGGCCACCACCGCGCTGACCGCGGCCGTGGCGGCCAGGGCCCAGCCCTGCGGCACCCGGCGCAGCAGGACGGCCGCCGTCTGCACGGCGGCGACGGCGAGGTAGGTGGGCCAGGTGCTGTGACCGCCCGGGAGCAGCTGGCGGGCCACCCCCAGCTGCACGAGCACGGCCTGGCTGAGCAGGGCCGCCAGGCCGAGCAGCACCATCGCGGCGGCGGCCGGGTCCGGCCGGCGTCCCACGACCACGGCCACCAGGGCGGCGGCGTAGGCGCCGGCGAAGCCCACGAGCAGAGGCGCCGCCCACCACGCCGGGCCGGCGGGGCCGTCCACGGCCGCGGCCCCGGCTGCAGCGGCCAGCGGCGTGGCGCTGGTGAGGACCACCACGCCCCCCACGAGCCGCCACGCGGTGGTGCGCGCGGCGGCCGGGCTCACCGGCGGGCTCCCCGGCCCGGGCGCTCAGCGGGCCTGCGCCGCACCGCTCGGGGCGTCGTCGTCGAGCAGGCCCATGGTCTCGGCCACGTTGCGCAGCTCCAGCTTGCTCGAGGCGCGCACGTCGACGGCGGCGAGCTTGCTGCGGATGCGCTTGAGGTACTCCTTCACCGTGCCCTCGCCGATGCCCAAGCGACGCGCCACGGACTTGGCGGGCAGGTCGGCCGCGTACAGCCGCAGCACCTGCCGCTCCTGAGGGGAGAGCAGGTCGTCGAGGTGGGGGGCGGTCTCCAGGGCGCGGGCCATGCGCACCGAGACCACGGCGTCGCCGCGGTGCGCGGCGCGCACCGCCTCGACGAGCACCGGCAGCGGCTCGTCCTTCAGGACGACCCCCAGCGCGCCGCGCGCCACGGCCGAGTAGACCTGCGCGGGCTTGGCGCCGTCGGTGTAGACCACCACCTGCGCGCCGGCGTCCAGCAGCCGGCCGGTGTTGGTACCGGGGGTCGAGGCGTCTCCCAGCCGCAGGTCGAGCAGGACGACGTCGAGGTCGTCGCGCTCGGCGAGCAGCTCCTCCACCGTCGGCGCGCACGCGACCAGGCGCACCTCGGGGGCCGCCTCCTCCAGCACCGTCTTCAGCCCCGCGAGCACCACCGGGTGGTCGTCCACCGCTCCTACCAGCACCACTGCGATCTCCTCCACAGCTGCCACCCCGTCCTCCGGGCGGCCCGGCGTCCGTGCCGGGCCGGAAGGACTATCGCCCCCGATCATCGCAGCCCGTCCACCGGGGTGCGGCGCGCTCGGCCCCGCTGGGCGCCACCGCGTCCCCCCTGGGGGAGGGGCGCGCGTCCTTCAGGCGCAGCGCGGGGGCCTCCACCAGGTGCCAGGAGGCCAGGGCCGCCAGCGCCGTGGCGGCCAGCACCACCGCGAGGACGACAGGGAAGGGCGCCCCCGCCAGGGGGGTGCTGAGCACGAGCAGCGCCACCGGCCAGTGCCAGACGTAGGTCCCGTAGGACAGGTCGCGCCGCAGGCGCGGGCGCCAGGGCAGCCGGGCGGCCACCGCGAGCAGCAGCAGCGCGAGGCCGGGAGCGCCCACGGCCCGGTAGTCCTCCAGCAGCAGGAGCCCGCCGAGCAGGGTGACCCCGGCCACCACCAGGGCGGCCGGGGTCACCGGCACCCGCTCCGCCAGGAGCTGGGCGGCAGCGCCGAGCGCGAACAGCAGCAGGAGGCGGGGCAGGTTCTCCCCCGGGAGCAGGGCGGCGCCGGTGGCCTCCTGCGCCGCGGTGAGCAGCTGGAGCACCGCGACGGCGGCCACCACGAGCACCGGGCGCGAGCGCAGCAGCCCGACCGCGCCCAGCCCGGCGACCGCCGCATAGCACAGCGCCTCGTAGAACAGCGTCCACAGCGAGCCGTTGAGCACCCGGTCCGGCGCCGAGGCCGGCAGCCCGGTGACCTCGAACTGCGCCATGAACAGCCCGGCGTTGTGCAGCACGTAGGTGGCGGCGCTGTCGGGGCCCTGCAGGACGTCGCGCGCGCTCCCGCCGCCGAGCACCGCGACCAGCGGGGCGACCACGAGGGCCGTCAGGAGCAGGCAGGCCCAGAAGCCAGGCAGGATGCGCAGCGCGCGGTGCCAGGCGAAGCGGGGGAGCGAGCCCAGGCGCAGCCAGCTGGCGGTGATGAGGAAGCCGGAGAGCACGAAGAAGCCGTCCACGGCGAGCGCGCTGACGTCCGTCCGGCCGATGCGCGGCTGCCAGCCGAGCGCCAGCTCCATCGCGTGGGTGACGGCGACCGTGCCGGCGAGGACCAGGCGGACCACGTCGAAGGCGTTGCGGCGGGGGTCGTAGGCCTCGGCCAGCACCCGGGGCCCTCGGCGGGCCGACCGGGCGTGCGGGCGCGGGGGCGCGAGGAGGGCCACCCCTCCACCGTCCGCCAACCTTCCCTTTACGTCAAGGTGAGCTTCTACCCTGACGTGAGGGGAAGGTCACACCGGGGTCCACCTCAGGGCAGCAGCGGGCGCAGGGAGGCCAGCAGGTCGTCGGCACCCGCCAGCTGCTCGACCAGCTTGTCGCGGCGGCGCCGCACGTCGGCCTCCAGCGCCACCAGCCGCTGCAGCCGCTCGGGCTGCTCCGGGTCGTCGGCGGCCGAGGGGGCGGACGCGGCGTCGAGCAGCGCCAGCACCTCCCGCATCTCGTCGAGGGTGAAGCCCAGCGGCTTGAGCCGCCGGATGGTCAGCATCTTGGCCAGCGCGTCCTCGCCGTACAGGCGGTAGTTGCCGGGGGAGCGGCGCGCCGGCAGGAGGCCCTCGTCGTCGTAGTAGCGCACCGTGCGGTGGCTCAGGGCCACCCGCTCGGCCATCTCGCCCACGGTCATGAGGCCCGGCGGCGACCCGCCCGCGGGGACCCCGCCGGAAGGGCCGCCGGAAGGGCCGTGGGCGTCGGTGCGCGTGGTCACGGGTGCCTCCTGCCGGGTGCGCTGGTCGGTCGACCATCCTGCCACCGGGGCGCTCGCGGCCCGGCCGGCGGCCCCGCCAGCGGTCAGGCGCGGGCTGTGGCGTCCAGCGCCGCGGTGGTGGTCGTGGCGGGGCCGTCGGGCGCGTCGCCGGCCGCGGGGTCCCACGCCTGGAACTCCTCCGCGTGCTGCTGGCACAGGGTGGCGGTGGCCGACCACTCGACGTCGTAGGCGGTGTCGAGGTCCAGTGACTGCTCGGCCCAGCGCTCCACGAGCGCGGAGTCGGCCTCGGCCGGGGTCGACCCGGCGTCCAGGTCGTCGCAGAAGCCGTGGGCCATCTCCAGGAGCGTCGCGTCGTCGTAGGAGAGGTAGGTGTCCTCGTACAGGTCGTCGATGTAGGCCTGCTCCTGCTCGGTGACGGAGCCGACCGTGTCGTCGTGGCCGCGGCTGCCCGCGGCCCCACCGGCCACCGCGGCGATCCCCGTCACCGCGCCGACCGACAGCGCGACGGTCCCCACGAGCAGCACGACGCCGGACAGCGCCGTCCCCACCACCGCGTGCGCCAGCCCCGCGCCGCCGCGGCGGCGGGCGCGCACCAGCCCGAGCACGCCCAGCACCAGCCCCAGCACCGCGCAGGGCACGGCCACCACCCACGACCACACGGCCACCGGGTTGCTGCGGGGCTCGGCCAGCCAGGGGGCCACGGGCGGCGGGGCCGACGGGGCCGGCGGGGCCGGCGGGGCCGGCGGGGCCGGCTGCCCCCACGTCTGCGGCGGGGCGGGCTGCTGGTGCGGGACGGCCCAGCCGTGCGCGGGCTCCGGCTCGGGCGCGCGCCACGGCCCGGCGCCGCCCGGCGCCGCCTGCCGGTCCACCTCGTCCACGTCGTCCTCCCCGCTGCGCGCGGGGGAGCGGCGCGACCAGCGCAGCGACGGTAGGTGCGGCGGCTGCCGACCGGTACCCGGTGCGCCCGTGCGCCACCCGGGCGGGCGCACGCCGCAGCCCGACCACCCCCTCCGCCGCCCCGGCGGCACCGCCCCGACGCGCGCCCCCCCCCGCCGAGGGACGGCGGACTGCGCCGAACCGCCTGCGCGCCGGGGTCCCGCACCCCACACTCGAGCCATCCGGCTCCGGGAGGACCATGGACGTGCAGCGCGCCGGCGCGCTGGGACCGCGCGCAGCGCTCAGGGCGCTCGCGGCCACCAGCCGGGACCCCCGCGCGCGCTTCCTCGTGGTCGGGGCCTGCTCCACGCTGCTCCACCTGGCGGTCATGACCTCCCTGCTGCCGCTGGTGGTGGCCGAGGCCGCCAACGCGACGGCGTTCGTGGTGGCCACGCAGGCCAACTTCGCGGCCAGCTACTGCTGGACGTGGGCCTCGCGCCGCAGCGGCCGCGACGGCGCGGCGCACCTGCTGCGCCGCCTGGCCCTGTTCAACGCCGCCGCGGTGCTCGGCTTCGCGGTGAACTCGGCGTGCTTCACCGCGGCGCACCGCCTGCTCGAGGCACCCGCCGTGCTGAGCGCGCTCGTGGCCACTGCCGTCAGCGCCGTCGTCTCCTTCGCGGTGACCTCCCGCCTGGTCTTCGCCCAGCGCACGCCCCGCCGCGCACCCGGCCGGGCGTCCGCGCCGGTCCCCCTCCCGCGCGCGGCACAGCCGGCCGGCGCGCTGCGCGCGGCGCCGTCGCCCCTGCCTGACTTCTCGGTGCTCACGCCGCCCGCGGGCACAGCGCCCGTGCCGGCGCCCGTGCCGGCGCCCCTGCCGGCGCCCCTGCCGGTGGCCGCGGCGTCCTGAGCCGCCGGGCGCCGGCGAGCGCACGGCGGCCGCGGTCGCTCGGGCCTCAGCGGGGCGTGCGCGCGGCGTCCTCGGGCAGGAGGAGGACGTCGGCGGCCGGCGCGGGGCCGCAGCGCTGGACGGGGCTGAGCAGGCCCAGCTCCTCGGCCAGCACCCGCAGGTCCACCTTGGTGGCCACGGCGACCCCCCGCGCCGCCAGCTTGGCGCGCAGCCGCTTGAGGTACTCCTTGGCGGTGCCGGCGGTGATGCCCATGCGGCGGGCCACCGTCTTCACGGGCAGGTCGGCCCCGTACAGGCGCAGCACCTCCTGCTCCTGGCGCGAGAGCAGGGCGCGCACCTCGCGCACGCGCGCCCCCGCCGCGAGCACGGCCGGCGTCGTGCACGTCTGCCCGGAGGTCACCGCGCGCACCGCGCGGCGCAGCTCGACCAGCGGCTCCCACGCGCCGACAGCCCCGGCCGCACCGCGCGCCAGGGCCTCCTCAGCCAGGCCGACGCAGCCCGGGCCGACCAGGAGCACCACGTCGTGCTCGCCGGCGAGCCGGGCGAGCTCCTCGGCCGTGGGCGCGCAGCCGGCGCAGCTGAGGTCGGCGAGCACCGCGCCGCGCACGGCCGCGGCGCCCAGCCGGACGACCTGGTGGGTGCCGGCCAGGGCGCCGCACAGGCCCAGCAGGCCCAGCGGGTGGCCGCCGACCACCGCCAGCTGCTGCAGCGCCACGGGCGCCACCGCCCGCCCGGGGCCGGGCCCGGGTCCGGCCTGGCGCACCAGCAGGCGGCGCTCCACCTGCGCCGTGCCCCTGCCACCCCTGTCCTCGTGCACGTGGTCCCCCCTGCTCCTGCGGCCACCGACCTGGCCGCCCCGAGGGTGCGGGAGCGTCGCGGGCCCCGGCCAGGCCCGGGCGGCACTTCCCCGAGCGTTCGAGGAGGTCGGAGCGCCCCCCTGAGCGGCGCAGACGGGCGGTCTGCGCCACGGTGATCCCCCCGGCCGGTCGAGGGCAGCGCCGGGGCGGGGACTGACCGCGGGAGGTGCGGTGTCGGCGCAGGGCGGTGACCGGTCGCAGTCCCTCGCGGGCGTCCTGGCGCGCCTCGCCGACCCGGCGACCTCCACCCGCCGCACCGAGCAGGCCCGTCGCCGCCTCGCCGAGGACCCCGTCACGCTGGCGCTGCTGGAGGCCGGCGTGCTCGTCCTGCAGCGGGAGCTGGGCACCCTCGTGCCCTCGGAGGGCAGCGAGGACGACGACCGGCGCTCGCTGCGCTTCTTCGAGCTGCTCTCCGCCAGCCGCGTCTGCGCGGCCGCCACCGCCGTCGGTCCGCTGCGCGTGACCCCCAGCCACCTGCGCGACCGCTGGGCGCGCCAGCGCGACTACGGCGAGGACCTCCTGGCCTTCCTGCTGTGGCGCCGGCAGTGGGACGACGTCATGCAGCAGCGGCTGGAGCGCCTCGCGCCGCCGGCGTCGCCGGAGCAGGTGCCGGTCGTGGCGCGGGCGCTGGCCGAGGCGCACCTCGTGACGGGCGCCCTGCCGGTGAGCTCGCGCCTGCAGCTGGTGGCCTCGGCCCTCGCCGCGGAGCACCCGGGGCTGCGGCGCGCCCGGGAGGCGAACCACCGGCAGGCGGCCCGTCGCTGGTCGCAGGTCTGGGCGCGCTGCGCCGAGGGCGTGGGGTGCCGCCCGCGCGAGGGCGCTGACCTGCAGGAGGTGGCCTCCGCGCTCGCCGCGCTCACCGAGGGTGCCGACCTGCGGCTGCTCGCCACCGACGGCTCACCGGTCCGCGTGGAGGAGTCGGTGCGCCTGCTCACGGCCGCCCAGCTGGCGCTGGTGCGCCGCTCCTTCGAGCCCGTCCCCCGGGCCGGGGGCGGGCCCTCCGCGCGGGTGCCGCCGGCGGGGACCGGGCCGCTGTGGCCGCGGCCCGGTGAGGTGGACCCCACCGACGTCGCCGACGTCCTGGTGCACCTCACCGACCCCGTCGCCGGCGCCCGTCGCACCTCGGCCGCCCGCCACCGCCTCGCGCACGACGAGATCACCGCCCAGCTGCTGCAGGGCGGCACGGGCGTGCTGGGCCAGGAGCTGGGCGTGGTCGCCGTCGGGCCGGGGAGCCGGGTCGGCCAGGCGGCGACGGCCTCGCCCCCGCGCTTCTTCGGGCTGCTCTCGGCCGCCGCGGTGGAGGCCGCGGGGCGGTCGCTGCCCGCCGGCGCGCCCCGGCCGACGGCCGCGCAGCTGCGCGACCGCTGGCGCACCCAGGACGACTACGTCGAGGACCTGCTCGCCTACGCGGCGCACCGCGTGCGCCGCGTGCGGCAGGGCGTGCTGCAGCGGATCCGCGACGACGCGCTGGCGGCAGCCGCCGCCAGCGGCGCGGGAGGTGGCGCGAGCAGCGGCGCCGGGGGAGTGCCCGCGCCCCTGGAGGCGGCCCTGGCCGCCGCCGCCGCGCGGGTGCTGGCCGAGGTCGACGCCGAGGGCCACGACAGGCTGCGCCTGCTCCTCACCGCCCTCGCCGCCGCGCGCCCGGCGGTCGCGCAGCGCCTGTCGGCCCTGCGCGAGCAGGAGGAGGCGGCGGTCACGGCGCTGGTGGCGGAGCTGCTGGCCGGCACCGGCGCCGTCCTGCGGGACGACGTCACCACCGCCGACCTGGCCCGCGCCCTGGTGGCGCTGCGCGACGGGCTGGTGGTGCGCGCCCTGGCCACCGGTCACCTGGGCGAGCGGGAGGGCGGCAGCGCCCCCTCCCTCGCGCGGATCGCCGTCGAGGTGGTGGCGGGCTGCCTCACCGGCCCCTGACCGACCGGCCGCGGCGCGGCGCGTCAGCGCTCGTGCTCGGCCTCCAGCGCCGCGTGGCGCTCCCGCAGGCGCTCGCGCACCTGCTCGGGGGTCAGCTGCTGGCGCTGGCGGGCGTCGCGCGCGACCACCGCGCCGGTGGCGACCACGCCCGCCAGCCCGGCCACGCCCAGCAGCTTGAACAGCGCCGCGCGCCGGGAGGCGCGGCCGGCTCGTCGTGCTGCTCGCTGCTGGGGGCGGGGTGCCACGGCAGGATCCTGCCGTGGCACGGGTGAGCGGCGCAGGCGGCAGCGGGATCGGCCTGCAGGAGGCCGTCGAGCTGACGCGCACCGGCGACCTGTGGCTGTTCCGCGGGCGCAGCCCCGCCGACCAGGCCATCCGCGCGCTGACCAACGCCCCGGTCAACCACGTCGGCATGGCCGTGGTCCTCGACGACCTCCCCCCGCTCATGTGGCACGCCGAGCTGGGCCGCGGCCTGGTGGACGTGTGGACCGGCACCCAGCACCGCGGCGTGCAGCTGCACGACCTGCGCCAGGCCGTGGACCAGTGGCGCGGGCGCTACGGCCAGCGCGCCTGGCTGCGCCAGCTGGAGGTGCCCGGCGGACTGGGGCGGCCCGCAGAGGACGCGCTGCTGACCGAGGTCGCCCGCAAGGACGGCACCCCCTTCCCGGCGACGGCGGTGCTGGCGAGCCGGTGGCTGCGCGGGCGCGCGCGGGTGCGGGCGAGCGCGGCCACGGCGTACTGCGCGGAGGTCGTCGCGAGCGCCTACCAGGCGATGGGCCTGCTGCCGGCGCGCCGCCCGGTGAACTCCTACGACCCGGGCACCTTCTGGAGCGGTGACCGGCTCGAGCTGCTCCGCGGGGCGCGCCTGGGGGCGGAGGTCGCTGTCGGCGAGTAGCAGCGTGCGGGGTCGCGTGGTGGTACAAATGTGACTCATGGGACTGCTGGGTTGGGTGATGACGGCGTCGGCGCCGTCGCCCTCGCCGAGCCCCGGTGACGACAGCGACTACGGCGGCACCCGGGAGTTCCTCCAGCGGATGCTCTCGGAGGCCTCCCCGACACCGGGGCCGTTCAGCGGCTTCGCCGGGCCCGCGGGCCGGCTGCTCGGCGTCGTCCTCTTCCTCGTCCTCGTCGCCGCCGTGCTCGGGCTCGCGGTCTCCCTGGTCGCCGCCGTCGCGAGCCTGCGCAGGGGCGGGCGGGCCACCGGGCACCTGCTGTCCGCCGTCGGCTGCGCGCTCGTGATCCTCATCGTCGGGGCCTTCTCGACCTTCACCCTCGGCTGGTTCGACCTGCTCTCATGAGCCCGGCCGCCGCGAGCACCACCGGCCCCGTGGCCGGCGGCGCCCCCGAGGGCACCGGCGGCGGCTCGGGCCCGCGCACCCCCGCGGGCGCCGCTGCCTCGCTGCTGGTCGCCGTCCTGCTCGTGGTGGTCCCCACCGGAGCGGCCCTCGCCTCCGCGGCGCTGCCCCTGCCGAGCCCCTCCGCGGGCGCCACGACCACGCCGCCCCCGGCGCCGGGCGACTCCATCCCCGTCCCCCCGGCGTCTCCGTCCGCTCCCGCCGGCCCGGCGGCCCCCGCCGACCCGGCGGCCCCCGGCCCCCCGGCCGCGGGGGCCGGCCCCGCTGACGGTGGCGTCGGCACGGCGACCGCGCTGGCGGCCTGCCCGCGCGGCCTGCTCGGGTGGCTCACCTCGCCGTACGCGGCCGACGACTGCCTGGCCGCCACCCTGGCGGAGTCGGTCGGCTGGCTGTTCTCCTACACCGTCACCGCGGTCACCACCTACGTCGCCTTCAACCCCCTGCGGGGCAGCTACTGGCAGGTCTACCTGTGGCACTGGGCGCTGCTCAGCGCCGTCGCCCTGGTGGTCGCGGTGGTGCGCTGGCTCGTGAGCATGGTGCTGGAGGGCGCCGTGGAGGGGGTGCGCTCGGCGGGCCGCTCCTTCGCGCTGCTCGCCGTCGGGCTGCCCGCCGCCTTCTCCGTGCCCTTCTTCGTGCTCCTGGTCGACGCCGGCGTGCTGGCCGTCACCGGCGCCTTCGCCGGCGTCTTCGCGCTGCGCGTCACTGAGCTGACCACCCAGCTCTCGGCCGGCCTGCTCCTGGGCGACTCCCCGGGCGCGCTGCTCGCCGCGGTGCTGCTGTCGGCCTTCCTCTTCCCGCTCCTGCTCGTGGTGCTGTTCGCCTTCGTGCTGCGCCAGATCGCCGTCTACGCCATCCCCGTCTTCGGCCAGTTCGGGCTGCTGCCCGCCATCGCCGGCGACGGCGGCCAGGCCCTGCGCTCCTACGTGCGGGTCATGGCCGGCACGCTGCTGTTCCCGCTGCAGGTGGTCGACCTGCTCGTCATCGGCGTGTCCTTCCTCGACTTCTCCACGCTCGGCGAGGGCTTCGTGACGCTGCTCTACCTCATCGGGGTGGTGCTGTTCGCGCTCATCGGCGGCTCGCTGCTGTCCCTGCTGTTCGGCACCGCTGCCGGCAGCGCCGCCTACGCCGGGGCCCGCGCCCGGGGCCGCCGGGGCCGCTGGCGCGCGTGGCGCCCCCTGCGCGCCGAGCGGCGCGAGCGGCCCTCGCGCCTGGAGGGCACCCGCCTGGGCGCGCTCGCCGGCGCCCGCTGGGACCAGCGCCGCGAGGACCGCGAGCGCCAGCGCGAGCAGGCCGCCGCCCGCCGCTCGCGCGCCAACCCCCTGTACTGGGTGGGCCGCGCCCCCAGCGCCGGCTCCGGCGCTCCCACCGGCCCGGGCCCGCGGGACGGCGGCGGCCGACCCTCGGCCGCCCGCACCCACGGCGACCGCGCCCGCGAGCGCCGCGGGCGCCGCGTGGCCGGCTCGGGCGCCGCCACCCCCGCCAGCCCGGTGACCAGGAGGAGGACCCGTGGCCCAGGCGCCTGACCACGTCATCGGCGAGCGCTCGGTGACCTACGCCGCCTTCGCGCGCGGCAGGACCGCCGCCGAGGCGCTGCTGCCGTGGTTCTTCGCCGGCGTGGGGGTGCTCAGCGTGCCGGTGGGCGTGCTCGCGCGCAGCCCCGGGCTCATGCTCACCGGCCTGGTGGTCGCGGTGCTCGGCGCGGCGCTGTTCGCGGGCCCGTTCGGGGTGCGCCCGCTGTCGGCGCGCCTGCTCGACGTGCTGCGCTGGCGCGCCCTGGCCCGCACCGGGGAGCTGCGCTACGCCTCGGCCAGCGGCTTCGCGGGGCTGGAGGCCGGCCGGCACGCCCCGGGCCGCCTGCCCGCCGCCTTCGGCACCATCACCTGGCGCGACGTGCCCTTCGACGACGACGACGGCGACGTGTGCGTCTTCTTCCAGCCCTCCGCCGCCTCCGGCGCCTCGGCGCTGTCCGGGGCGGCCGGCGGGCACTACGGCGTGTGCGTGCAGGTCGACGCCGCCTGGGGCGGCCTGCCCGACGTGCTGCGCCACCACCGCCTGCGCGGTGAGCTGGGGCGGGCGCTGGGGCAGCTGTCGGACTCCTTCGACAGGGTCGCCATGTACTCGGTGTGCTCCTACAGCGACGACGCCGCCCCGGGTGCCGCCGGTGCCGCCGGCGGCCCGGCCGCCGGCGCGCCGCGGTCCTTCCGCGAGGCGCTGGCCGCCGCCCGCGAGGACGCCGCGGCCCACCCCCGCTACGACCACTTCCTCACCCTGTGGGCCACCACCGGCCCGCAGCTGCGCGCCGCCGCCCGCGCCGGCCGCGCGCGCGGGGAGAGCGACCCGCACCTGGCCGCCGCCCGCGTCGTGGCCGAGCGGCTGCGCGCCGCGGTGCCGCTGCTGGAGGCCGCCGAGGTCACCGTGCGCCGCCCCCTGGACGCCCAGCTGCTGGCGGGGGTGAACCGCGGGCTGCTCGACAGGTCGGTCTCCCTGTGGGACCCCTCGCCCACCGACCCCTCCCGGATGGTGCCCTCCCTGGACGTGCGCCCCACCCACGTGGGGGTGCTGGGGCGCCACGGGGACGGCTTCGTGCGCGGCTACGAGGTCACCGGCTTCAGCGACGAGGCCAGGAGCGCCGTCGACCTCGTCCCGCTGCACACCCTGGGCGCCGCCGTGCGCGGACGGACGCTGGAGCACGTCGTCGCCGTCGTCGTCGACCTGCGCGACAGGGTCTCCACCCTGGCCGAGGCCCACCGCCACGACCAGGGCGAGGAGCTGCGCCGCCAGGTCCGCGAGTCCACCTCCCACCTGCGCGCCACCCTGGAGCGCCCCGCCGACGAGCGCCGCCACAACGTCTCGGCCGCCGGCGGCGGGTGGCACGGCGGGTACGGCGCGGCGTTCTTCGTCCTCAACGCCGCCACCCTGGAGGACCTCGACGACGACGGCGACGCCCTGGTCGCGGCCGCGCGCGCCTGCGGCGTGCACGTGGCGCCCGTCGCGCCGCTGCGCCAGGACCAGGCACTCGTGGCCGGCACGCTGCTCGGGCGGGGGCTGGCCCGTGTCCTCTGAGGCGCCCGCCCGCACCCCCGGGGCCGCGGCAGGCCGCGGCGCCGCACCTCGGCCGATCGGCCCTGTGGCGGTGACCGCCTCGTCACCCGCGAGGGGCCGGTCCTGCGAGCACGGCCCGGACCGGGTCTGGGAGGAGGTCCTGCACGGGCCCGGCGGCGCGCCGGGGCAGCGGCGCCCGGTGCTGCCCCGCCACGCGCGGCGCCGCCCGTCCCCGGGGTCCTCGGCGCTGGGGGCCGTCGCCCGGGGCCTGGACGCGACCTGGGGCGCCCTGGCCGGCGCGCTCGCCGCGGCGGCCTACCGGCTGCGCGAGCCCGGTGACGGCACCCCGCCGCGCCCGCCGCTGCCCGCGGGCGCCTCGCTGCGGCCCACGCTGGAGGAGGACCGCCGCGCCCGCCGCCTCAGCACGGCCGCGGGCCTGGGCGACTACGCCGCCCCACCGATCCGCAGCGACCTGTACGGCCTGCAGCCGCTGTTCCCCTACGCCCACGCTCGGGCGTGGGACTCCCCGAGCGGGGTGCTGGTCGGCCAGGACGTCCACACCGGCGAGCCGGTCCGCCACAGCGGGCGCGCGTGGTTCGAGCAGGGCACCTCGGGCTCGGCCACCCTGGTGCTGGGCTCGAAGTACGCCGGCAAGAGCGCGCTGCTCAAGAGCTACCTCGTGCGCGCCGTGGCCGAGCAGGGGTTCCGCGCGTGGGTCTACGACACCCGGGCGGTCAACCACGTCGAGGGCGGCCGGGAGGTCTCCGAGGGGGAGTTCTGCGCCCTGGGGCGCGAGGCCGGCGGGGCCGTGCACCGCTTCACCGCCGGCGGCCCGCTGCGCCTGAACCTCCTCGACGCCAGGCTGACCGGTGGTGACGCGTCCGGGCGCGAGGGGCTGGTGCGCTCGGTGCTGCAGTTCCTCGCCGGGCGCGCCCTGACCCCCGCCGAGGGCTTCGCCCTGCGCGTGCAGCTGGAGCGGGTGCTGGCCTCTCCGTCCCTCGGCGGGCGGGCGGCGACGGTGGTCGACCTGCGCGAGGCGCTGCTGGCGGCGCCGGCGGACCCCGACGAGCCCGTCCCCGGCTCTTCCTGCACCGAGGAGGAGCTGCACGCCTGGGGCCGCGACCTGGGCCTGCTGCTGGACAGGCTCGTCTTCGGCGACCTCGCCGGCTTCGTCGACGGGCCCACCTCCCCCGAGCTCGACCTCGCCGCCGACGTCGTCGTCTGGGACCTGTCCGGCGTGCAGGCCACCCACCCCGACGTCGTCCCCGTCCTCATGGCCGCCTCCGCGGCCCTGGTGCTCACCACGTGGACGGCGCCCGGGCGCGGCTGGGGGGTGGTGGTGGTCGACGAGCTGTGGAACGCCGTGCGCGTCCCCGAGCTCGGCGCGGTGGTGCAGGAGGTGGTCAAGAAGGCCCGCACGCTGGGCGTGGAGGTGCTCGCCGCCACCCAGCACCTCACCGACGTGCTCGCCGCCGCCGAGGCCGGGCGGGCCTTCGTGCACGACGCCGACGTCGTCGTCTCCTTCCGCCAGGAGCCCGTCAACGCGCGCGCGTTCGGGGAGGAGCTGGGGTTCTCGCCGGTGGAGGTGGCGGCCCTCGGCGCGCTCGGCGCCCACCAGGCGCTGTGGAAGGTGCCCGGACAGCCCGCCCGCGCGGTGCAGCACGTGCTGCACGGCTGCGAGCGGCGCCTGACCGACACCGCCCAGCGGCTGCGCTGATGGCCGACCGGTCAGCGGGCTGAGGTGGTCAGCCGCCGGGCGCTGTGGTGGTTCACCGGCGCCGTGGCCGCCGTGCTGGGCGCCGTCGTCGTCGTGGCGGTGGTGCTCGTGGCGGCGGTCGTGGTCGTCGCGGTGACCGCCGGGCGCGAGGGCGGGCGCCTGCAGGCTCCGGCGTCGTCCTCGGTGGCGGTCGCCGACGGGGCCGTGCCCGCCCGCTACCGCCAGGCCTTCGACTACGCCCTCACGCGGTGCCCGCAGCTGCCCGCGCCGGTGCTCGCGGCGCAGATCACCCAGGAGTCGGGCTGGCGCCCCGACGCGGTCAGCCCCGCCGGCGCCCGGGGCCTGGGCCAGTTCATGCCCGCCACCTGGGCCGAGCACGGGGTGGACGCCGACGGCGGCGGCGCGGTCATCACCGACCCCGCCGACTCCCTGGCCTCCGCGGCCGCCTACGACTGCTGGCTGCTGGACCAGGTCAGCGGTCGCGGGTACGACGGCGACCCGGTCTCCCTCATGCTCGCCGCGTACAACGCCGGGCCCGGGGCGGTCGCGCGCCACCGCGGGGTGCCGCCGCCGTCCTTCGCCCGCGGGGAGACCCACGGGTACGTGCGCGCGATCACCGCGATGGCCGCGCGCTACACCGTGCCGGCCGCACCGGGCCTGGTGGTGGCGGGCTCGGTGCCCGACCGGCCGCTGCCGGCGTGGCCGCTGGGCGCCGACGGCCTGGCGCCCAACGCGGAGTTCGGCCGCCGCTGGGTGGACGCCACCTTCGGCACCCGCACCCCGGTCTCCGCGTGCGCGGCCACCACCGGGCACGTGGAGGGCAGCTACCACCACACCGGCCACGCCTGCGACGTCACCATCGGGGAGCTGGGGCGCGTGCCCGACGCCGCCGAGGTCCAGCTGGGGTGGGCCGTGGCCCAGGCGCTGGTGGACAACCACGAGGGGCTGGGGGTCGAGGAGGTCATCTGGCAGCGGCAGGTCTGGACGGCGGCGCGGCCGACCTGGCGGCCCTACACCCACCCCGACGGGTCCTCGGTGACGCTGGACCACCTCGACCACGTGCACGTCTCCTTCGACCGCGACCGCTGAGCAGGTGGGCGCAGTGGGCACCATGCGCTGGTGCCTGAGTCACGCCTGTCGCTGCTGGTGGCCCTCGTCGTGGTGGTCGCCCTGGCGGTGCTGACCGCCCAGTGCGCCGTGCTGCTGCTCCAGCAGCAGGCCCTGCCGCACGCCGCCTGGCGGGTCGGGCTGGGCGCGCTGGCCCTCACGGGCGTGTGGTGGCTCCTCAACGGTCCGCTCGAGGGACCGACGCTGGTGCGGGTGAGCTGGTCGCACGGCCTGACCGCCGCTGACGTGCTGGGCCTGCCGGCGCTGGTGCTCGGCGCCGCGGTCCTGGCCCAGTCGGTCCGGGCCTGAGCGCGCCGGTCCGCCCGGCGGGCGGGCCGTCAGGCGGGCGGCGGCAGGCGCGAGGGGTCACCGCGCCGGTGGGCCCGGCCCTGCAGGGCGCCGCTGACGAAGCCGTGGACCTCCACCAGCCGCGGCACGTGCACGAGGTACAGCGGCAGCGCCCAGCGCCGGTGGGCAGGCACCTCCGACAGCACCCGGGACAGGTAGGGGAGGCGCTCGGCCGGCTCCAGCCCGAGCGCCCCGGCCGCCCAGCCCTCGCGCAGCGCGCGGCGGTGGAGGGCGGTCAGCCCCTGCGCGCGCCGGTGCCCGTTGGGCACGTGCAGGCGGGGGTCGATGACGACGGCGTGGCCCGCGGCGGTGACCCGCCCCACCCAGTCGAGCTCCTCGGAGGCGGGCAGCTCCTCGGTGAAGGGGAACTGCCGCCACACGGCCGTGCGCACCGCCGAGGAGTGGTTGGAGAAGCCGTAGCCGGGCGCCAGGACCAGCCGCTCCTGCCGGTGGGGCCCGGTCAGCAGCTCCCCGGTGGGGGCTCGCAGCCCGCCGCCGAGGCCGGCGACGGTCGGGTCGCCGAAGAGCTCCTCGACCACCTCGACGTGCCGGGGGTCGCGCAGCCAGCAGTGGGAGCTGAGGATGGCCGCGTAGGGCGTGCGCACCTGCTCCATGCCGCGGTTGATGGCCCGCCCGTAGTTGAAGGGCAGCGGTCCGCGGTCGACCACGAGGGCCCCGTGGGCCCGCGCGATCGCCACGGTCGCGTCGGTGGAGCGGTTGTCGACCACCACCACCCGGGCCGGGCGGGTCTGCTCCTGCACCGAGCGCAGGCAGCGCTCGAGGGTCGCCTCGGCGTTGCGGGCCCTCACCACGAAGGTCACCAGCGGCTCGGCGCTCACGGGGCCACCTCGCGCAGCACGCCCTCGACCCGGCGGGCGACCTCGTCCCAGCTGAAGGTGGCGGCGCGCTCGCGCAGCGCCGTGGAGGAGACCTCCCCGGCCTGCGCCCGCAGCACCGCGTCGCACCAGCCCGCCACGCCGTCCTCCTCGGCGACGCGCAGGCCCAGCGGGCCCACGACCTCCCCGACGGCCTCGCAGCGGTACGCCGTCGGGGTGCCCTGGGCCATCGCCTCCAGGGCCGGCAGCCCGAAGCCCTCGTGCTCGGAGGGGAACAGCAGGCAGGTGGCGCCTGCGTACAGGGCCGCCACCTCGGCCTCGGCCAGCCCCGAGCGCCACTGCACCGAGGGCGGTGCGGCGGCGAGCAGCTCCGCGTCCAGCGCGCGGCGGTCCACGCCCACCACGACCAGGTCGTGCGTCGCGGCCAGCTCCCGGGCCACCGCCAGGGCGGTGTCGAGCCGCTTGTAGGGCTTGGCGTTGCCCACGAAGAGCAGGTGGGGGCGCTCACCGGCGCGCGCGGGGGCCGGCGCGGGCGCGGCCAGGCCGGGGGAGAGCCCGTTGCCCACCACCACCACCTCCTCCTCGGGCAGGCGCAGCCTCTCGAGCAGGCGCCGGCGGGAGTGCTCCGAGACCGTCAGCACCCGGCCCGCCCGGCGCACCGCCGGGAACACCAGGGCCTCGTAGTACGCCCGGCGGGCCGGGCTCGCCTGCCGGGGGTCCTCCAGGTGGATGAGGTCGTGCACGGTCAGCACCTGCGGGCAGGGCGTGCGCAGCGCGGCGTAGGGCCCGGGGCTGAACAGCAGCCCCGGGCGGCGCCGGGCCGCCTGCCAGGACAGCCACGCCGGGTCCAGCGGGGACAGCGGTGCCACCCGGGTGCTCGTGAGCACCTCCACGGGGCCGGTCAGGCGGCTGACCACCTCCCGGGAGAAGCGCGCGATGCCGTGGTGCCCGGTCGCGCGGCCGTCGACGAGCCAGCTCACCTGGCCTCCTCCCTCGGTGGTCCCTCGGCCAGGCGGTCGCCCAGGCCGTCGTCGTCGGCGTCGTCCACGAGCTCGCCGCCGGGGGTCTGCGCGCTGCCGAGCGCGACGCCGGCCCGGTGGCGCCGGGCGACCGCGGCGCTGAGCCAGAGCGCCCACAGCAGCGCCGCCACGAGCATCCCGACGCCCACGCCCAGCGGGCCGGCCACCACGGCGCCCACCAGCGGGGCGCCGAGGGTGAACGGGGCCGTGACGGCCGAGGCCAGCAGCACGGTGCGGGCGGCCAGCGCGGCGCGCAGCAGCGTGACCACCGCGATGCCCCAGCCGATGAGCGCCACCTGCGCCGACAGCACCACGGTCACCGGGCGCGCCTCCTCGGCCGCCTCCCCGAAGGCCCACTGCAGCAGCGCCGAGGGCGCCAGCGCGTAGGCGAGGCCGACCACCACGCCCAGGCCCACCAGCACCAGCGCCTGGCGCCGCCCCGCGCGCCAGTAGCGGCGCCGGTCACCGGCGCCGGCAGCGGCCGCTGCCGCGGGCAGGGCGAGCAGCGTGGACGCGGCGATGACGGTGTTGACCGGGCTCAGCATGGTCTGGGCGGTGCGCACGACGCCGGCGGCGGTGGTGCCGGCGAGCAGGGTCACCCCGAGCGGGAGCAGCTGCTGCACCCCCGAGCCGAGCAGGGAGTCGGCCAGCCCCGGCAGCCCCAGGCCCTTCAGCGAGCGCCAGCCCGGCGCCACGGCCCGGGGCCGCACGAGCAGCCCCCGCAGGGCGCGGGCACCGGTGAGCACGGCCACCGCGGCCCCGGCGATCCACGCCAGGAGGTACCCCTCGGCGTCGCCGCTGGTGACCACCAGCGCGGCGAACAGCACGGCCTGAGACCCCGTCCACACCGCGTCGACGGCGAGCGCGCCCTGCGGCCTGCCGTCGGCGAAGCGGGCGTAGCGCAGCCCGTCGGCCAGCACCAGCACGGGCATGCCCGCCGCGTAGGTGAGCAGCGTGAGCCGGTACTCCGCCGGGAGCAGGAGCGCGGTCAGGGCCATCACGACGCCGAGGGCGACCGAGGCGGCCAGCGCGGTGGTGACGGCGGACCGCTGCACCTGCAGGCGCCGCGCGGGCTCGCGGGAGCACACCACGAGCGCCGGCTCGAAGAGCAGCGCGCGCAGGCTGCTCGTCAGCAGCACGTAGGCCCCGAAGCCGACGGCGAAGACGCCGACCAGGGCCAGGTCGCCGGTGCGGGCCACGAAGAGCTGCAGCGCGAAGTTGGAGACGCTGCTGATGGCCTGGTCCAGCGCCGTCGCCGCGCGCGGCGACGGCGCGGTCCGCAGACGGCGCAGCGCAACCCCCCAGGCGCTCACGCCGATGGCCTCCACTGGTCCCCGCGGCGGCTGCCGCGAACGGGTGGTCGTCCCAGAACGCCCTGCTCACAGGCCTGTCGGCGGTTCCGGGCCGTCGTACTATGGCACGTGATCTCTGCCGGACCGGAGCTGCGTCACCCGGTCGACGGGCCCGGCGGGCAGCACCCGGCGCAGCCGGTGACGCGCAGCGACCGGCTCGCGACGCGGGCCGTGGTGGTGGTGCTCCTCATCGGCTTCTACTACCTCTCCTACCGCTACCCCCTGCAGATCAACTCCTCCGACACCAGCCCGGTGTACTCCGACACCCCCGCGGTGCTGCAGGTCGGCAAGTACCTCCTGCTCGCCGCCGCGGCGGCCGTGGTGGTGCTGCTCGCCTGGCCGGCCGCCCGCTCCCGGCCCGCCTCGGGGCGCGGTGCGTCACCGGTGGTGTGCCTGCTGCTGGTGCTCCTGTGCGCCTTCGCCCTGGGCAAGGGCGTGCTGGTGGGCGACCAGGACCTGCAGACCGTGGGGCTGGTGCTGGCCGTCGGCGCGGTGCTGGCCCCGCTGGCGCTCCGCTGGAGCCTCGACGTCGAGGCCGTCACCCGCGTCGTCGTCGTCTTCGCCGTGGTCGTGGTGGTGGTCGAGGCGGTCCAGGTGCTGCTGTTCGCCACCACCGGCCGCCTGCCGGCGCTGGCGTACGCCAACAGCATCTCGGTGCGCTTCGGCTCCCTGCTGGACGACCCCAACGGCCTGGCGCTGCTGGTCGCCCTGCTGCTGCCGGTGGTGTGGGTGCGCTGGCGCGGCAGGCCCGCCGCGCGGGCGCTGGTCGGCGGCGGCCTGGTGGCCAGCCTGCTGCTCACCCAGTCCCTCACCGGTGTGGCCACCGTCGCCGGCACCCTCGTGCTCGTCAGCGCGGTGGCCCTGCGCCGCTCGCCGGCCCGCCTGGTGGCGCTGGTGTGGGGCGCGGCAGCGGCCGCGGTCGCCGTCGCGGCGGTGCTGCTGTCGTCCCCGTTGTTCAGCGAGCTGCTCGAGACCAAGTCCGGCAGCGTGGAGGACCACGCGCAGTCCTTCGAGGCGCTGACGGACCTGCGCCTGGCCGACCTGCTCGGTGTCAGCGCAGACACCAGCTTCTACGAGGCCGCCTACGTCTCCCTGCTCCACAAGGGAGGGGTGCTCCTGGCGCTGGCCTGGGTCGCGCTCGGCGTCTTCTCGGCCCGCCGCCTGCTGGGCGCCGCCCTGCGGACCCCGGGTCCCGGCTCGGCGCTGTTCTGGGGGTGGGGCACCTACCAGGCCGCCTTCCTCGTCGCGGCCGCCAACATGCAGTTCTTCGCGGTCTACCCCAACAACCTCGTCTTCGTGCTCGGCGTGGTCGTGGCGCTGTTCTGCGAGCCCGGCCGCGCCCCCGGCCGGGTCGAGGACACCGCCGGGGACACCGCCGACGGCACCGCCGGTGGCACCGCCCGCCTCGCGGTGGGGGCCGGCGCGTGAGCGGGCTGCGCGTCGGCGTCTGCCTGACCACCATCGGGCGGCCCTCGGTCGAGGCCCTGCTGCGGTCCGCGGCCGCCTCCGACCACCCGGTCGTCGCCGTCGCCGTGGCCGACCAGAGCGCCGCCGGGCTGCCGCCGCTGCACGTGCCGGGCCTGGACGTGCGCGTGGTGCGCAGCAGCGGCGGCGGCAGCGCCGGGCGCAACGCGGCCCTCGCGCTGCTCGGCGAGGAGGTCGACGTCGTCGCCTTCCCCAACGACCACTCCACCTACCCCGCGCAGGCCCTCGGGGGCGTCGCCGCCGCCTTCGCCGCCGACCCCTCGCTCGCGGCCCTCGCCGTGCCCCTGGTCGAGCACGGCGTCCCCCGCTCGCCGTCCCCGCCGCGCCCCGAGCTCGACGACTGGACGGTCTGGCGGGCCATCGAGCCGGCCACCTTCTTCCGCCGCACCGCCGTCGAGGCCGTCGGCGGGTGGGACGAGAGCATCGGGACCGGGTCGGCCGGGCCCTACCAGGCCGGTGAGGTCACCGACCTGCTCCTGCGCCTGGTGCGCGCGGGCAACGCGGTGCGCTGGTCCGACGCCGTGCACGTGGTCGGGGAGGGGGAGAACCGCCAGCTGGCCGCCGCGGAGGTGGTGCGCAAGCACCGCGGCTACGGCCGGGGCACCGGCTACGTGGCCAGGCGCCACGGCTACCCGCTGCGCTGGAGGGTCCGCCACGTCCTCGCGCCGCTGGCCAGACCCCTGGCCCACCACGAGCGGCCCCTGGTCTCGGTCGCCGTCGGCGCAGCCCGCAGCCTCGGACGGCTGGAGGGCCTGACCGGGGTGGTGCTGCCGGGCGGCTCCCGGGGCGGCTGGGTGCACCGCGAGCGCGACGTGCTCGCCAGCGGCGGTGGATGAGCCCGGGGCCGCGCGCCCGGACCCCGGCGGTCCGGTGCCGTCCGGTTCGTCCGAAGTGCCGCGGGCGCCGCAGCCACCGACCTACCCTCCCCGTGGACCCGAGGGCGCCCAGCGCCCACCGGCACCACGGAGGAGGACCAGGATGGCGCTGCCGTCTCGGCGCACCGTCCTGCGGGCGGGCGTCGCGGCCGTGGGCACCGCCCTGGCCGCGGGCCCGGTCGGCGAGGCGCTGGTGCGCCAGCGGGCCGAGCAGGCAGCGGTGACGCCGTCCGCGACGGCCACGCCGGGCCCGTCCGTGAGCGCCGACGACTTCCGCGCGCCCGCCGACGGCACCACCGACGCGACCGCCGCGCTGCAGCGGGCCCTGGACGCCGGCCGCGGCGGGCAGGTGCACCTGCGCGAGGGCGCCCGGTACCGCGTGAGGTCGCTGACGGTCCCGCCGTCCACGGCGCTGGTCGGCCACGGCGCCTCGCTGCTGGCCACGCCCGGCGCCGACGTGGGCGCCGTGCTGGTCCTGGGCAGCTCCTGCTCGGCCAGCGACCTCACCGTCGACGGCGGCGCGCCGGCGCGCGGGCCCCGCCCGGGCGGGGACTGGGGCGCCAGCGCGGTGGGGCCCTCCTGCGTCGCGGGCAGCGGCACCCGGGTGCGCCTGCGGCGCCTGCAGCTGCGCAACGCCGGCGGCCACGGCGTGGTGCTCAGCGGCTGCCGCGCCTTCTCCGTGCGCGAGGTCACCGTCACCAACGCCACCCAGCAGGGCGTCGCGGTGGTCTTCAGCAGCCACGGGGTGGTCTCGGGGTGCACCGTGGAGGGCGCCGACCACGGCATCCAGTTCTGGGGCGGTGACGCCGCGAAGGAGCCGCTGGGCACCGGTGGCGACCCCGCCCACGCCGTGGTCGGCCTCACCATCAGCGGCAACACGGTCCGCGACGTCACCGGCGGCGGCATCTGGGGCTCCCGCGGGCGCGCGGTGGTGGTGCGCGACAACACCGTCGAGCGGTGCGGCGACGTCGGCGTCGACTTCGAGGGGTGCACCGCCAGCCGGGCCACGGGCAACCGGGTCACCGACGCGGGCAACGCCGGGCTCGCCGTCTTCTACGGCAGCACGGCGTGCACCTTCGCCCGCAACCGGGTCGTGCAGAGCGGCGCCGGCGCCGGCTTCCGGGCCTTCGGCGGCGGGACGAGCACCGGGGTGGTGGTGCGGGAGAACACCTTCGACGTCGCCCAGGCGGCGGCCCTGCACCTCGACGAGGGCGCCTGCACCGGCTCCACCTTCTCCGGCAACACCGCGACGGTGCGCGCACCGGGGGTCTACGCCCTGCGCAGCGTCCGCAACGACGACAACGCGGTGACCGGCAACACCTTCTCCAACGCCGCGCCCACGTGCATCGCCAACGAGGGCGGCTCGGGCGTGACCATCGCCGACAACCGGCTCACCTGCACCCGGCCGGTCACCGCGACCTCCCCGGGCTGGGGCGGCGGCGTCCTGGCCCTGTACTCCAGCGCGGAGCACCCCGGCCAGCGGTGCACCATCCGAGGCAACACCGCGGTGGGCTACCCCGTGGGCGTCTGCGACGGGAACTGGTCGCAGGACCGGCGCTCCTTCAACGTCATCGAGGACAACGCGGTGGACGTGGTGGTGCACTTCGCGGGCCGCGACTACAGCGGCCGGATCAGCGGCAACACCTCACCGCGCGACCAGCGCCCCGCGACGGTCACCTCCCTGTAGGCGCCCGCCGACGGCCGCCCGTCAGCGGCGTCGGCGGCGGCCGTCGGCGCTGAACACCGGCACGGCGTCGGGCCCCCGGACGGGCATCCGGGTGAGCACCACGCCCAGCACGCGCGCGTCCGCGGCGCGCAGCGCGCGCTCGGCGCGGGCGAGGCGCCCGCGGGTGGTGCCCCGGGCGGCGACCAGGACCACGGCGTCGACCACCTCGGCCACGGCGGTGGCGTCGGCGAAGGGCTCCAGCGGGGTCGTGTCGACCACCACCAGGTCTGCCTTGGCGCCCAGCTCCTCCAGCGCCTTGCGCAGGCCCGGGGAGCGCAGCGCGTCGCTGGGCACGCGCGGCGGTGGACCGGCGACCACCACGCCGGGCAGGTCCCCGCGCGAGCGGCGCAGGGCCTGGGACACGTCCGCGCTGCCGTCCAGGACGTCGGTCAGCCCGTAGGGCACCCTCGCCTCGAGGCGCTCGGCGACGGCGGGGTGGCGCAGGTCGGCGTCCACGAGCGTCACCGCGGCGCCGCTGCCCGCCGCCGACAGCGCCAGCTGCAGGGCGACGGTGGTGGCGCCGTCGCCCGCCTGAGTCCCCACGACGAGCACCGTCCTGACGCTGCCCGCCGCCGCGGCGCGCTGGACGCGCAGCCGCACCTCGTGGAGCGCCTGGGAGCTGCGCGCGGAGGCGTCGTGCGCGAAGGCCACGGGGTGCCCGCGCAGAGCCGGGTCGCGGGGGACCTCGCCGAGGACCTCCAGCCCGCTCGCGCGGACGTCGGCGGCGCGCCGCAGCCTCGGGTCGGCGACGTCGAGGAGCACGGCGGCGCCCAGGCCGAGCAGCAGGCCCACCAGCAGGCCGAGCGCGGCGCCCAGGGTCGTGCCGGGGGTGGTGGCGGTGGTCGGGACGGGAGCCGGCTGCACCTGCGCGAGCCGCACCGGGGAGACGCCACCGCCGACGGGGGTCTCCAGGTCGTCCACCACCGCGCTGAGCGCGGCCGCTGTGGCGTCGGCGATGGCCGCGGCCTGCTGGGGGTCGCTGGCGACGACGCTGATGTCCACCAGGACGCTGTCGTCGGGAGCCGAGGCGGTGACCTGCTCCGCGAGGTCGTCGGGGGTCTCCTGCAGGCCCAGGTCGGCGATGACCCGCTCGAGCACCGCGCCGCTGGTCGCCAGCTCCGCGTAGGAGGCGACCCGCGACTGCGCGAAGGTGCTGGCCTGCACGAGGTCACCGCCCGTCGCGCCGGTCTGCGCGGTGACGAACAGGCGCGTGGAGGTCTCGTACTCCGGCGTCGCGGTGCTGGTCACCAGCCACCCCGCCGCGGCGCCGAGGACGGCGACGGCCAGGGACACCAGCCACCACCGGCGCAGGGCGCGCACGTAGTCCGCCAGCTCCACACGACCCCCTCGGCCTCGCACGCGGTCACCCCATGCTGGCACGGGAGGTCATCGCGGCCCCGCCGCTGCCGGGGCCGCTCCCTCGATCGGCCGACCGCCCCGGAGGCTCGCCGGAGCGGGCTCCTCAGGCCTGGCCGGCCGTCGCGGCGCCGGCGTCGCGGTCGGTGCCGCGCTCGAGGTCGCGGTCGACGTCGAAGGGGGAGGCCAGCGCCTGGCGCGGCAGCGAGGGCCCCTCCGCCACCCGCCGCACGAGCGAGGCCATGGACGCGGTGAAGCGCGGCTGGGAGAACGTCGCGGCGTGCTCGCGCACGGCCGCAGGGTCGTACGCGCGCGCGTCGAAGCGCCGCAGCGCCTCCGCCCAGGCCTCGACCTCCTCGTCGGCGCCGACCTGCGGCACCAGGTGGCCGGTCCGGCCGGGCAGGACGGTGTCGAGGTTGCCGCCGGCGCCGACGCCGACCACGGGCGCCCCGCACGCCTGGGCCTCCACCGGCACGATGCCGAAGTCCTCCACCCCGGGCGCCAGCAGGGCGCGGCAGCGGCGGAAGAGGTCGCGCAGCCCGTCGTCGTCGACGCGGCCCACGAAGGTGGTACCGGGGCCGGCCAGCGCCCGGACCTGGTCCAGGGCCCGGCCCTCCCCGGCCACGACGAGCTTGACACCGGCCCGGGCGGCCGCGCGCACGGCGAGGTCGGGGCGCTTGTAGGGCACCACGCGCCCGGCCAGGAGGTAGAAGTCCTCCCGCGGCACGGAGGGGTCGGAGGTGTAGAAGCCGGTGTCGACGGGCGGCGCGACGACCAGGGCGTCCCGGCCCCACCACCGCCGGATGCGCTCGGCGACGCAGGAGGAGTTGGCCACGAGGGTGTGCACCTGCTGGGCGGCCGCGACGTCGAAGGGCTTGAACGCGGCGGAGAAGGCGGCCAGGCCGGCTGCGGCCGCGCGGCCGCCCTCCCCGGCGCGCATGGCCGGCTCCCACACCCAGCGGGCGGGGGAGTGCACGTAGGCCACGACGGGTGCGGCCGAGGAGGCGGCGACCTGGGTGGCGAAGGCGTGGTGGGAGGCGACCACCACGTCGGACTCGGGCAGGCGCAGCCGGCGCATGGCGACCGGCAGCAGCGGCAGCAGGTGGGCGTAGGAGGAGCCGCGCAGCAGGCGGCTCAGCGCCGTGCTGCTGACCCGCGCCTCCAGGTCAGCCGGCACGACCCCGGCGCGGGCGACGGGTGCGCGCAGCGGCGCGTCCGGCCACAGGCGCGCCAGGTGCGCCACGACGGCCTCGGACCCTGCGAACTCCGTGAAGCGCTCGTGGACGAGCGTCACGCGCAGATCACGCACTTCTCACACCTCCCGCACACGAGGGGCCGTCCGAGGTGGAGCGCCCGGGAGGCGGCGGGCGCTCGCGCACGCCGGGGCTGGTCGCCAGCCGGTGCTCCGGGGCGCTGCCCGCCCCCCGGCCGGGCGCGCCCGGACGATCGTGCGCGAGGCGCGGGAGCGCAGGGAACTGCGAGCGGGGAATCCGCTGAGAATGAGCCGTTCCCGCTGCTCCCTACGGGTGAACCTTGACGCAGGGTGATGAGCCGTGACGATCTTCGGCGGCACACTGCACTCCCGCACCGCTCCGCCTCGTCCCGGCGCGAGCGCGGCCGCGAGGAGGGCCACCGCCCGTACCCTGACCGCCATGGAGTTCCGGCGGATCCAGGGGCTGCCCCCGTACGTCTTCACGATCATCGACGGGCTCAAGCAGCAGGCGCGCCGGGCCGGGCGCGACGTCGTCGACCTGGGGTTCGGCAACCCCGACCTGCCCTCCCCGGCCACCGCGGTGGAGAAGCTGGCCGAGGCCGCCCACAACTCCCGCAACCACCGGTACTCCTCCTCCCGCGGGCTGCCCAAGCTCCGCGAGGCCGTGGCCGGGCTCTACCAGCGGCGCTTCGGGGTGCACCTCGACCCCGAGACCGAGGTCATCAGCACCATCGGCGCCAAGGAGGGCTTCTCCCACCTCATGTGGGTGCTGCTGCAGGCGGGTGACGCCGCGCTCGTGCCCTCGCCGAGCTACCCCATCCACATCTGGGGGCCGTACTTCGCCGGCGCCGACGTGCGGCAGGTGCCGATCGGCCCGAAGGACGCCGACGGCGTCGCGCACGACTACGTCGAGAACGTCATGGAGGCGTGGGAGTACGGCTGGCCCAAGCCCCGCGTCGTCGTCCTCAGCTTCCCCCACAACCCGACGACGGCGGTCGCCTCCAAGGCGGACCTGCAGCGCCTGGTCGACTGGGCGCGCGAGCGCGACGTGGTGCTCGTGCACGACTTCGCCTACGCCGACACCACCTTCGACGGCTGGAAGCCGCCGTCGATCCTGGAGTGCGAGGGCGCCAAGGAGGTGGCCGTCGAGCTGTACTCGATGACCAAGTCCTACTCCATGGCCGGCTGGCGGGTGGCCTTCCTCGTGGGCAACCGCGAGGTCGTCGCGGCGCTGGCCAAGCTCAAGAGCTACCTGGACTACGGCACGTTCCAGCCGATCCAGATCGCGGCGACGGTGACGCTCAACGAGGAGCTGGAGTACCCGACGTGGACCTCCTCGGTCTACGAGTCGCGGCGCAACGCGCTGGTGGAGGGGCTGGAGCGGGCGGGCTGGCCGCTGGAGAAGCCGAAGGGGACGATGTTCGCCTGGGCGCGCATCCCCGAGCCCTACGCCGAGCTGCGCTCCATCGAGTTCGCCAAGCTGGTCGTCAACGAGTGCGACGTGGCGCTCTCGCCGGGGGTCGGCTTCGGCCCGCAGGGCGACGACTACGTGAGGTTCGCCCTCATCGAGAACGAGCAGCGCATCGCCCAGGCCGCCCGCCAGCTCAAGCGGGGCCTGGTCAAGCTCGGCTGAGCCGCCTGCGCCGACCGGCTGCGCGGGGCGGCGCGGTGGGTCGGGTCCGGCATCGTCTGTGGGCCGCGGTCGTCGTCGTGCTCGGAGGACCGGCCCCTTCGGCGTGACGGCGCGGTCACGCCCATGGGGCCGATCCGCCGACGTCCCGGCCCGTCGTCACGTCCACCGGCGGCGCCCGGTCCCAGCGGCTCGTGCGCGACGGTCCGATCCTTGAGCCGAGCCGGTACGGCTGCGACCCTGGAGGCCCAGCGGCCGGCGGGGCCGCCGCCACGGAGGGCGGTCGCGATGTCGTGGAGCCAGGGCTCGTGAGCACGCCGGACGAGGGCGCAGGCGCCGTGGGCAGCCACCGGCTGCCGCTGGGCCGCCTCGCCCGCACCGGTGAGCTGGTGTGGTCCGAGGAGCACCCGGTGGTCGTGACCGCGGGGCTCGCGGGGCGCCGTGGTGCGCCGTCCGACGCGGTGCTGGCCGCGCTGGCCGCCTGGCCCGGCCCGGTGCTGTGCATCGGGGCCGGCGCGGGCCTGGTCGAGGCCGGGCGGGCGACCCGCTCGCTGCGCGGACCCGTCTGGGACGTCGACCTGTCAGGTGCCCGTCGCGGGGACCGGCTGGACCTCTTCCCCGCTGACCTCACCTACGCGGCCGCGCAGGACTTCGCCGCGGCGATGACGGTGCCCTTCGCTCGCGGTGACGTCAGGGAGGGCGCCTTCTGGGCGACGAAGGCCGGCCAGCAGCTGGCCCCGCTCCTGCTCGCCGCCTCGCGCGAGAGCCACGGCGAGCAGGCCCGCCGGCTGGTGCAGATGCTCCACGAGAGCCTCGAGTACGAGGTGCTCGACCTGCTGCTCGACGTGGGCGGCAGCGACGGGGAGGACGCCCTGTCCGACCACCGGCACATCCAGGACATGACCGAGGTCACCCGCGCCAACATCGGTGCGGTCACGACGGCCGCCGTCGCGGCCTTCCGCCGTGAGGCGGCGGTGCACGCCCTCGGGCACGGCGGTGTCCGGCCCCAGCAGCTGGTGGCTGACGGCGGCACGCTGTTCCTCACGGTGCCCGTCTCCGACCAGGACGTGGTCGCCCCGTTGGCCACCGCGGTGATCACGCACGTGGTTCGCGCCGCGGAGCTGGCCGCCCAGCGCACCGGTCAGCCCTCGGGGTTGCTGGTGGTGGTGGACGGCGCCGGGGTGGCCGCCAAGCTGCCGGCCCTGCCGACCTGGGCGACCTCGCTGGCCAGCAGCGGGACGTCGCTGCTGGCGTCCTTCGCCCTGCTCGAGCACCTCCACCTCGCCTACGGGGAGGACGGCACCGCCGCGGTGGTGGCGCCCGCCTCGGCCGTGCTGGTCGGCGGCACCGCCAGCCCGCGTGCTGCGGACCTGCTGGACGACTGGGCGGGCGCCGACGTGGACGGGATGCCGCTGGGCACCGGGCGCCTGCGGCTGCGCAGCGTCGGACGGGGTCACGCCGTGCTGCTGCGCCCCCACGACGAGCCGGCGCTGGTGCGCCTGCTCAGCCCCGGGGTCGACCCCGCCCTCGGCTGGTCGCTGGGGATGTGACGGAGCGCTGCCGGGGCTCGGACCGGTCGTCGAGGGGGAGTGCGGGGTGGCGGGGGACCGGGACAGCCGGCGCACGGCCGAGGACGAGCGGCGACCCCGCCGGTGTCGCCTGGCATCTCGTCGGCGGGTGAACAGGTCAGCGGCCAGCACCTGCGGGCTCGCGGGTCCGCTCGTCCTCCAGCTCCAGCAGGCGCTCGGCCTCGGCCAGCGCCCGCACGGCCTTGACAGAGCTGTGCAGCGCGGGCCGCACGGAGTCGCGCAGGTCGATGATGACCGCCTCGCGGGCCGCGGCGCCTGCGGTGCCGGCGAGGACCCGCTGCGGCACCAGCACGGACGCGGCCGTGACGGCCGCGCGCAGCGCCGTGCTCCAGTGCCGCACCGCGACGCGCAGCGCCAGGCGGGTGCGGGCGGGGGCCTCGGCCACGAGGATCGCGGTCATCGCCAGCACGGTGAAGGCCGCCCAGGCGACCATGGCCCACGCCGTGCGGCCGTGCAGCAGGCCGACCGTCGTCGCCGCCACCATCGCCATGGCGATGTACAGGTGGGTGCGGTAGACCCCGACCGGGGTGATGCTGGCGGCCTGGTCGCCCTTGGGGGTGACGCTGAAGGTGAGGTGGCGGCCCAGCAGCGAGCCGATCATGGCCACCGCGTACAGGGGCTGCACCACGACGCCCACGACGCGCCCGGGCCACATCCAGCCGCTCTCCACCCGTGGGCGCACGTGGAAGCGCTGCATGGCGAACCAGTGCAGCTGGCGCCAGACGAGGTAGGGCGCGTAGGCCGCGGCCAGCGGCAGCAGCGGCAGCTGGCCCGGGGCCCGGCCGGTGGCGAAGTAGGCGGCGATGAGGGCGGCGCCCGCGACGAAGGCGACGCCGCTGAAGTAGTTCAGCTGCAGCCACAGGTACATCCCGCCGCGCTCCCACCCCAGCCGGGTGAGCAGGCGGGGGGTGACGCGGAACAGGATGGCGTAGCAGCCGTAGGCCCAGCGGAACTGCTGCTTGAAGTAGGCCTGCCACGTGGTGGGGCCCTCGCCGATGGCGAGGGGCTCGGGCACGTATCGGCTGCGCCACCCGGCGGCGTGCAGCTTGATGCCGGTGGCCAGGTCCTCGGTGAGGTGGCCCTCGTACCAGCCGACCGACTCCAGCGCCGAGACCCTCACGACGTGGTTGGCGCCGAGCATGAGCGCCGAACCGCGTCCCGACAGGCCGCGCAGCACGGGCCCGTAGAAGGAGAACTGCTGCTGCGCCGCGCCGGCGGTGACCAGGCCCGCGTGGTCGTTGCCGTAGATCTGCGGGGTGATGACCCAGGCGACCTGCGGGTCGCGGAAGTGCCCCAGGGTGGCCGTGAGGAAGTCGCGGCGCACGACGAAGTCGGTGTCGATCTGGGCGACGACGTCGTAGGCGTGGCCGTGCGCGACGTACCAGGCGTTGTGGTTGCCGCCCTTGGTCTTCGCGGCGAAGGTCCCGTGAGCGGTGTTCCACTCCGCCACGCCCTTGCGGCTGAAGTGGCGCACGCCGAGCCGGGCGCACAGGGCGCGCGCGCCGTCGTCGTCGCCCTCGTCGAGCACCCAGGTCTCGTGCGGGTAGTCCGCGGCGAGCATGGCGCGCAGGGTCCTCTCGAGCATGTCGAGGGGCTCGCTGCTGGGCACGTACGTGGTGATGAAGGCGACGGCGAGGCCGGGCTCGGGGGCCGGGGGCGGGGCGTCCCGGCCGATGGAGGCGCTGAGCACGTGGGCGAGGGCGTCCATGACGATGCGGTGCCAGACGACCGCCGTGAGGACGGCGAACATCACCAGGCCCAGCCAGGAGCCGGTTCCGCCGACCACGCGGGCGCCGTCGAACCAGAAGGTGGCGAAGACCGCCAGCAGGGCGGCCCCCAGGGTCACCGACAGCGCCCAGGCGACGCGGTGGCGCGGCAGCATCGGACGCGAGGAGGGCAGCAGCCGCAGCGACTGGCCGGCGGTCGGGTCAGCGGCGTGGCGGCTGGTGCCGACGGCGGCGTGGCGGCCGGTGGTGGTGGGACGCTGGCGGTCGAGGACGTCGTGGGGCGACAAGCCGGGGGAGCCTCTCAGGTTCGAGAAGGGGGCCCGGTTTCGCCTCTGGCTCCACCCCGGCTGCGGCGACCAGCTGATCACCGGGGTGTCGAACGCCTGCCCCGGCTCACCGTCGAGCCACCGGTCCTCTGTGCCGGCAGGCCGACCGTAGTCACGCAGAGTGGGCGATGACAAGTCCCGCGCGCGACGATCCGGACACGGAGGGGCGAATGACGCCATGCGCCGGTCCAGTCTGTGACTGTGTGTCACGGCCGGCAGCGCTACGCAACGGGTGGGCGGTACAGGCGGACGCTGTCGACGAGCATCGTGGCCACTGGCGGTGTGCTCGCGTCCGTTGGGCCCGGAAGCTGTCCGCCCACGGCGACGTTGAGCAGCAGGTACTGGGGGCTGTCGAAGGGCCAACGGCGTCCCGCGGCGAGCGCCCGGCGCTCCACGGTCCCGGTGATGGTCCCGTCGAGGGCGAAGACGACGCGGTCGGCGTCCCAGTCGGCGGCGTAGGTGTGGAAGTCCTGCGACAGCGGCACGGGCTGGGGGGTGTTGATGGTCTCGTACCAGCGCTGGCCGGCCTCGTCGGGCCCGTGCACGGTCTGCAGGCAGCTGCCCGCGTCGTTGACGGCTTCGATCACGTCGATCTCACCGCACGCGGGCCAGCCGACCTCGGTGATGTCCTGGCCGAGGGTCCACGCCGCGGGCCACAGCCCCGCGCCCGCGGGGACCTTGGCCCGCACCTCGACCCGCCCCGCGGTGAGGGTGTGCAGGCCGAAGGTGGTCACGCGGGCGGAGGTCCACCGCTGGTCGGACGACCCGGCAGCGCCGGTGACGAGGCGGGCCGTGATGGCCAGGTGCCCCTCGCCGTCCAGGGCGGCGTTGGCGACCTCGTCGGTGTAGGTCTGCAGCTCCTGGTTGCCCCAGCCGCCACCGCCGACGTCGTAGGCCCAGTCGGCGCGGTCGAGCGGGCTGCCGGCCGGGCCGTCGAAGTCGTCGCCCCAGACCAGCTCCCCGGGCTCGGGCAGCGCCGGCGGCGCCGAGCTGGTGGGAGGGCCCAGGGGCGACGACGCCGAGCGGCCGCCGCCCCCGGGCGCCGCGGTGCACGCGGCGGCGGTCGCCAGGAGCGGCAGGGCCGCGGCAGCGCGGACGGCCGAGCCGAGCACGGCCCTGCGGGGAGGGCCCGGTGGCGTCCTCACGGCCGGTCCGCGCGCCGGCCCGGCTCTGGTGTCACCCCCCGATCATGCCGGTCGGCAGCGCCCACACGGTCCAGGTCCGCCCGCCGTCGGGCGAGCTCACCTGCGCCGCCTGCTCGAAGCCGTAGGACGGCATGAGCGGCTCCAGCTCGCGGCCCACCGAGGAGGTGCCGTCGGTGAAGACGACGCCGAACTCCCGCTGGCCGAAGGCCGCCTCGAAGGCGGCGGCGTCGACGAGCCCGTCGCGCTGGAAGGCGCCCGGGTAGAAGGCGCCCCACTGCTGCGACGACGTCTGCTCCCACAGGGCGTACTGCATGGTCTCGGGGTTGTCCCCGGCCACCCCGGCACCGGGGCGCGCCTCGACCAGCGGCACCAGCACCGCGCGCAGCGGGTCGGTGTCCGGCCAGCTGGAGAACAGGCGCCCGGCGACACCCAGGCCGAGGACCACCGCCACCACCAGCGCCGTCGCGGTGAGCGCCTGGGCCCACCACGCGCGCGCGCTGGCCACCAGCGCTCCGGCGGCGACCGCCCCGAACACCACGCCCAGCGCCGAGGTCTTGTACAGCGAGACCTCCTCGCCCAGCAGCACCTGCGCCGCGGCGGGCGCCAGGGCGCCGAGCCCGAGCGCCGCGCCGAGCAGGGGGCTGCGCCGGGCGACCACCGCGGACCCCGCGACGGCGAGCAGCAGCGGCAGCCCGGCGTCCTGCACCACCTGGCCCACCAGCTGGGAGGCGGGGGCGGGGGCGAGCGGCTGCCGCACGAGCGTGCTCGTGACGAAGCCCCCCACCAGGCCCCGTCCCCACGTGGCCAGGCACACCAGGAGCACCGCGGCGCCCGCCCCCGCGACGACGGCGACGCGCGCGCCGGCCGCCCTCCACGACCCGCCGGGTGAGCGGCGACCGGGCGCAGCGACGGCGAGGACGGCGAGCAGCACGCAGGGCACGACCAGCCCCGACGTGTACTTGAGCAGCACGGCGAGCGCCAGCAGCGCCCCCGCGGCGGCAGAAGCGGCCCGCCACCGCGCGCTGCTGGTGCCGGGGCGCGCGGCCCGCGTGCCGAGCGCCAGCGCCCCGGCGACGCAGGCGATGGACAGGGCGTCGGGCGTGGCGAAGTGGCCCAGGGCCAGCAGCGGGCCCGTGCAGGCCGCCACCAGGGCGGCCGCGGCGGCGGCGGCGGCAGCGGTGCGCGCCCGGCCCGCGTCGTCGTCGCCCTCGTCGTCGGGGTGGGCCGGCGGGGCCAGGGAGAGGGATGCCGTGTGGGCCGCCCACGCCACCGACACGGTGGTGAGCAGCAGGAACGCCGTGGACGCCGCGCGGACCAGGCCGAGGCCGCCCGCGCTGTCGAGCAGGGCCGCGAGCACCGGGTAGAGCTGCGGAGCCCCGGTGAACCAGCCCTCCGGGGCGGACGTCAGGGGCGCGCCGCCGGACCACTCGCGCAGCAGCCAGTGGCCGGTGGCCAGGTAGAGCGCTTCGTCCTGGAAGGCGGCGTTGCGCAGGCGCCCGGCGGCCACCGCCTCGAAGGCCAGCACCAGCACCACGAGCGGGTGGCGGCGCGCCAGGGACGCGAGCCCGCCGAGCAGGCGCGCGGAGGCCCTCGCGGGGCCGGCGGCAGGACGTGGCGCGCCGGCGCGGCTCCGGCCGGCGCTCGGGGGGCTGGCCTGGTCGACGGTCATGGGCGGTTCTCCTCGGGTGGGGGAGCGCTGCACCACCGCGACGTCGAGCCGGTGCGGGGAGCCCGGAGCGGGCGACCACCGAGCGACGGTACGGCCTCGCCGGGCCGCGCGGGAGGCCCGGGTCGCGATCGATCCAGAGGAGGGGACGCTCGCCGATCGCGCAGCGTCATCGGACCTGAGCGCAGAGTCAAAGTGGGGCAGATCCCCAGGAATTCACGCAGCCGTAACCACCACCACCGGCCGAACGCCCCTACGTTCGGCGGCGGCTGCACAGCAGCTGTGCGACGACGCACCGTGAGGACGCGTCATCGCCGAGGGGGACCCGTGATCCACCGCATCACTGACGACCACAGGACCAGGTTCGCCGTCACCGGCGTGCTCATGACGCTGCTGCACCTGGCGGTCTTCCAAGCGCTCTCCCCGCTGGTGCTGGCCGAGGTGGCCAACGCCACGGCCTTCGTGGTGGTGACGCAGGCGAACTTCCTGGTCAGCTACCACTGGACCTGGGCGAGCCGCCGCACGGCAGGCCGGGAGCCGCTGCGGAAGGTCCTGCGGCGCGCGGTGCTCTTCAACGCCTCGGTGGCCGTGGCCTTCGCGTCCAACGCCGCAGCCTTCTGGGCGGTGCACCGGCTGGCGGGACTGCACCCCACCGCCAGCGTCCTGGCGGCGACGGTGGTCAGCGCCGCCGTCTCCTACCTCGTCAGCTCGCGCGTGGTGTTCGCCCGCGCGAGCGCCGCGGCCCGCAGCGCCCTCGTCGAGCCCGCCCAGCCGGCGCCCGCCCGCTAGGCGCCACCCCGCCACCCGCCGCGACCAGGCGGCACCCGCCCTCACAGCCCCACCTGCTGCAACCAGCCGGCACCAGCGCACCGGGTCACCGACCACCGCGCGCGAGCTCGCGCGCCCTGGCGGCGCCCACCCGCGCGTCCGCACGCCACCGAGCCAGACGGACCCGCCGAACCGGGCGGGCCGAGACCCCCTGGGGGAGACCATGGACCAGCAGCCAGGCAGCACGGGACACGGCGGTCAGCGCGGCCGGGACAGCCGCCCCGACCTCGACGTCGTCGTGCCGGTGTGGAACGAGGAGCTGCGGCTCGGCCCGACGCTGCGGGCCCTGCTCGAGGTGAGCGCCGCCCTGCCGGTGTCGACCACGCTCACCGTGGTCGACAACGGCAGCGTCGACAGGACGGCCGAGACCGTCGACGCCGCGGCGGCCCTCGCCGCCACCACCTCCCCGTCCACGCGGCTGCGGCTCATCGGCTGCTCGCGGCAGGGCAAGGGCGCCGCCGTGCGCCGCGGGATGCTCGCCAGCCGGGCGCGCTGGCGCGGCTTCGTGGACGCCGACCTGTCCACGCCCCCCGCGACGCTCGTCCCGGTGCTCGACAGGCTGGTCGCCGGGGACCCGGTGGTGATCGGCTCGCGCCGCGTGCCGGGCGCCGGCTACGTGGTGCGCCAGCCGCTGGTGCGCCGCCTGGGGTCGCAGGCCTTCCACGCCATGACCCGGTCGCTGACGGGCGGGGTCGCCGACACCCAGTGCGGCTTCAAGTTCTTCTCCGGGGACGCCGCCGACGCGGTCTTCCACCGCGTCTCGGCCAGCGGCTTCGCCTTCGACGTGGAGGTGCTCGCCGTCGCCCGCCGCCTGGCGCTGCCCGTGACGGAGCTCCCGGTGCAGTGGACCGACGACGCCCGCGGCTCCTCCCTCAGCCTGTGGACGCACGGCCCCCGCGTGCTCTCGGAGGTCCGCCAGCTGCGCACCTCGCTGCGCTCCACCCCCGCGCGGCTCGCATGAGCGCCCTGCGCGTGGCGGTCCTCAACTGGCGCGACCGCCGCCACCCCGGGGCCGGTGGGGCGGAGCTGTACTGCGAGCGCGTGGCCCGCGAGCTGGTCGCCGCGGGGCACCAGGTGGTGCTCGTGACCAGCCGGCCGGCGGGCACCGCGGCCCGCGAGGCGGTGGACGGGTACACCGTGCGCCGCCTGGGCGGCTGGATGAGCGTCTACCCGCTGGCGCTCGCCTGGTTGGCCCGCCACCGCCGCGGCGTGGACGCCGTGGTCGACTCCGCCAACGGGGTGCCCTTCTTCTCCCCGCTCGTGGCGGGTGGGACGCCCGTGGTGCTGCTGGTCCACCACGTCCACCAGGACCTGTTCACCCGCGCGCTGCCGCCCCTCCTCGCGCGCTTCGCCGCGTGGCTCGAGGGCCCGGCCACGCGCGCCGTCTACGGGCGGCGCACGGTGGTGGTGCTCTCCCCGTCCACGCGCACGGCCGTGCGCCGCCGCCTGCACCTGCGCGGCCCGGTGCGCGTGGTGCCCGGCGGGGTCGACACCCTCGCCGTCGAGACCTCCCGCAGCGCGGACCCGCGCGTGGTGGTGGTCGGCCGGCTCTCGCCCCACCAGCGCCTCGACTCCCTCGTGGTCGCCGTGGCGCGCGCCGCCGCCCGGGTGCCCGGTCTCGAGCTGCACCTCGTCGGGGACGGCGCCGAGCGGGCGCGCCTGGAGGAGCTCGCGGCCGCCCTCGCCGCGCCGGTGGTCTTCCACGGGCGCCTCTCCGACGCCGACCGCGACGCCGTCCTGGCCACCGCCTGGCTCACCGTGAGCGCCTCGGACAGCGGCGACTGGTCGCTGCGCCTGCTCGAGGCCAACGCCGCGGGCGTCCCGGCCCTGGCTCGCCGCGTCAGCGGGCTGCGCGACACCGTCCGCCACGGCGAGAGCGGCTGGCTGGTGGACGAGGAGGGCGCCGCCGACGTGGTCGCCCGCCTCACCGACGCGCTGGTCACCGCGCTGCAGCAGCTGGCCGACCCCCAGCGCGCGGTCGCCGCCAGCGACGGCGCCCGCGCGTGGGCGCAGCGGTTCTCCTGGTCGCGCACCGCCGAGGGGCTGCTGTCGGCGGTGGCCACGGAGCGGGCGCGCCAGCAGCGCGCCCGCGCCCGCGGCGAGCGGCGCAGCGGCAACGACGTCTCCGTGGTGGTCGAGCTGCCCCGCGAGGCGCTGCCCGCCGCGTGGGACCCGCGCGCCGCGACCTCGCGCGCGGAGGACCGCTGGAGCGTGGACGGTCCGCTGGTGCGCGCACTGCTGACCGCCGCCGACGAGGAGGACGCGCGCGGCCTGCTGCGCCGCCTGCACGTCGACCCCGACCAGCCGGGCGTCCGCCTGCTCGTCGCCCGCCACGCCGACGTCGTCGACGCGGCCCGTGCGAACCCCGGAGGCCGCGTTGTCGCTTGACCAGCTGGACAGCGGGGCACCCGCCGCCCCCACGGCCGCCGGGGCGGAGCGCGCCGGCACGCCGACGCGCCGCGCCCGGCGCCGCCGGACGGCGCTGCGCCGCCGGTCCCTCCTCGCCGGTGCCGCCCTCGTGGTCGCCGCGCTCGTGGTGGTGCTCACGACCCTGCCGACGGGCGGGCCCCGCGCCGCCGTGCAGCGGATCGCCGCGGACCCGGCCGTGGTGCCGGCGCAGCCGGCGATGCTCGCCGAGCTGTGGACGGCCTACAAGGCGCGGTACCTGGAGCAGGGCACCGGCCGCACCCTCGACCCGTCGCAGGGAGACATCACCACCTCCGAGGGCCAGAGCTACACGATGATGCGCGCCGTCTGGAGCGACGACCGCGCCACCTTCGACACCGCCTGGCAGTGGACCAAGGACAACCTGGGCCGCGAGGACCACCTCAACGCGTGGCGCTTCGGCCAGCTGCCCGACGGCACGTGGGGGGTGCTGACCGAGTCCGG
The DNA here is from genome assembly GCF_052644995.1 of Quadrisphaera sp. KR29. Classification (NCBI taxonomy): domain Bacteria; kingdom Bacillati; phylum Actinomycetota; class Actinomycetes; order Kineosporiales; family Kineosporiaceae; genus Quadrisphaera; species Quadrisphaera sp. KR29. The sequence goes on from NZ_JBQXXG010000016.1 coordinate 45,743, forward strand.
TGGCGGCAACGCCGCCAGCGACGCCGACGTCGACATGGCGTTCGCGCTGCTCATGGCGTACTCGCGCTGGCAGCACGACGGCTACCTCTACGACGCGCGCTCGCTCATCGACGCGGTGTGGCGCTACGAGGTGGTCGACGTGGCGGGCCAGCCCGTCCTGGTCGCCAACGACCTGGAGCGCAACGACCCGGCGTCGGTGCTGGTCAACCCCAGCTACCTGGCGCCCTACGCCTTCCGCGCCTTCGCCCGGGTGGACCCGGCGCACGACTGGGAGGCGCTGGTGGACAGCTCCTACGCCCTGCTCGACCGCGTGACCACCGAGCCGCTCGGCGGGCAGCAGGCGTCGGGGCTCGCCCCCGACTGGGTGCGCGTCGACAGGGCCACCGGCGCCGTCAGCGCCGCCACCGACGTGCAGCCCGCCGGTGGTGACAGCACCGACTCCGGCTACGAGGCGCTGCGCCTGCCGTGGCGCCTGGCGCTGGACGCCCGCTGGAACGACGAGCCGCGGGCCACCGCGCTGCTGCAGCGCCAGGGCGAGGTGCTCGCCGCCTCCTGGGAGAGCACCGGGTCCCTGGCCGCGATCCACCACCTCGACGGCTCCCCGGCGGTCGACTACGCCAGCGCCGCCATGTACGGCGGGGTGGTCGGGGCCCTGGAGGTCGCCAGCCCCGAGGCGGCCGAGCAGGTCTACCGGCAGGAGCTGGAACCGCTGTACGACGCCGACTCCCGCGCCCCCTCCCGCGACGTCGGCTACTACGAGGCCAACTGGAGCTGGTTCGGCGCGGCGCTCCACCTGCACGCGCTGCCCGACCTCCTCGACCCGCAGGGGAGCGACCTGCCGTGAGCACGACCACCGACACCACCACAGCCCCGGCGCCGCTGCGCCGGCCGGCGCTCACCGAGGCCGACGTCGCCTTCCTCGACCACGTGCCCAGCAAGGCCTGGCTCGCCGTCAACGCCCTCGTGGCGCTCGGCTACTTCGCCCTGGTGGTCTTCGCCTTCCAGCACGGCAACCCGTGGATGTTCTGGGGCCTGGTGGTCACCGAGGTGTTCCACCTGCTGCAGATCGCCGGGTACGTCCACACGGTGTGGGCCCGCGACGGGCAGCGCCCCTTCGACCCGGCCTTCGACGGCGGGGTCGACGTGTACATCACCGTCTGCGGGGAGCCCCGGGAGGTGGTCCGGCAGACCGCGCTCGCCGCGCTGGCGATGCAGCACGAGGGCCCGGTGGTGGTGACGCTGCTCAACGACGGCCTCGTGGCGCGCCGCGAGAACTGGCGCGAGGCGGAGGAGCTGGCGGACGAGCTGGGCGTCGCCTGCCTCACCCGCACGACGCCCGGCGGCGCCAAGGCCGGCAACATCAACCACGCGCTGCGCCACACGCAGCAGCCGTTCGTCGTCGTCTTCGACGCCGACCACGTCCCGCACCCGACGTTCCTGCGCGAGGTGATGGGCTACTTCACCGACGAGCGCATGGGCTTCGTGCAGACGCCGCAGTACTACGGCAACCACCGCGACAACCGGGTCACGCGCACCGCGTGGGAGCAGCAGACGCTGTTCTTCGGACCGATCATGACCGGGAAGTCGCGCGTCGACTCCGCCTTCATGTGCGGCACCAACATGGCGGTGCGGCGCACAGCCCTGGAGGAGGCGGGCGGCATGTGCGAGACGAGCATCGCCGAGGACTTCCTGACCTCCCTGCTCGTGCACGAGCGCGGCTGGCGCAGCACGTACGTGCCCAAGGTGCTGGCCGAGGGACTGGCCCCCGACGACTTCCTCAACTACTACAAGCAGCAGTTCCGCTGGACCCGCGGGAGCCTGGAGATGGTCGTCTCCTACAACCCGCTGCTGCGCCGCGGGCTCACCTGGGGCCAGCGGCTGCAGTACCTGACCTCGGCGGGGTACTACCTGTCCGGCGCGGTGGTGCTGCTGTCCACGCTCCTGCCGGTCATCTACCTGTTCACCGGCGCCACGCCCATCGTCACGTCGACGATGACGCTCGCGCTGGTCTTCATCCCCTACATGTGGACGAACCTCTACGTGCTGCAGCGCACCAGCGGCTTCTCCTACAGCTTCCAGGCCATCTCGTTCTCCCTCTCGGCGTGGTGGCTGCAGCTCTCAGCCCTGCACGCGGTGCTCACCCGGCAGCAGACGAGCTTCTCGGTGACCAGCAAGGACGTCGGCACCGGCGGCCAGGCGAACTTCCTGGCGCTGGTGGTGCCGAACATCGTCTACGCGCTGGTGGGCGTGGCCGCGATGGTCGTCGGCGTGCTGCGCGAGGGAGTCTCGCCGTCCCTGGTGGCCAACGCCGCCTGGCTGCTCGTGCACGTGGGCGTCTCGGTGCCGTTCGTGCTGGCCGCCGCCCCCCGGCGCGGCGCCCCCGCCGCCGAGCCCGCCGCCGAGGCGACCGGGCCGGCGACGGTCGAGGCGGGCGTCATCGACGTCCGCGACACCGCCCCCGCCGGCGTCCCCGCCGCCGCCCCGTCCGGTGAGCCCGAGCTGGAGGAGGTGCGATGAGCACCACCCTGCCCACCGCGCCGGTGCTCGCGCCGGCACCCGTCCTCGCGCCGCTGCCCGCGGAGGACCGCCCGCCCGGCCCCTGGCGCCGGCTCGAGCACCGGCTCTCCCGCCACCGCCGCGCGGTGGTCGGTGCGGTGCACGCGCTGTGCGTGGCCGCCGTGCTGGCCACCTCCCGGTTCGGCCTGCTGCACGAGAGCCTGCGCCTGGACGAGTCGCAGAGCCTGGGGCAGACCGACCGCAGCTACGGCTCGATGCTCGAGGCGGTCTCGCGCGACGTCCACGTCCCCGGCTACCACGTGCTGCTGCGGACGTGGCGGCTCGTCTTCGGGATGGACGTCGCCACCGCCCGCTCGCTGAGCCTGCTGTTCTTCGTCGCGAGCATCCCGGTGCTCTACCTCGTGGCCCGCCGCCTGCTGCGCACCCGGTGGGCGCTGCTGGCGGTGGCGCTGTACAGCCTGTCGCCGTTCATGAACTGGTACGGCAACGAGACCCGCATGTACTCGATGCTCGTGCTGGTCACCCTGGGCAGCCAGTACTTCTTCCTCAGGCTCCTGCGCGAGTCCGACGGCGTGGCGTGGGCCGGGTACGCGGCGGTCGGCGTCGTCGGGGCCTACACGCACTACTTCTTCCTCTTCGTGCTCGCGGCGCAGGGCGCCTACTACCTGCTCACCGTGCTCCCGCACCTGCGGCGGCGGTGGCGGGACGTCGTCCGCTACGGCGGCGTCGCGGCGCTGGTGGGTGCGGCGCTGGTGCCCTGGTACCTGTACTTCACGGCCAACGGCTCCGCCTCGAGCACCCGCCCGCACCTGCCGGTGCCGAGCTCGGTGGACTTCACCAACGTCTACTCGCAGTTCCTCGTGGGCTTCCAGAGCGACGCGGTCAACTCGGTGTTCGTGGCCACGTGGCCGGTGCTGGTCATCGTGGCGTTCCTGGCGGTGCGCGTGGGCGGGCGGCCCAACAGCGAGGGCGGGTACCTGCTGGCCGCGGCCTTCGGGCCGGTGCTGCTGGCCTTCGTGGTCAGCCACACGCTCTCGCCGATGTTCCTCTCGCGGTACATGGTGGCCGCCCTGCCGGCGGTGCTGCTGCTCGTCGTGGCGTTCATCAGCAGGCTGCGGCCCCGGGCCGCGGTGACCGCCGCGGTGCTGGCGCTGGCCGCGACGGCGGGGGTGTCCGTGCAGCAGGTGGTCAGCCCCGACGTGTCGGTGAAGGAGGACTACCGCGGCGCCGCCCGGCTCGCGGAGGCCAAGGCCACCTCGCGGGACGTGGTGGTGCTCTCCGCGCCGTTCACGATCATGCCGTTCGAGCAGTACTACCGCGGTGACGCGGCGGTCCGCACCCTGCCGGCGTGGGACCGCGCCGCCAACGGCGGCCTCGCCCCCTTCGACGAGGCGACCCTCCCGCAGCAGGTGGACGCGCTCGCGGCGGGCCACCAGCGGGTGTTCCTGCTGCTCAGCTACGACCAGGGCTACCAGCCGCAGGTCGAGCGGTACTTCCACGACCACTACCCGCGCATCTACGAGCAGGAGCTCACGCCCGGCATGGTGCTCGTGGGCTACCGGGTGGACTTCGACGCGCTGATGCCGGTGGCCGGGCTGCAGCTGGACGCGACCCCGGTGGAGCAGCCCGCCGCCGGCTAGCCCCGGTGGTCGGGGTCCAGCGTCGGAGGACGGAGCGGCCCCACCAGCGTGCGCTCACGCTGGTGGGGCCGCTCCGGCCGCACCTCGGGATGCCGGGCCAGAGCCTCATGCCGCCCTCCGGCGCCGCGTGAGGGCGGTGCCCGCCGATCGGGTCAGAAGTACTCGCGGGTGGTGCGGTACTCCGGCGTGGCGGCGAGGAGGACCTGAACGTTGATGTCGGACTCGACCTCCTTGCCGTACCAGTAGTTCAAGCCGGGGATGTCGGCGTCGCGGCGCAGGAGGTCCTTGTAGTGCTGGTTGACCCGGTAGCGGACTGCCTCACCCGAGTACCAGAGCTCGCGCAGTGCGGCCAGTCGCCCGACCCGGTCGATGCGGCCGGCCCAGTAGGCCACCTCACCGTCGTTGGGCGTGCGGCTGAGGACGTAGAGGTACCAGGCGCGGGCCACGAACTCACGGCCGTACGACGACGACCACGTGTTGGCGAACTCCTGGCTCGCAAGGATGTTCTGCTGTGCCCACTCCACGGGGAAGCGCCCAGCGATCGCCCCGTCGATCCAGTAGGAGGCTCCCGGGTCGGGCGCCCGGTTGAGGTAGTCGTTGTAGTAGCTGGTGATCTGCTTTTCGGTGTACTCGCGGCTGTGCGTGATGGCCCACAGCGCGTCGGCCGGGTTGGAGCGGCCGATGGTGTCGACCCAGTACTGCGAGCCGGGGTCGGCGGTGGCGTCCCGCTCGAGGAAGTCGCGGTACCAGGCGTTGACCTGCGTCCTGTCCGTCGGCGCCGCCACAGCGGGCGCCGCTGCCGTCGTCCCCGCCACCAGCGCCGCGGCCGCCACAGCGACCGCCCTCCACGTCCACCGCACCGTGGTCCCCCCGTCGTCATCGCCGGCCCAGGGCGTCCCCGGGTGCTCGCACAGTAGTTGCCTCGGATGAGTGCGCGCGTTCGCGTCCTCGCTGGACGGCCGCGCTGAGGTTCTGGTCTGAGCGCCGTTGAGGTGCTCATGACACCAGCACCGCTTGCGGGTCGCGGACGTTGACGAGCTCGGAGAGTCGGCCCCAGCGTGACGAAGTGGTCACGCTCATCGGGCCGATCCTCCGAGGCCCCGGCCCGTCGGGGCGTCCAGTGCAGGCACCTGGTCCTCACCGGCCCGCGAGCGCCCTCGCACAGCCTGGACCATCAGGGCTGGAGGGGAACCACATCGACCAGCGCCAGCCCCCGCACCGCGGCCCCGCGCTCCGGGCCTCAGGCCAGGCCGTCCCCGCGGACGGTCCTGCCGTCGCTGGGGGAGGAGGCCCACCGGCTGGTGTCCCACCCGGAGTACCAGACCGCCCGGCCGTTGTCGCCGCGGTAGACGACGACGTTGCCGTCGTCCTGCACCACGAGGCGCGACGGGCCCGCGCGCCAGGTGTCGGTGCTCCACAGGGCGCGCGGGTAGGAGCCGCGGTAGGCGACGAGGTTGCCGTCGGGCTGGAAGGTCAGCCGCTCGGTGCCGTACCTGCCGTTGAACCACACCGGCCTGCCGCCGGCGGTGTAGACGACGGCGTTGCCGTCGGCCTGCAGCGTGAGGAAGTAGCGCCCGTTCGCTGAGGTGACGCGCTGCCCGGGCAGCAGCGCCTCACCGCCGCGCAGGCCGGTGCGGTCCCAGCCGGAGTACCAGGCGGCGCTGCCGTCGAGCCGGTAGAGCACGGCGTTGCCGTCGTCCTGCAGGCGCAGGGTCTCGGCGCCGTTCCCGCCCCCGCCCGAGCGCCACAGGACGCGCCCGTCGCGGGAGGTGATCAGCATCTCGCGGTCGTCGGCGAGCCTGAACGTCGCGCCGGGGTTGCCGTAGGTGTCCGAGGCCCACAGCGCGCGGCGGCCGGGCCCGTAGACCACGAGGTTGCCGTCGCCCTGGAGGGTCATCCCGTACTGGCGGTTCGGGCTCATCAGCCACTCACCGGCGGCGAGGGACTGGCCGTGCGTCATGCGGTCGGTGCCGGCGGGGGAGCCGTCGCCGGGCGGGTCGACGTGGTCGTAGATCCCGACGCCGACCACCACGGGCACCTGCACCGCAGCGCCGCGGCAGGTGGCCAGCCAGCGCTGCAGCCTGTCGTGCTCGGCCCTGTCGACGCTGAGGCTCCAGCGGTACTTCACCTGGGTCCACTCCACCGCGTAGCGGCAGGCGCTGCCGGTGCCGGGCGGCGGGCCCCAGGCGTCGGGGTCGGTGGCGAGCTTGGAGCGGACCTGGTCCAGCGGCGCCACCTGCAGGGAGGGCGTGAAGTTCAGGACGTTGGCGAAGGCGATCCGCCGGGCAGGGCTCCAGCCCTGCGCGCCCGAGCGCCACGCCTCGGCGGGCAGCACGGTCTGGACGACGCCGAGCTCGCGCGGGTCGGTGTACGTCCTCACGGCGCCGCCGGTGTAGAAGGGCGTCCACCGGCCCTTGGCGAGCAGGCAGCCGAAGTTCTCGTCCCGGGTGGGGAGCACCTCGGACTGCGCGTACAGGGCCATGTAGGCGGAGGGGCAGGTGCTGCCGCCGGCGTCGTCGGGGAAGGGGAACTGCCCCGGTTCGTAGGGCGCAGGCGCTGACTGCTCGCGCACGGGCAGCTGCGCGAGCAGCTCGAGCGCGGGCGTGGTCGCGGCCGACGCTGCGGGGGCGACGACGACGCCCGCCAGCAGCGTCCCGGCGGCGAGTGCGGCGGCCACCGCCGCGGAGAGCAGGTGGCGACCGCGGCGGAGCATCCCGCGACCGTAGCTCCGCGTCCGTGCACCGCGTCGGCTCTTGAGGCGACCCGCAGCGCCTCACGGTGACGGGCGCGCGGGTGCGGTCACCACCCGATGAGGACGTCCTCTTGGCCGCATCTCGCCCTGTGCGGTGCAGGCCTGACCTCCAGCGCGACCACGTGCGCAGTCGCCAGCCCACGCAGCTGACCGGGCCGAAGACCCCTGACGGCACGCGCCTGCACTTCGGCCTCGCTGCGCTGCACGGCGTGCGGCCCCTCCCCCGCGCTCGCCGCCGCCCGTCGTCGTCCTCAGGCGCTGGGGCGCCCGAGGGCGCGGTAGGTGAAGCCGGCCGCGCGCCAGCGGGTGGGGTCCAGCACGTTGCGCCCGTCGATGACCTGGCGCCCGCGCGTCAGGGTGGCCACGTGGGTGGGGTCGAGGCCCACGTACTGGGGCCACTCGGTCAGGAGCAGGACGACGTCGGCGCCGCGCAGGGCCTCGTCGGTGTCGTGGGCGTAGGTCAGGTCGCCCCACAGGCGCTGGGCGTTGGCCACGGCCTCGGGGTCGGTGACCACGACGTCGGCGCCCTGCAGGCGGGCCATGGCGGCGATGGCGATGGCGGGGGAGTCGCGCACGTCGTCGCTGTGGGGCTTGAACGCCGCGCCCAGCACAGCGATCTTGCGGCCGATGAAGGAGCCGCCGCAGGCCTCGCGGGCCAGGTCGACGACCTTGGCGCGCCGGCGCATGTTGATGGAGTCGACCTCGCGGAGGAACGTCAGGGCCTGGTCGGCGCCGAGCTCACCGGCGCGGGCCATGAAGGCGCGGATGTCCTTGGGCAGGCAGCCGCCGCCGAAGCCGACGCCGGCGGAGAGGAACTTGCGCCCGATGCGGTCGTCGTGGCCGATGGCGTCGGCCAGGACCTTCACGTCGCCGCCGGCGGCCTCGCAGACCTCGGCCATGGCGTTGATGAAGGAGATCTTGGTGGCGAGGAAGGCGTTGGCGGCGGTCTTGACCAGCTCGGCGGTGGCGTAGTCGGCCACGATGACGGGGGTGCCGGTGGCGATGGGACGGGCGTAGACGCGACGCAGGACCTGCTCGGCGCGCTCGCTCGTCACGCCCAGCACGAAGCGGTCCGGAGCCAGGGTGTCGGTCACGGCGTGGCCCTCGCGCAGGAACTCGGGGTTCCACGCCAGCTCCAGGTGGGGAGCGCGCTCGGTGAGCAGGTCTGCCAAGCGGGCGGCGGTGCCGACCGGGACGGTGGACTTGCCCACCAGCAGCGCGGGTCCCTCCAGGACGTCCGCGAGGGCCTCGAACGCGCGCTGGACGTAGGTGGTGTCGGCAGCGAGCTCGCCCTTGCGCTGGGGGGTGCCCACGCAGACGAAGACGACGTCGCAGGCCTTGAGGTCGGACACCTCGGTGGTGAAGGTGATGGACCCGTCGGCCTCGCCGCCGCAGACGCGGGTGAGCAGCTCGGGCAGGCCGGGCTCGAAGAAGGGGGCGCGGCCTGCGGCCAGGGCGTCCAGCTTGGTCTGGTCGATGTCGTAGCCGATGACCTCGTGGCCGAGCTCGGCCATGCAGGCGGCGTGCACCGCACCGAGGTAGCCCAGGCCCACCACACCCACCCGCAGCGCGGCGCCCGTCGCAGAGCTCGTCATGGGCAGCATTGTGGGGGCACGTCACTCTGCGTGGGCTTCAGTGGCCGTGAGGCCCCCGTTCGGAGCAGGGCGCAGCAGCGCCGCCGGTCCCGGAGCGGGACCGGCGGCGCTGCTCGCTGATGCCTTGATCCGCGGGTCAGACGTGCGCGTCAGACCTGCTGGTAGCCGTAGCCGGGCACGAAGCCGGCAGCGGCACCGCCGCGCGGGGCGCCGTAGGCGTTGGGCAGCGGGTCGGACGGCGCCAGCAGTGCGATGAGCAGCAGGACCGGCCCGGCGAGCGGGATCAGGCCCATGAAGTAGTACGTGCCCGGGCGCCCGGAGTCGTGCAGGCGACGCACCGCCAGCGCGGTCATCGGCACCACCGACGCGGCGATGACGAGCAGCATGAACGGCGCGACGCCGTACCAGCCGAGCGCCACGTTGAACACGAGGGTGTCGACGGTCGCGGCGGCGAAGGTCGCGACCAAGTAGGCGCCGGTGAACCACAGCAGCTCGGGCCGGGTGGCCCGCCCGCGGAAGGTGGCGTACTGGCGGAAGGCGGAGGTGACGGCCTGGACGGGGGACATGGCTGCTCCTGAGGGGTCTGGTGGGAGTACTGCGGTGCTCAGCTGGCGTGGTGAGAAGGCGTGGCGAGCGGGCGTGGTCAGCGCCTCACGGCTCCATGCCGTCGTAGAGGCAGCCCTCCACGCCGTTGTCGATGCCGTGCTGGAAGAAGGCGGTGCGCTCCTCGGCGCTGCCGTGGGAGGTGGTGTCGGTCCAGCCGGTCTCGTCGGCGGCGGCCTCCAGGCCCGCCGCGAGCTCGGCCTCGTCGCCCTCGTCCCACGAGAGCAGGCCCTGGTCGGTGGCCTCCGCGAGGGTGGCGCCGGCCAGGCAGTCGGCCTGCAGCTCCGCCCACGGCGCGGTCCAGCCCGGCTGGCGCTGCTGGATGGCGTGGCCCCACTCGTGGGCGACGACCATGTAGACGAAGGCGTCGCCGATCTCGTAGGTGCCCTGGTAGAGCAGGTCGTCGCTCATGGCGATCCAGTCCTCGCCCACGGGCTCGGCGCAGTGGAGCGCGTTGGAGGGGGTCAGCCCCTCCTCCCCGCCGCATGCGTAGCTGTCGACCCCGGAGGTGTACATGCCCTGCACGCCCTCGGAGCCGGTGTAGACCAGCGGCGCGACGTAGTCCTCGCCGAAGTACCAGGCGTAGTTGTCGGCCCAGTACTGGTCGACCACCACGATGGCGTCGGTGAGCTCCTGCTCGGGGGAGACGTCGTCGTAGGTGTCGCTCGCGGCGGCGGGCACCGCGGCGGCGATGACGGCGCCGCCCGCGGCGAGGGCTGCGGCCAGGCCCCGGCGGGCGCAGCGGCGGGCGGTGCGGGTGGTGGTCATGGCGGGAGGTCCTTCCTGGGTGCGCCCTGGGCTCTTCCGCAGGGCTGCCTGGGTGATGAGGAGAACCTGCCGGTGTCCGCTTGCGCCCGGGTTGCAGGCGCCTTGCGGGCGCGAGAACGGGCTTGCAGGCGGCGCGACACGCCGCGCTGAGCAGCGCAGATCACGGGCAGGACACGACGGGTCACGGTGTGGCAACGACACGCTCGCGACACGCCGCAGCCCGTTCCGCCGCCGGCGCCGCGCCGCCGACCATCACTGCGTGGTCCTCCTCGCCGTCGCGCTGCTCGCCCTCGTCGTCGTCGGCGTCCTCGGGGTCGTCGCGATGGGCGTGTGGGAGTCGCGCACCTCCGCCGCCGCCCCCGCCCGCCCCGCCCTGCTGGCGGTGCTCGACGAGGTGCGCCAGGCCCAGCCCGACGACGCCGAGGCGCCCCGGCCCGTGCGCGCGCTGCGCGCGGTGCTGACCGCCGCCTGACCTCCCCCCGGACCGACGACCCGTCGGCCGCGGGCAGACAGCGTCGTCTGCTCGCGGTCTGCGGGTCGTCGTCGCACCATGCGGGGGTGAGCCCGCGCCCCGTGCCCCTGCCCGCCCGGCCCGGCCAGGAGTCGGTCTGGGACTACCCCCGCCCACCAGCCGTCTCGCCGTCCGCGAAGCGCGTGGTGGTGGCCTTCTCCGCCGACGACGGCGGGGGAGTGCTCGCCGACACCACCGGCGCGGTGCGCGTGCTGGAGACCAGCCACCCGCCCACGTGGTACCTGCCGCGCGCCGACGTCGACGTCGCCCGCCTGCGCCCCAGCGCCGCCGCGCAGACGTCGTGCGAGTTCAAGGGCCGCGCCACCTACTGGGACGTGCTGACGCCTGCCGGCCACCTGCTCGAGGCGGCCGCGTGGAGCTACGAGGAGCCGCTGCGCGGCTTCGAGGCGATCACGGGGATGCTCTCGCTGCGCCCGGGCCGGCTGGTGTGCTCGGTGGACGGCGAGGTGGCGCGCCCGCAGGAGGGCGGCTTCTACGCCGGCTGGATCACCGACGACGTGGTCGGCCCCTTCAAGGGGGGCCCCGGCACCTGGGGCTGGTGACCCGCCGGGGGTGGCGGACGCCCACGATCACCATGACCCTGGGCGTCCGCCACCCCCGCTCCAGGTCACGACTGCATCACGGGGTCTTGCCAACCGCGGGCGACGGCGCCTACGTTCCTCCGCATCGATCCGTATCGACGACGACGCGGACGCGAGCAGCGAGGGAGGTGCTCCGATGCCCACCAGCCGTGACGTGGCCAAGCTGGCCGGGGTCTCCCAGAGCACCGTCTCCTACGTCCTGTCCGGCAAGCGCCCGATCTCGGAGGAGACGCGCCGGCGCGTCGAGGGCGCCATCGCCGAGCTGACGTTCCAGCCCAACGCCGGTGCCCGTGCGCTGGCCAGCCAGCGCACGCAGGTGATCGGGCTGGTCGCGCCGTTCGGCGTCACCTCCGACCACTCCGGGCTGCTGCCCTTCATCGAGACCATCGCCCGCCGCGTGCGCGAGCACGACCACGACCTGCTGCTGGTCACCAACGACGAGGGCGCGCAGGGCCTGGTCAGGGTGGCCGGGCGCCGCATCGTCGACGCGCTGGTGGTCATGGAGGTCGAGGCGCGCGACGAGCGCATCCCCGTGGCCGCGGGCCTGGACGTCCCCGTGATCCTCATCGGCGTCCCCGACGACCCGGCGGGCCTGCCCTGCGTCGACCTCGACTTCGAGGCGGGCGGCGCCATGGCGGTCGCGGAGCTGGCGGAGTCCGGCTGCCGCACCGTGGCGGTGCTGGGCTACTCCGCCGCCGAGATCGACAGGGGCATCAACTACGTCACCCGCTTCCACGAGGGCGTCGAGCGCGAGGCCGCCCGGCGCGGGCTGCCGCTGACCACGCTCTCCCCGGTCGAGCTCGACAGGGCCTCGATCGACGCCGCCCTCGACGAGGTGCTCAGCGCGGAGGACGAGGACGGCGAGCTGCCGGGCCTGGTGCTCCCGCACACCGAGGGCGTCGCCGGGGTGCTGCGCGCGCTGGCCGACCGCGGCCTGGTGCCCGGGGAGCACCTCAACGTCGTCGCGATGAGCACCGACGCCGCGGCGGAGGAGTTCACCACGCCGCTGACCAACGTCTCCCTGGAGCCGCGCGACGTCTCGCGCCGCGCCGTGGACACCCTCTTCCGCCTGCTCGACCCCGACAGGTCCGCCGCCGACGGCGACGTGCCCGGCGTCGAGCTGGTCCACCCCCGGCTGACCCGCCGGGCCAGCACCCCGGCCCGCCCCGCCAGCGGCGCGGCCCTCCCGCACACGGCCTGACCCCGCGGGGGAGGAGGCCCCCGCAGCCATCACCGCTATCGATACGCATCGACAACACGCAGTGCCACAGCACTCACCACCCGTAGGCGACAGACCCCCACAGGCTGAGCAGCAGCCCTGGCAGATCCCCGTGACGACGCGGGGAGGAACGGATGACGACATGGCTCGACACAGAGTCCTCACCACCGCACTGGCCGCCGGCGCAGCGGTGCTCCTGCCCTTCACCCTGGCCGCGTGCGGCGGCGGGTCCAGCAGCGGCAGCGGGGGCGGCGGCGGTGACGCCGGCACCTTGACCATCCAGGACTACTACAACGACGACCCGGGCAAGTCCGTCTGGGAGGGCGTCTACAACGCCTGCGCCGAGACCGCCGGGGTGGAGCTGGACATCGTCCACATCCCCGGCGGGGACCTCATCGCCAAGGTCCTGCAGCAGGCGCAGTCCAAGACCATGCCCGACGTGCTCATGCTCGACAACCCCGACCTGCAGCAGATCGCTGCCTCCGGCGCCCTGGCCGACCTCTCGCAGTGGGACGTCTCCACCGACGGCTACGCCGAGGGCATCGTCCAGGCGAGCACCTACGAGGGGAAGCTCTACGGCCTGCAGCCGGTGACCAACTCGATCGCGCTCTTCTACAACACGCAGATGCTCGCCGACGCGGGCGTGCAGCCGCCCACCACCTGGGACGAGCTCAAGACCGCCTCGGCCGCCCTGACCAAGGACGGCAAGTACGGCCTGGCCGTCTCGGCGATCAACACCTACGAGGGCACCTGGCAGTTCCTGCCGTTCTTCTGGTCCGCCGGCGGCGACGAGAAGGACATCAACACCCCCGAGGCGGCCTCCGCGCTGCAGCTGTGGGTGGACATGTTCCAGGCCGGCTCCATCTCCCAGTCCGCCGTGAACTGGACCCAGGCCGACGTCAACGACCAGTTCAAGGCCGGCAACGCCGCGATGATGGTCAACGGCCCCTGGCAGTTCCCGAGCCTGGCCGAGTCGGACGTCGACTACGAGGTGGTCCCGATCCCCGCGCCGCAGGCCGGCGAGGCCACCGTCTCCCCGCTCGGCGGGGAGACGTGGACCGTCCCCGAGACCGGCAACCCCGACAAGCAGGCCAAGGCCGCCGAGATCGTCAAGTGCATCAACTCCGACGAGAACCAGCTGCTGCTGGCGGAGAAGAACAACACGGTGCCCACCAAGACGGCGATCGCCGAGCAGTACGGGGCCACCAACCCGGCGGTCAAGGGCTTCGCCGACCTCGTGCCGGACCTGCGGGCCCGCACCGGTGAGCTGGGCGAGCAGTGGCCCGAGGCCGCCACCAAGATCTACACCGCGATGCAGGACGCCATCGTCGGTGGCAAGACGCCCGAGCAGGCCCTCGCCGACGCGCAGAACGGCTGAGAGCTGCGGTGAGCACGCTGTCGAGCCGCGAGGGCGCGCACGCCCCTGCGAGCGGCGCGACCGGTCGGCTCCCCCGGGACGGCGGCGCCCAGCCGCCGTCCCGGGGCGGGGAGGCACCGGCGCGCCGCCGTGCCTCCGGGGCCGGCTCCGCGCGCACCCGGGCGAGGGTCGCCGAGCTGGCCTTCCTCGCCCCGGCCGTGGTCTACCTGGTCCTCTTCTTCGGCTACCCCGTCGTCAAGAACGTGCTCATGGGCTTCCAGGAGTACACGACCAAGACCTTCTTCACCGGTGAGGCCCCCTGGGTGGGCCTGGACAACTACACCGCCGTCATCGGCTCCTCGCTGTTCAGCAGGGCGCTGCTCAACACGGTGCTCTTCACCGGCGGCTCGATCCTGGGGCAGTTCGTCATCGGGCTGGCGATCGCGGTGTTCTTCCGCCGCTCCTTCCCGCTGAACAACGTGCTGCGGGCGCTGCTGCTGCTGCCGTGGCTGGTCCCGCTGATCGCCTCCGCGGCGGTGTGGCGCTGGATCCTCGACACCGACTACGGGGCGCTCAACAGGCTCCTCACCGCGCTGCCGTTCGTCGAGGCCAACCCCGCCTGGCTGACCAGCACCTCCCTCGCGCTCATCGCCGTCATCGGCGTGAACATCTGGCTGGGCATCCCCTTCAACGCCACCATCCTCTACGGCGGCCTGCAGGAGATCCCCGAGGAGCTCTACGAGGCCGGGGCCCTCGACGGCGCCACCGGCTGGCGCGCCTTCCGCCACATCACCTGGCCGCTGCTGCGCCCGGTGGTCACGGTGGTGCTGGTCCTGGGCGTCGTCTACACGCTGAAGGTGCTCGACATCATCCTGGGCCTGACCAACGGCGGGCCCGCCAACGCCACCCAGACCATCGCCACCTACAGCTACTTCACGTCCTTCAAGGAGTTCGACTTCGGCCAGGGCGCGGCGCTCGGCAACGTGCTCGTGCTGCTGTCGCTGCTGTTCGCCGTCATCTACCTGCGGCTCAACCGGAAGGCGGTCGACGAGTGAGCGCCGTCCCCATCACCACCGCGACCACCACCCACGACGGCGCCCCGCCGGCGCAGCGCTCGGGCCGCCCGGCCGCGCACCGCTGGCTGGCCACCGCGGCGGGGGTGCTCATCCTCGCGGTGATGCTCTTCCCGCTGTACTGGATGCTCAACGTCTCCCTGCAGTCCGGCGGCGGCGCCGTGGCCACCCCGTGGTTCCCCGAGTCGCCCAGCCTCGACGGGTACGTGCGGGCCTTCGACGACCAGGGGCGCAACCTGGTCACCTCCCTGGTGGTCAGCCTGGGCGCGGTGGTGGTCAGCCTGCTCATCGCGGCGCCGGCCGCCTACGCCCTCGCGCAGTTCCGCTGGCGCTGGGTGACGTGGGTGCTCTTCGCCGTCCTGATCACCCAGATGATCCCCGGCATCGTCGTCGCCAACGCCCTGTACAGCGCCTTCAGCGACCTCGGGCTGCTCAACTCGATCCCGGGCCTGATCCTGGCGGACTCCACCGCCGGCGTCCCGTTCGCGATCATCGTGATGCGGGCGTTCATGTCCAGCATCCCGGCCTCGGTCATCGAGGCCGCCCGGGTCGACGGCGCCGGCCAGCTGCGCGCGTTCATCTCGATCGTGCTGCCGATGAGCCGCAACGCCCTCATCACCGCCGGGCTCTTCACGTTCCTCTTCGCCTGGGGCGACTTCCTGTTCGCCCTGACCCTGACGACGACGGAGGACGTGCGCCCGGTGACCCTGGGCCTGTACCAGTACATCGGCACCTACGTCAGCGACTGGTCGCCGATCATGGCGACCGCCGTGCTGTCGTCGCTGCCCGCCATCGTCCTGCTCCTCGTGGCCCAGCGGTACGTCTCCGCCGGCGTCACGGGGGGTGCCGTCAAGTGACCAGCACAGGGAGCCCCGCCCATGGCAGACATGACCACCGGTGACCACGGCGAGGAGGGTGGCCGCCGCTACGCGGTGACCGGGCCCGACCGCGGCCCGGACTCCAGCGTGGCGGCCACCGGCCGCCCGATCCGCGTGACGGTGTGGGGGGAGAACGTCCACGAGCGCGAGGAGCCGGAGGTCGCCGCGCGCTACCCCGACGGCATGCACGGCGCCGTGGCGCAGGGCGTCGAGGAGCTGCTGGGGGAGCGGGCCGTGGTGCGCACCGCCACCCTGGACGCCGACGCCGACCACGGCCTGTCCGAGGAGGTGCTGCGCGAGACCGACGTCCTCACCTGGTGGGGCCACGCCGCCCACGACCAGGTCTCCGACGCCGTCGTCGAGCGCGTGCACCGCCACGTGCTGGAGGGGATGGGGCTCATCGTCCTGCACTCCGGCCACTGGTCGAAGATCTTCACGAAGCTCATGGGCACCACGTGCACGCTGCGCTGGCGCTCCGAGCACGACCGCGAGCTCGTCTGGACCGTGGACCCCACGCACCCCATCGCGCAGGGCGTCCCGCACCCGATGGTCATCGACGAGGACGAGATGTACGGCGAGTTCTTCGACGTCCCCGCCCCCGACGAGCTGGTGTTCCTCTCCACCTTCTCCGGCGGGGAGGTGTTCCGGTCGGGCATGACCTACAAGCGCGGCCACGGGAAGGTCTTCTACTTCCGCCCCGGCGACCAGGACTACCCCACCTACTTCCACCCCGGCGTTCGCAGGGTCATCGCCAACGCCGTGGAGTGGGCCGTCACCCTGCGCGCCCGCCGCGAGGTGCCGGTGCTCCTGCGCCACGACACCGGCGACTTCTACCGCGGCTTCGACTACACCGGCGCCCTGGACCCGTCTGCCAGGGTGGGCTCGTGATCGGCGCAGGGTCCACCGGGCGCGACGACGCCCTGCAGGTCGTCCAGGTCGGCGCGGGCGCCATGGGCGGGGCGTGGCTGTCGGTGGTGGCCGAGTCGGACGAGGTCGAGCTGGTCGGCCTGGTCGACCTCGACCTCGACGCCGCGCGCCGCCAGCTGGCCGAGCGCGGGCACCCGGACCTGGCCGTCGGCACCGACGCGGTCGCGCTGGCCGTCGAGACCGGCGCGACCGCCGTCCTCGACATCACCGTGCCCGGCGCCCACCACCCGGTGACCACCGCGGCGCTGTTCGCGGGGCTGCCCGTGCTGGGCGAGAAGCCGTGCGCGGCCACCCTGGCGCAGTCGCTGTCGCTGGTCGCGGCCGCGGAGGTCAGCCAGCGCCTGTTCATGGTCAGCCAGTCGCGCCGCTGGAACCCGCAGCTGTGGGCCTACCGCGACCTGCTGCGCGGCCTGGGCGCGGTGGGCCTGCTGCAGACCGACTTCTACAAGGCCCCGCACTTCGGCGGGTTCCGCGACGAGATGGCCCACCCGCTGCTGGTCGACATGGCGATCCACCAGTTCGACATGGCCCGCTTCCTGCTGGGCACCGAGCCGGTCTCGGTGAGCTGCGAGGAGTGGAACCCCTCCTGGAGCTGGTACGCCGGGGACGCCTCGGCCACCGCGGTGTTCGAGTTCACCGGCGGCGCCCGCTACGTCTTCACCGGCTCGTGGTGCGCGCCGGGGGCGGAGACCTCCTGGAACGGCGCCTGGCGCGCCGGCGCCGAGAAGGGCAGCGCGCTGTGGGACGGCGACCACGAGCCGACGGTCGACGTCGCCGACGAGGGCGCCGCGGTGCCCGAGCCCGGCGCCCGTCTGCCGCACGACGGCATCGCCGGGTCGCTCGCGGTCTTCGTCGACGCGCTGCGCACCGGCACCACCCCGCAGGGGGAGGTGCACGAGAACGTGCTGAGCCTGGCGATGGTCGAGGCCGCTGTGCAGTCCGCGGCCACCGGGGCCCGGGTGGCCCTGGACGACGTGCTCACCGCCGCCTGGGAGCAGGCCGTGGCCGACGAGCGCCGCGACGACGTCCGCGAGCAGCTGCGCTCCTGGACCTCCGTGCGCGGCGCCCTGGGGGCCTGACACCTCCCACGCCCCCTGCGGCGGTCGAGGGGGTCCGGTGCGCCGCAGCGCACGGGAATCCCTTGATCGTCGCAGGTCAGGGCGCTGGCTGGCGTACCTTGGCCCTCCCGAGGGGGACACCGGGGAGGTGCGCGGTGGGAACCAGGTCGAGGACGCCCGTGGTCGGCCTGGTGGTGCCCTTCGCCACCGGCTCGGACAACGCGGGCATGCTGCCCTTCATCGACGCCGTCGCCCGCGGCGTGCGCGAGCACGACCACGACCTCCTCCTGGTCACCTCCCGCGACGGCGTGCGCGACCTGCGCCGCATCTGCGAGCGCGGCCTCGTCGACGCGGTCATCCTCATGGAGGTCGAGAAGGACGACGAGCGCGTGCCCACGGCCCGCGCGCTGGACGTCCCGGTCGTCCTCATCGGCATCCCCGACGACCCGCGCGGCACCACCTGCGTCGACGTCGACTTCGCCGCCGGCGGTGCGGCTCGCGGTCGCCGAGCTCGCGGCGTGCGGGTGCCGCTCGGCCGCGCTGTTCGGGCACCCGCGCGCCCTGGTCGAGCGCGGCATCGGCTACATCGAGCGCTTCGAGCGCGGGGCCGTCGCCGAGGCGCAGCGGCGCGGCCTGCCCCTGCAGGTGCTGCCGCCGGTCGAGCTCGACCGGGCCTGCGTGGACGCCGCCCTCGACGACGTCCTGTCCCAGGAGGAGGAGGACGGCGCGCTGCCCGGCCTGGTGCTGCCGCACCCGGAGTCGCTGGTCGGGGTGCTGGAGGCGCTGGCCGACCGCGGGCTCGTGCCGGGCGTGCACCTCGACGTGGTCGCCCAGTGCCCCGACGCCGTCGCCGCGCGGCTGTCACCGGCGCTGACCAACACCTCCCAGGAGCCCGAGGACGTCTCCCGGCGCGCTGTCGAGGCGGTGTTCCGGCGCCTGGCGCACCCCGAGGAGCCGCCCGCGGTGGAGCTGGTGGCCCCCCGGCTGACGCGCCGGGCGAGCACCTCCGCCCGCGACCGCGGCTGAGACCTGCCCGGGCCCGGGCAGGTCTCAGCCGGCCCGGCGGCGCCGGCGCTCCTGCGCCGACAGCCCCAGCACACCGGCGAGGAGCGCGCCGCCGACCAGCAGCGGCGCCAGGACGCCGGCGACGTCCGAGGCGCTGGTCCGCGCCGACTGGGCGTCCGTCTCCAGCAGCGTGGTGCCGCCGCCCACGGCGTCGGCGACGTCCGGCAGCACCGGAGCGGCCTGCGCCAGCTGTCCGCTGGCGCCCAGCTGGTCGACCGTCACCGTGTCGGACAGCGGCACCACCGCCGCCGAGGACGGGTCGGCGCTGGGCAGCAGCGAGGCCAGCGACGGTGACGCGGTGGTCCGCGCAGCGGTGGCCGGCGTCCGCGTCGGGCGCGCGGCGGTGGGCGGCGTCGTGGTCACGGGCAGCGGGACGGCGCTGCTGGGCGGCGCCGTCGTCGGGGGCAGCGCGGCCGGGGGAGCGGTGGTCGGGGGAGGGGTGGTCGGTGGCGCTGTCGTCGGCGGAATCGTCGGCGTCGTCGGGTCCGGGGCGGGCGTGGTCACCGGGGGCTCGGGAGTCGGGTCGGGCGCCGGCGTCGTCACCGGAGGAGCGGTGACGGGCGGCTCGGGTGCCGGGGTCGTGGTCGGCGGCTCCGGGGTGGGGTCCGGGGCGGAGCTGCTGGCCCCTGAGCCGCTGGCCCCTGAGCCGCTGGACCCGGAGCTCTCCGACCCGGAGCCGCCGGCGCCGGTGCTCGGCGCGCTGCCGGCTCCACCACCGCCCCCGGTGCTCGCCCCGTCGCCCGCGCTGGGAGCCGCGCCCGTGGACGAGGACCCGGCGCTGGGCTCGACCGTCGCCGCCACGGCGGTGCCCGGAGCCAGCAGGACCGCTGCCGCGACGAGGGCGCTCACGCCCACCGAGCGCGCCCGCCCCGCCGACGCGCGGCCCGGTCCGGACTGCTGCTGGCCCTCCACGGCGGCTCCCCTCTCCTGGCGCACGGCCGGAGCGGGGTGCGCGACGGCTCTCATCGTGCGCCTGGAGGCACCGACCGGGGAAGTGCGGTCGGCGCGCCGTGACGCTGGCGTGACCCTCGTCGCAGCATCCTGCCGACGGCTCGTGACAGACCGTCGACGCAGCGTGGTGACGCAGCAGGGCAGCGCCGCAGCAGCGCCTCGCTCGGCCTCGTCAGCGCAGCGCGCGGCGGCCGCGTCCGCGCGCCACCGCGGCGCGCGTCCGCTGCCGGCGCGCCGACTCCGCCGCCGTGCCGGCCAGCGCCAGCGCCGCTCCCGCCGTCGTGAGCAGCAGCAGCGCATCGGGTGAGCTGGGAGAGGGCGCCTGCGGGCCCACCGCGCGGGAGAGCAGGGACCCGGTGTCGACGGCGGGGGGCAGGAGCCCCAGCGAGGTCCCGGTCAGCCGCTGCGCGTTCAGGTCGCTCCCGGGCAGGAGGCCCCCGCCGCCGTCGACGGCGGCGGACAGCAGCTGGACCAGGTCGACCGGACCCGTGGCCCGGTGGCGGGGGCTGCCCTGCTGCAGCTCGGCGCCGGAGCGCAGCGCGTCGACGAGCACCGAGCTGTCGACGTGGCGCCCGGAGACGGAGCTCAGCACCCCCGAGGTGGAGGTCGGCGACGACGACACCGGCCCGAGGCCGCCGGTCGCCGGTGCGCCGGGCCCGCCGGGCCCGCTGGCGTCGCCGACCGCGGGCGGGACGGTGGTGGCGTCGCTGCTCGAGGAGCCGTCAGCGCTGCCCGTCGTCCAGCGGGGCTGCGAGGACGACGGCGCGTCCTCAGCGCCGGGCGCCGAGGACGGCGGCGCGGTCGAGGGGCTCGGCGCCGCCGAGGACGGCGGGGTCGAGGGGGCCGGCGGCGCGGAGGACGGAGGGCCGTAGACGGCGCCCTGGCCGGCAGTGGAGGTGCTCGGGGCTGGCGCGGGTGTCGTGGTCGAGGGGGCCGGTGTGCTCGTCGAGGGGGTCGGCGCCGCCGAGGACGGCGGGGTCGAGGGGGCCGGCGGCGGAGAGGACGGAGGGCCGTAGACGGCGCCCTGGCCGGGGGTGGAGGTGCTCGGGGCTGGCGCGGGTGTCGTGGTCGAGGGAGCCGGCGCGCTCGTCGAGGGGGCGGGGCTGCTGGGCGCTGCGGGCTGCGCAGCGGTGCTCGGCGCCGCCGGCGCGGAGGACGGGGGGCCGTAGACGGCGCCCTGGCCGGGGGTGGAGGTGCTCGGCGCGGGCGTGGTGGTCGAGGGGGCGGGGGTGCTGGGCGCCGCGGAGGGGCCCGTCCCAGGGGCGACGGCACCGGGCCTGCTGCCCCCGGGGGAGCTGGGGTGCGAGGCGGGTGTCGTGGGCTCGGGATCCGGCGTGGTGGCCTGGGGCGCCGACGAACTGGGCTCCGGGGCCGGCGTGGTGGCCTGGGGCGCCGACGTGTTCGGCTCCGGGTCCGGCGTGGTGGGCTCGGGCGCCGGCGAGCTCGGCTCGGGGTCCGGCGTCGCCGACGCGGGCGGCGTGCTGGTGCTGGCCGAGGGCGTCTGCTCCGGCTCGTCACTCGAGGCCGGGCTGCTCGGGGCCTCGTTGCTCGGGGCCTGGCTGGTCGGCTCAGCGTCGGCGGGCGTGCTGGGGCTGCTCGCGGCGTCCGTCGTCGTCGTGCTCGGACCGCTCGACGGCGACGAGCCCGGGTCCTCACCGGCGGCCGGGCTGCTCGTGACCTCGGCAGTGACGGCGGTGGGCGCCTCGTCGGCGAGGGCCAGCGCCGGGACGGCGATGACGCCCAGCCCGGTGAGGCCCAGGACCCCGAGGGCTCGCGCACTCCGCACGGCCGCGCTCATCGGGGGTCTCCGGGGCAGCAGTGCACGGCGGGCTCCAGGCGGGGTCCGTCGGCGCAGACCCGCGCCGGGGGGCGGCACAGGGGGATGCCGCGCGCACAGGATGCCCGAAGTCTCCCGTTTCGTGAAGCAGAACCTCGTGAGTGCTCAGACCTCCCGGCGCCGACGGGCCCACCGGCGCAGCCCCGACTGCCCGGTGAGGGCGAGCAGCAGCGCCCCACCGACCAGCAGCGGCATGCCGTAGGTGCTCAGGTCGTGCAGCCAGCTCACCGGCTCGGCAGCGACCTCCGTCACCGGGGCGCCCGCCGCGCTCCCCGTGGGGGCCGGCACGGGCGCCGCCCCGAGCAGCAGGGACTCGTCGGGTGCGGTGAGCGCGGGGTCCGTCGCCACGAGGAGCGTGGCCGTCGGCGCGGGCTGCGGCAGCTCCCCGGTGCGCGCGGCGTCGAGGGACGCCAGGGCCGTGGCCACCGAGACGCCGCGCCCCGCTGTGGAGGTGCGCCGCTCGTCGTCGAGCACCACCCCCACCTGGCGGCGCGGGGCCGTCGACGCCGCGGGCGCTGAGCTGCCGAGGGGGCTGGGCGCCGCGGAGGTGGCCACGGGAGACGGGGCGGGGGCCGTGGCCCCGCTCCCCGGAGCGCCTGCAGCGCCGGTGCTGGTGGGCGTGCCCGGGGAGGGGGCCGGTGGGCACGTCGCGTCGGGCGCGGGTGCGGGCGCCGTGGTCGGCGCTGCCGAGGGCGTCACGCCCGGTGCGGTGCCCGGGACGGGAGGCAGCGACGCGGAGGGCGACGGCGACGCGGACGCTGCCGTCGACGGCGACGCGGACGGGGTCGTCGACGGGGCCGTCGACGGGGCCGGGCACGCGGGACCGCTCGACGGGCTGGCTGTCGGGTCCGTCGGCGCCGGGGTGGGCGCCTCGGTCGAGGGCGGAGGCGTCGACGACGGGGGCGTCGAGGTCGCCGGCGGGCTGGCCGGCGCGGACGGGGCAGGGGTCGGCGCGCCGGTGCCGCTGCTCGGGGTGGGGGCCGGCGCACCGTCCGGGCCGTCGGTCGACGCGCCGGAGGGGTCGGTGGCCGAGCCGGTGGCCGAGCCGGTGGCCGAGCCGGTGGCCGGGCCGCTGGGGCCGGCGTCGGTGCTGGCGTCCGTGCTGGCCGGCGCGGAGCCGGCCGGGCCCGCGGGCGCGGTGACCGGCGCAGCCGGGGCGGACGCGGCAGCGCTCGTCGTCGTCGTCGGAGAGGGCAGGAGCACCGCCTGCGCCGGGGCGGCGCTCAGCAGCAGTCCCGTGCTCAGGGCGGCTGTCGCGAGGGCGCCGCGCGCGCGCCGCGGCGCCCTCGGCGGCGAGGCGGGGCTCGTCATCGCGGTGCTCCACGGCTCGCTGGGCCCTGCCGCGCGAGCGGCGGGACGCCGGCAGACCCGGCGCCCGGCCAGCGTGCCCCGCCGGGGGCCTCCCGCGTGGGACGTTCGCGGGTCTCGGCGTGTCGGCGTCTCACTACGCTCGTGCCATGACCCACGTCCTGTCAGCCGTCGCCTGGCCGTACGCCAACGGCCCGCGCCACATCGGCCACGTCGCCGGTTTCGGCGTGCCCTCCGACGTCTACAGCCGCTACATGCGGATGGCGGGTCACGACGTGCTCATGGTCTCCGGCACCGACGAGCACGGGACGCCGATCCTCGTGCAGGCCGAGGCCGAGGGCGTCACCCCGCGCGAGCTGGTGGACAGGAACAACCGGGTCATCGTCGAGGACCTCGTCGCCCTCGGCCTGTCCTACGACCTGTTCACCCGCACCACCACGCGCAACCACTACGCGGTGGCGCAGGAGCTCTTCGCCACCGTGCACCGCAACGGGTACATGGTCGAGCAGACGACGATGGGCGCGATCTCCCCGTCGACGGGCCGCACCCTGCCCGACCGCTACATCGAGGGCACCTGCCCGATCTGCGGCTACGGCTCCGCCCGCGGCGACCAGTGCGACAACTGCGGCAACCAGCTCGACCCGGTGGACCTGGTCGACCCGCGCTCGCGGATCAACGGCGAGACGCCGCAGTTCGTGGAGTCCCAGCACTTCTTCCTCGACCTGCCCGCGCTCGCCGAGGCGCTGGGGGAGTGGCTGCACGGGCGCGACGAGGCCGGCGCGTGGCGGCCCAACGTGCTCAAGTTCTCCCTCAACCTGCTCGACGACGTGCGCCCGCGCGCCATGACCCGCGACATCGACTGGGGCATCCCGGTGCCGCTGGACGGCTGGCGCGACCAGCCGAACAAGCGGCTGTACGTCTGGTTCGACGCCGTCATCGGGTACCTGTCGGCGTCCATCGAGTGGGCGCGGCGCTCCGGAGACCCGGAGGCGTGGCGCCAGTGGTGGTCGACGCCCGAGGCGCGCTCGTCCTACTTCATGGGCAAGGACAACATCACCTTCCACTCCCAGATCTGGCCGGCGGAGCTGCTGGGCTACGACGGGCAGGGCTCGCGCGGCGGGTCGCCGGGGGAGTACGGGTCGCTGGAGCTGCCCACCGAGGTGGTGAGCTCGGAGTTCCTCACCATGGAGGGCGGCAAGTTCTCCTCCTCGCGCGGCGTGGTCATCTACGTGCGCGACTTCCTCGCCCGTTACCAGCCCGACGCGCTGCGCTACTACATCGCGGTGGCCGGGCCGGAGAACCAGGACTCCGACTTCACCTGGGAGGCCTTCGTCCGGCGCACCAACGACGAGCTGGTCTCCACGTGGGGCAACCTCGTCAACCGGACCGCGTCGATGATCGCCAAGAACGTGGGCTCGATCCCCGAGGCCGGGTCGCTGACGGAGGACGACGAGGCGCTGCTCGCGGCGGTGCGCGGCGGCTTCACCAGCGTGGGCTCGCTCATCCAGGGGCACCGGCAGAAGGCGGCCATCACCGAGGCGATGCGCCTGGCCGGGGAGGCCAACCGCTACCTCGCGGCGCAGGCGCCCTGGCAGCTGAAGAAGACCGACCCGGCGCGCATGGAGACGGTGCTGCACGTGGCGGCGCAGGCCGTGGTCGACCTCAACACGCTGCTCTCGCCGTTCCTGCCGCACTCCTCCTCCCTGGTGCACCGCGCGCTCGGCGGGCAGGGCGAGTTCCAGCCGATGCCGGTCATCGCCGAGGTCGACGACCTCGACGGCGGCCCCGGCTACCCGGTCATCACCGGGGACTACTCCTCGGCGCCCGCGTGGGAGCCCCGGCCGGTGGTTCCCGGGACGCCCGTGGCCCCGCCGTCGCCGATCTTCACCAAGCTCGAGGAGTCGGTGGTCGAGGAGGAGCTGGCCCGCCTGCGCGGGGAGGCCTGACCCCTGCTCGGGCGTGCTCGCGGCCCGCACTTGGCGCCCCTTCGGTGCAGTTGACGCCCCATCAGCGCTTTCCATGGGGCGTCAACTGCATCCATGGGGCGTCAACTGCGCTGACGGTCCGGTCCCACGCCCTGGTGCTGGTCGTCGAACAAGGGGTTGTCCACAGGCTGGGCGTCTGCTTCAGCGGCGGGGGTGCTACCTCGGCCACGGTTCCCAGGTGCCGCACGTCAGGACGCTGCTGCCGGTCCAGCTGAGGAACCGACCGTTCACCGTGGCCGAGGCCCGGCGTCTGGGGGTCACCGAGAAGCGTCTGCGATCCTCCGACCTGCGCACTCCCTTTCGTGGGGTCAAGGTCGGCACCGCCCTGGACTGGACGGTGGCCCTGCGCGCCCAGTGCGCGCTGCTGGCCGCGCCCGACGGTTGCGCTGTGGTCGGGGACGACGCCGTGGAACTGCACCGCCTGCCGACGCCCTTCGGTGCGCGGCCGGCCATGGACACCCCGGTCAGCCTCTTGGTTCCGCAGGGCACCACAGCGCCGCGGAGGACCGGCCTGTCCGTGCACCCGCACCGGCTGCACCCCGAGGCCCCGCTGTGGCGGGTGGCAGGAGTGCTGGTTCCCGGTGTCGAGGACCTGTGGGCGGTGCGGTGCGCCGACCTCGACGACGAGAGCGGCATCGCCCTCGGGGACGCGGTGCTCCGGCGGCTGAAGGGCGACCGCACCCCGATGTCCGCCGCGGTGGGACGGCTGCCGGTGGATCAGCGGGCGCGCGCGACGAGGCTGCTCAGCCTCGTCAGGTACGAGGTGTGCTCACCCGTCGAGACGCGCCTGCGGCTGCTGCTGCTCCAGGCCGGCCTGCCGCCGGCCAGCCACTTCGCGGCGCCGATCCCGAGGGAGGGCCGGGCGGCGGTCTGGCCGGACCTGCAGTGGGATCCGGTGCGCGTCGCCGTCGAGGTGGACGGCCCCCACCACGCCCAGGACGCGCAGCACGAGCGCGACATCCGCCGCGACCGCCTCACCGAGCACCACGGATGGACCCAGGTCAAGGTCTCCTCGCGCGAGGTGATGGGTCAGCCCGCTGACGTGGTGCGGTGGGTCAGCGATGCACTCCGCGGGGCCGGCCTGCGCTGGTGACCCGCGGCGGCGCAGTCCACGCCCCTTGCTCGCAGTTCCCGCCCCATCGGCGACCTCGATGGGGCGGGAACTGCGAGCAAGGAGCAGCACGCGCGCCGAAGGGGCAGGAGCCGCCCCGTGCAGCGCGGTGGGGCAGGGTGGAGGCGTGCCTGACCTCGCTGACCGCCCCGGGCTGCCGGAGGGGTAC
This sequence comes from Quadrisphaera sp. KR29, assembly GCF_052644995.1. Taxonomy (NCBI): domain Bacteria; kingdom Bacillati; phylum Actinomycetota; class Actinomycetes; order Kineosporiales; family Kineosporiaceae; genus Quadrisphaera; species Quadrisphaera sp. KR29. The sequence goes on from NZ_JBQXXG010000016.1 coordinate 71,669, forward strand.
CCGCCGGTCCCGGAGCCGCTGCCGCTGGCCGAGGGCCCCGGGGTCGTCGACGACCACACCCACCTCGACCACCTCGACGACGCGACCGTCGAGCGGCTGCTCGCCGCCGCGGCGGCCGCCGGCGTCCCGCGCGCGGTGCAGATCGGCTGCGACGCGGCCGCCCGCACCTGGACCGACGCCGCCGTGCGCCGCTGGCCGCAGCTGCTCGGCGGCGTCGCCGTGCACCCCAACGAGGCCCCCGATCTGGCCCGCGCCGGCCGGCTCGACGCGGCGCTCGCGGAGGTCGAGCGGCTCGTCACCACCAACGACCGGATTCGCGTGGTCGGCGAGACGGGCCTGGACACCTACCGCACCGACTGGGACGACGACGCCGCGCGGCGGGCGCAGCTGGACAGCTTCGCCGCGCACGTCGCCATCGCCAAGCGCACCGGGCGGACCCTGCAGATCCACGACCGCGACGCCCACGCGGAGGTCCTCGACGTCCTGGAGGCGGAGGGTGCGCCGGAGCGCGTGGTCTTCCACTGCTTCTCCGGTGACGCGGCGATGGCGCGCCGGTGCGCCGACCGCGGCTGGTACCTGAGCATCGCCGGGACCGTCACCTTCAAGGGCAACCACGCGCTGCGGGAGGCGGTCCGGGCGGTGCCGCCGGTCCTCCTCCAGGTGGAGACGGACGCCCCCTACCTCACCCCCGTGCCGCACCGCGGGCGCCCGAACGGGAGCCACCTGGTGCCTCTCACCGTTCGGGCGATCGCGTCGGAGCTGCGACACGACGAAGAGGAACTCGTGGGAATCCTGAGCCAGGGCAGTGAGTACCTCTACGGTCTGTGGTGATGTCCACACCGACCGTCACCCTTCCCCCCGGGTGCGCCGCAGAAGAGGCGTGGGAAGGTCAAGGAACCTTCAACATTCCGCGCCAGCGCCGGCGCGGTCTGGACGAATCGGACGCGTCCACCTACGGTCGTACCCCGACAGCCGGGATCGGAAACCTCCCGGACGACGACTCCTCCCGCGAGCTCGCCCCGCTTCCCAGCCACCACGGGCGCCGCCGGGCCGAGCCGCCGGCGCGCGCTCCTCGCCGTCCGGCTGCCGCACGCGAGCGCCGTCCGGTTCCTGTGCCCGGGGACACCGAAGCTAGGGACCTCGTGCGCCTCATCCCCTCCGGCCGGGCGACCCGCATCGCGGGCCAGGCCGTCGTCGTCACCGCCCTCGTCGCCGGCACCGCCGCGTGGGCCGCCAACGACACCACCGTCAACCTCGACGTCGACGGGCAGACCTCCCAGGTCCGCATGTTCGGCACCACCGTCGACGCCGCGCTGGCCGCCGCCGACGTGGAGCTGGGCACCCGCGACGCGGTCTCCCTGCCCGAGAGCGCCAAGGTCGGCGACGGCGACACCATCGTCGTCCGCCACGCCCGCCCGATCACGCTGACCGTGGACGGCAAGACCCAGACCCGCTGGACGACCGCCCTCACCGTGGGCGACGCCCTGTCCGACCTGCAGGTGCGCGCCGACGGCGCCGAGGTCTCCGCCTCCCGCTCCCAGGCCCTCGGCCGGGCGGGCATGGCGCTGACCGTGAGCACCCCCAAGACCGTGCAGGTCACCGTCGACGGCGCCACCACGCCCGTGACCTCCACCGGCGCCACCTACGCCGACCTCCTCGAGGACGCCGGCGTCGAACTCGGCCCCGACGACGAGGTCTCCGCGCCCCTGACCGACTCCGTGGTCGACGGCGCCGGGCTTCAGGTGGTCCGCGTGGTCACCCAGACCGTCACCGAGGACTCCTCGATCCCCTTCGAGACGCAGACCAGCGAGTCCGACGACCTCTACGAGGGTCAGACCGAGGTCACCACCAAGGGCGTCGCCGGCACCCTGCAGACCACCTTCGAGGTGGTCACCCGCGACGGCCAGGAGGCCTCCAAGACCGAGGTCGGCTCCCGCGTGGTCACCGCGCCCGTCGCGCAGGTCCAGGTCAAGGGCACCAAGGAGCGCCCGGCGCCGGCCCCCTCGGCGGCCCCCGCCGTCGGTGGCGGCTCGGTGTGGGACTCCATCGCCCGCTGCGAGTCCGGCGGCAACTGGTCGATCAACACCGGCAACGGCTACTACGGCGGCCTGCAGTTCTCCGCCGGCACCTGGCGCGCCTTCGGCGGCTCCGGCATGCCGCACCAGGCCAGCCGCGAGCAGCAGATCGCCATCGCGACCAAGGTCCAGGCCTCCCAGGGCTGGGGCGCCTGGCCGTCCTGCACCCGCAAGCTCGGCCTGCGCTGAGGCCCGGCAGGGCCCACCGTCTAGCCTCGACCCCCTGAGCGACTCACCAGCTGACGACGGCCTGCTGGGTCCCGCCGACGTGCGGGCCCTGGCGGGCCGTCTCGGCGTGCGCCCGACCAAGCAGCTCGGCCAGAACTTCGTCCACGACGCCGGCACCGTGCGCCGCATCGCCGCCCGGGCCGGGGTGCAGCCGGGCGACGTGGTGCTCGAGGTCGGCCCCGGCCTGGGGTCGCTCACGCTGGCGCTGCTGGCAGCCGGCGCGCGCGTCGTCGTCGTCGAGATCGACGAGCGGCTGGCCGCCGAGCTGCCGGCGACCGTGGCCGGGCGCCGTCCCGACCTCGCCGCCGACCCCGACGGCGGCCTGGCGGCCCACCTGCAGGTGGTGCGCGCCGACGCCCTGGAGGTCACCGAGCTGCCGTCGCTGGCCGGCCGGGCCGGAGCGGCCGCCGGCGCGCCGACCAGGCTCGTGGCCAACCTGCCCTACAACGTGGCCGTCCCGGTGATCCTCACGCTGCTCGCGCGCTTCCCCGCGCTTCGCGAGGTGCTCGTCATGGTGCAGACCGAGGTGGCCGAGCGGCTGGCCGCCGGCCCCGGCTCCAAGGCGTACGGCGTGCCGAGCGTCAAGGCCGCCTGGTACGCCGAGGCCTCGATGGCCGGCGCGGTCGGGCGGCAGGTGTTCTGGCCGGTGCCCAACGTCGACAGCGCCCTGGTCCGCCTCGTGCGCCGCGACCCGCCGACCACCGCCGCCTCGCGCGAGGAGGTCTTCGCCGCCGTGGACGCCGCCTTCGGGCAGCGCCGCAAGACGCTGCGCGCGGCGCTGGCCGGGTGGGCGGGCTCGCCGGCGCGCGCGGAGGAGGTCTGCCGCGCGGCCGGGGTCGACCCAGGCCTGCGGGGGGAGCGCCTCGACGTCGCGGCCTTCGCGCGCCTCGCCGAGGCCAGCGCCGCGGCTGCGCCGCCGTCCACCTGAGCCGTCCCGTAGGGTGCGCCGGGTGACGGCACCGGGGGAGCGGGTGGTCGTCCGGGCGCCTGCCAAGATCAACCTGGCGCTGCGGGTGGGCGCGCTCGAGGACGACGGCTACCACGACGTGGTGAGCGTCTACCAGGCCGTCTCGGTCTTCGAGGAGGTCAGCGCGAGCCTCCCGCGCGACGGCGTCTCGGGCGTGACGGTCTCCGTGCGCGGCACCGGTGCCGCCGCCACCCCGCTGGACGGCACCAACCTGGCCGTGCGCGCCGCGCACCTGCTGGCCGAGCGCGCCGGGGTGCCCGCCGACGTCGCGCTGTCCATCCGCAAGAGCGCCCCCGTCGCAGGGGGCATGGCCGGAGGGTCCGCCGACGCCGCCGCCGCGCTGCTGGCCTGCGACCTGCTGTGGGGCACCGGCGCCGGCCGCGACGAGCTGGAGCGGATGGGCGCCGAGCTCGGCGCCGACGTGCCCTTCGCGCTCATGGGCGGCACGGCGCTCGGCGTCGGCCGCGGTGACCTGCTCACCCCGGTGCTGGCGCGCGGGGAGTTCCACTGGGTGCTCGCCATCGCCGACGACGGCCTCTCGACGCCCGCGGTGTACCGCGAGCGGGACAGGATGCTCGAGGCCGCTGGCGAGCAGCCGCCCGCGCTGGACCCCGAGGTCCCCGCCGGCCTGGCGCAGGCGCTGCGCAGCGGCGACGCCGGTGCCCTGGGTACCGCCCTGGTCAACGACCTGCAGGACGCCGCCTGCTCCCTGCGCCCGGCGCTGCGCCGCGTGCTCGACCTCGGGCGCGACCACGACGTGCTCGGCGCGCTGGTCTCCGGGTCCGGGCCCACGGTGGCGCTGCTCGTGCCGGACAGGTCGGCGGCGCTGGAGCTGGCGGTGGCGCTGACCGCCTCGGGCCTGGCCTCCGACGTGCGGCGCGTCACAGGGCCCGTGCACGGCGCCCGCCAGGTCGACGCGGTGGCGCCCTCCCCGTTCCACCCGTCGACGGGCTCGCACCCCACGGTGAGGTAGCGCGCCGAGGAGCCCCCCCGGGGTCGGGGAGGATGGGGGTGTGGCCCACCTCCTGAACCTCGAGGGCGCGACCGTCGTCCACGGCGCGCGCACCGTGCTGGACGGCGTCTCCCTCGGGCTCGACGACGGCGCCCGGGTGGGCGTGGTCGGCCGCAACGGCGACGGCAAGTCCACCCTGCTGCGGGTGCTGGCCGGCACGCAGGCCCTCGACGGCGGCCGGGCCACCCGCAGCCGCGGCACCACCCTGGGCGTGCTCTCGCAGTCCGATGACCTGGACCCCTCCCACACCGTCCGCCGGGCCGTGGTCGGTGACGTGCCCGACCACGTGTGGGCCTCCGACGCGCGGATCCGCTCGGTGCTCGACGGGCTGCTCGGCGACCTGCTCGAGGGCCCCGCCGCCGCTCCCGGGGGCGCGGAGGCGCTCGTGGGGCAGCTGTCCGGCGGGCAGCGGCGCCGCGTCGCGCTGGCGCGGCTCATGGCCGGCGACGACGACGTCCTGCTCCTCGACGAGCCCACCAACCACCTCGACGTCGAGGGCGTCGCGTGGCTGGCCGACCACCTGCGCACGCGCTGGCAGCCCACCCAGGGCGCCCTGGTCGTCGTCACCCACGACCGGTGGTTCCTCGACGCCGTCGTCGAGAGGACGTGGGAGGTCCACGACGGCGTCGTCGACGCCTACGACGGCGGGTACGCCGCCTACGTGCTGGCCCGCGCCGAGCGCGCCCGCATCGCCTCGGTGACCGCCGAGCGGCGCGACAACCTGCTGCGCAAGGAGCTCGCGTGGCTGCGCCGCGGGGCGCCGGCGCGCACGAGCAAGCCCCGGTTCCGCATCGAGGCCGCCAACGCGCTCATCGCCGCCGAGCCGCCGCCGCGCGACGCGTTCGCCCTCGCCCGCACGGCCACGGCGCGCCTCGGCAAGGACGTCGTCGACGTCGAGGGCGCCTCCCTGGCCGTCGGGTCGGGGGAGTCGCGCCGGGTGCTGCTCGACGACGTCACCTGGCGCCTCGGACCGGGGGACCGGGTCGGGGTGGTGGGCGTCAACGGCTCGGGCAAGACGACCCTGCTGAGGCTCCTGCTCGGGCAGGTGCAGCCCGACGCCGGCCGCGTGAAGCTCGGCAAGACCGTGGTCACCGGCGTGCTCAGCCAGGACCTGCGCGAGCTCGACGCCGTCGCCGACCAGCGCGTGCTGGAGACCGTGGAGCGCGAGGCCACCAGCGTGCTCGACGTCGCCACCGGCAAGGAGCTCACCGCCTCCTCCGTGGTGGAGCGCCTCGGCTTCCCCGCCGCCCGCGCCTGGACGCACGTGCGCGACCTGTCGGGTGGCGAGCGCCGCCGCCTGCAGCTGGCGCGGCTGCTGGTGCGCGGGCCCAACCTCCTCCTGCTCGACGAGCCCACCAACGACCTCGACACGGACACCCTCGCCGCCGTCGAGGACGTGCTCGACGGCTTCGCCGGCACCCTCGTGGTGGTCAGCCACGACAGGTACCTCTTGGAGCGCACCACCGACCGGCAGGTGGCCCTGCTCGGCGACGGTGCGATTCGCGACCTGCCGGGCGGCGTGGAGGAGTACCTGCGCCTGCGCCAGTCGGGAGCCGGGGCGGCCGGGGCCGCTGCCGCCTCGGTGGCCTCTGCCTCGTCGTCCTCCCCCTCCCGCGACGATCACGCGGCTCCGCGCCAGAACGGCTCGGCGACGTCGGCCGCGGAGGCCCGTGCGGCGCGCAAGGAAGTGGCGCGCCTGGAGCGGCAGCTGGCCAAGCTGTCCGAGCGCGAGGCCCAGCTCCACGACGCCCTCGCCGCCAGCGCCACCGACTACGCCAGCGCCGCCCGCCTCGACGCCGAGCTGCGCGAGCTGCTCAGCGAGAAGGAGGCGCTGGAGGAGGAGTGGCTGGAGGCCGCCGAGGCCGCCGGCTGACCTCGAGGTGGCGCTGAGGTCCATGATCGTCGCCGAGGGGAGGGGCGCGGGCTTCGTCCCGCGACGATCAAGGACCTGAGCGCCAGTTCAGGGGTCCACGTCGGAGGTCGACCTCAGAGGTCCAGGCCGCTGGGGCGGAACTTCTCCTCCAGGAAGCGCGACTGCGCCTGCTGGCGGGCGACGTCGGAGCGCAGCACCGCCTCCTGCAGCTGTTCGCAGCCGGTCAGCAGCAGGTCCAGCTGGCGGCGCAGCTCCTCCAGGGGGGTCCGGCCGGCGGTGTTGCGGCTGGTCCGGACGTGCTCGGCGGGCAGCGCCAGGAAGGCGTCGACGCTGTCCGGCAGGTGGTCGGTGGCGATCGTCTCCACGTCCTGGCGCACCAGCGGGTCGGCGCCGGGCTCGGCGACCTTGGCCAGCAGCGGGAAGAGCACGTCGGCCAGCTCCCCGACGAGCACCACGTCGCGCCGCTCGAACCGCTCCGAGGACTCCACCCGGCGCAGGGTGCGCGACAGCGCGCGCTCGGCGGGGCTCGCGGACAGCGACGTCGGGCCCCCGACGGGAGCCGCCTGCTCCGCTGCGACAGGCGACGCGCCCGGTGGCGACCCCGGCGACGAGCCCGGCGCCGGAGGCGCGCTCGCGAGCGCCGCGGGGACGCCGGCGGCGCCGAGCACGTCGCTCCCGCCGCCGGCGGGGATGCCGCCGCGGGCGGCGATGTGCGCCTGGATCTGCCGCCTGCGCTCGCGGCGGAGCGTCTGGCGGTGCTTCGCGTACGCGCCGTTCGCGGCGATCCACGCGAACATCACCACCAGCGCGACCGGGGTCGCCCCCCACATGAACAGCGCGATCCACGCACCGAGCCACGTGAAGCGGACGACGTTGACGACCACCTCGGGCACGTACCTCCCGCCGGGTGTCGTCAGCCCGAGGGGGGTCAGCGTCCGCTCGTCGATGCCGTAGCGCTCGATCTCGCGCGCCTCGGCCGCGGCGGCCTTGTCGTCGTCCTGGTCCTCCTTGCTCACGGCGCCCCCTCGCTCACGGGTCGGCTCACGGGTCTGCTCACAGGTCCAGGTCTGAGCGGCGGACCTTCTCGCCCAGGAAGGCCGCCTGCACGCGCAGCTCGCGCGCGTCGTGCTCGTGCAGCCTGTCGGTCACCTCCGCCAGCAGCTCGACCATCGAGCGCAGCTGCGCGAGCAGCGCCTGCTCGGGGGTCGCGGCGTCGGCGACGGTGTCCGGCACGTACCCGGGCGGCAGCGCCAGGTAGCGGCCCAGCGCTGTCGGCAGGTGCTCCCCGACCACGGCCTCCACCTCGTACAGGTCCAGCGCCGGCACCGGCCGGCCGCCGCCGGCGGCCCTCGCCAGCAGCGGCAGGGCGGCGTCGTGCAGCTGCCGCACCAGCGGCAGCGCGGCCTCCGGCAGCGCGGTGCCGGCGCGGGCGGTGACGTCGACCAGCTCCTCCAGGCGCTGCTGGTGCAGCGCGGCCCGCTGGGCCGGGTCCCCGGCGGAGCCCGCACCGATGCCCACCAGGGCGTCCGGGGACGACGACGAGGCGGTCAGCGGCGGCAGCCAGGGGGCCGACGGGGTGGGCGAGAGCGCCGCGCGGGTCCGCAGCCAGCGCGGGTTGGCCGCCAGGCCGTGCACGACGCCCGCGCCCCACCCGCCGCCGGCGGCGAGCACGCCGAGCACCGTCCACCAGTCGCCCGCCACCAGAGCGCTGACGGCGCCCGCGGAGACGCCCAGGTGCACCAGCGCCGCACCGGCCCACTGCGGGCGGCGCGCCTTGAGCGCGATGTACCCGAAGCCCACCCACGGCAGGCCCGCCACCGGCAGCAGCAGCCAGGCCGACGTGCGCGCCCGCCAGCCCTGGCGGCGCGCCGCCGTGCTGACCTGCCGGCCGACCTGCTGGCCGACCCGGCGAGCGACCTCCTGGGAGCGCTCACGCAGCTCGGCGGCCGTGGGCGGGCCCGGCTGGCCGGTGGGCGTGCTCACCTGCCGTCGTCGATCTGCGCCGCGGCCTCCCGCTCCTCCGCCTGCCGGGCGCGGGCGACGTAGGAGCGCGAGCGGCGCATCTGGCCCTCGAGCGCGTCGACGGTGGTGGCGAGGTTCTCCACCGCCTGGAGCTTGAAGGTGTCGATGGCGTCCATGGTGGCGAAGACCTCGTCGAAGGCGCGCTGCAGCACCTCCACGTCCACCGTGGAGCTGGCGGCCTGCTCGTGCACCTGCGCGGTCTGCTGGCGCAGCAGCCGCGACGTGGAGTCGAGCATCGAGCTGGTGGTGGTGTTCAGCGCGCTGACCTGGTCGAGCACCAGCTGCTGCTGGGAGAGCGCCTGCGCCACGACGACGGCGGTGCGCAGCGCCGAGACCGTGGTCGTCTGCGCCCTGTCGACGCCCTTGATCAGCTCGACGTTGTTGCGCCGCACCAGGTCGAGCGCCAGGTAGCCCTGCGCGCTGACCGTGAGCTGGGTCAGCAGGTCCTGGTGGCGCTGCCGGATGGGGAACAGCGCGTCCGCGGTGAGCGCCTCAGCGGCCCGGGGGTCGCTCACCGACAGCTCGGTGACCTTCTCCTGCGTGGCCGTGTCCAGGGCCCGGGCGAGCACCACGTACTCGGTCAGCTTGCCCATGGTCGCCCACAGCTCGGCCTTCTCCTGCTCGATGGCGGCGTTGTCCCGGCGCAGCGCGTCCTGCCCGGAGGCCAGCGCGCGGATGATCGCGTCCAGCTGGCTCTGCGCGTCCTGGTAGCGCTCGAAGTAGCGGGTGACCTGCTTGCCGCCGGGCAGCAGCCCCAGGAAGCGGCGCGGGCCCCGCAGGTCCGCCCGCCCCGGGTCCAGGTCGGTGACCGTGCGGCGCAGCTCTGCCAGGGTGTCCGCGACCTGCGCCTGCGCGTCGGCGCCCGGCCCGCTGCCCGGCCTGCGCGCCGCGCCCGCGGGGCTGGAGGAGGGCCGCTGCAGCATCCGGTTGGAGACCTGGGAGGAGGCCCGCACCTCCCGGTCGCCCATGCGCACGACGTCGTCGATCTTGCGCTGGAACTCCGGGCTGCGCGGGTCGCGACCGGCGAGGTCGGCCACGAACGCCCGGGCCCGCTCGGCCAGCGCGGCGCGCGTGGCCGGGTCGAGCGGGACCATGCCCTCCGCCTCGTCCTCCGGGACCGGGGGCACCGGGGCCGCGGGGGTGAGGTCCAGGGCGCCCGGCCCGCGCCCGTCCGCCGGCGAGGTGGGGCCGCCGGGGGCGGCGCCCAGGTCCAGCGAGCTGTCCGACGTGTCAGGCATCCGGAGCGACTCCTCCGCGAGGTGGGTGCGGTCCCCTCCCATTGTGGACGCTGCCGGCGGCGCCCACCGACACGCGCTGGCCCGGGCGGGGCTCAGGCCTCGAAGGGCGCCAGCAGGCGGCGCAGCAGGGCCGCCAGCTGCTCGGCCTGCACGGGCCCGAGCACGTCGAGCACCGAGCGCTCGCGCGCCAGCAGGTCGGCCAGGGCGGCGTCCACGCGGCGGGCCCCCTGCTCGGTGAGCCGCACGATGACGCCGCGGCGGTCAGCGGGGTCGGGCCGGCGCTCGACCAGGGCGCGCGCGGCGAGCCTGTCGATCCGGGTGGTCATCGTGCCGCTGGTCACCAGCGTGGCGGCGGCCAGCGCCGAGGGCGACAGCTCGTGCGGGGCGCCGGAGCGGCGCAGCGCGGCCAGGACGTCGAACTCCCACTGCACCAGCTCGGTGGCTGCGAAGGCCTGCGCGCGCGCCCGCTCGAGGTGGTGGGCCAGCCGCGAGACGCGCGAGAGCACCAGCAGCGGGGAGGCGTCCAGGTCGGGGCGCTCGCGCGCCCAGGCGGCCACCAGCCTGTCGACCTCGTCGTCCTCCACGGGGCCCGTGGCGCCCAGGGCGTCCACCGGCCCTCAGCCGGCGTGCGGGGTCAGGCGCGGGTGGGGCTCCATGCCCGACAGCCCGTTCCACGCGAGGTTGACGATGTGGGCGGCCACCACGGCCTTGTCGGGGCTGCGCGAGCCGAGCCACCACTGGCCGGTCAGCGCCACCATGCCCACGAGCATCTGCGCGTACATCGGCGCGGCGTCCACGCTGAGCCCGAGGCGCCGGAACTCCTCGGACAGCATCTCCTCCACCTGCGTGGCGACGTCTCCCAGCAGGCTCGCGAAGGTGCCGGTGGTCTGCGCGACGGGGGAGTCGCGCACGAGGATGCGGAAGCCGTCGGTGTTCTCCTCCACGTAGCCCAGCAGCGCGAGCGTGGTCCGCTCCAGCAGCACGCGGGGGTGGGCCCGGGCGTCGAGCGCGGAGCTGAGCGCCCCGAGCAGGGCCCGGACCTCCCTGTCGACGACGACGGCGTACAGGCCCTCCTTGCCGCCGAAGTGCTCGTAGACCACCGGCTTGGAGACGCGGGCGCGGGCGGCGACCTCCTCGACGCTGGTGCCGTCGAAGCCCTTCTGGGCGAACAGCCCGCGCCCGACGACGAGGAGCTGCTCGCGCCGCTCCGCGCCCGTCATCCGCGTGCGGCTCACGGCGGCACCGCCCTCCCTGCTCGACCGGCTGTGGGCCCCATCGTGCCGCACCGGGGGCCGGCGCCCGCCGGGCGCGGCGTGCGGCCGATCGGGTGGCGGCCCGCCAGGATGGTCAAGCAGAGCGGCTGCTGCGCCGAAGCAGTGGCCGACGGGGCCGCCGGCCCCAGGAGGAGGCGTCGTGGCGCTCGTGCTCGGGGTCATCGGCTGGCTGGTGCTCAGCCCCGTCGTCGCGGTGGTCCTCGGGGTGGCCATCGCCCGCGCCGGACGCCTCGCCGAGGCGCGCGAGACGATGGTCGAACTGGTGCCCGACACCCTCCCGGCGTCCGTCTTCGAGCCGTCCGGGGACCCAGCGCGCCAGCCCGCCGCGTGGTCGCCGCCGCGGCCCTCCGCGCCGGGCGACGTGCTCCAGCTGCGCCTGTCCCGGTAGGGACCGGCGCGCCCCGGCCGGTGCCCCCGGGGCGGCACCTACCTGCTCACGGCTCCCGCGTGGGAAGGTGGTGCCGCGGGCGCTGCCCGCGACCCCTTCCCCCGTCGTCTAGAGGCCTAGGACGCCGCCCTTTGAAGGCGGTCACGGAGGTTCGAATCTTCCCGGGGGAGCTGCCGGCCGCACGCCGGTGACCACCGGCAGGTGGCCCGAGCCCGCCCCAGGGCGCTCCCGGACCCGTGGCGGGCCGCGGGTAGGGTCCCACCTGCCCCCCACCCCCTCGCCAGGGAGCGCGTGCGCGTGAGCTCGACCCGCCCGGCCGCCGTCGTCGTCCTCGCCGCCGGTGAGGGCACCCGGATGAGGTCGGCGACCCCCAAGGTCCTCCACCGCATCGGCGGCCGCACCCTGCTCGGGCACGCCCTGGCGGCCGCGCGGGGCGCGCAGCCCGAGCGCCTCGTCGTCGTCGTCCGGCACGAGCGGGAGCGCGTCGCGGCGCACGCCCTGGAGGTCGACGCCGACGTGCTCGTGGCCGACCAGGACGACGTGCCCGGCACGGGCCGCGCGGTCCAGTGCGGGCTCGACGCGCTGGCGCGCGAGCGCGGCGAGGCGGCCGGCCCGCTGACCGGCACCGTCGTGGTGACCTTCGGCGACGTGCCGCTGCTGCGCGCGCAGACCCTCGCCGAGCTCGTCGCCGCGCACGAGGCGGACGGCAACGGCGTGACGGTGCTGTCCGCCGTGCTGCCCGACCCCACCGGCTACGGGCGCGTCCTGCGCGACGAGGACGGCGCCGTGGCCTCCATCGTCGAGCAGAAGGACGCCACCGAGGCCCAGCGGGCGATCACGGAGGTCAACACCGGCATCTGGGCGTTCGACGCCGGCGTGCTCACCGCCGCCCTGCCGCGGGTCGGCCGCGGCAACGCGCAGGGCGAGGTCTACCTCACCGACGTGCTGGCCCTGGCGCGCGGCGAGGGCCACCGCGTGGCGGCCCGCCCGGTGGCCGACGCCAGCGAGGTCGAGGGCGTCAACGACAGGGTGCAGCTCGCCGCCCTGGGGGCTGCGCTGAACCGCCGCGTGCTGCAGGCGCACATGCGCGCCGGGGTGACCGTGGTCGACCCCGCGACGACCTGGGTGGACGTCCACGTCGACCTGGGGGCCGACGTCACGCTGCTGCCCGGCACGCAGCTGCTGGGTGCCACGAGCGTGGCGACCGGCGCCGTGGTGGGCCCGGACACCACCCTCACCGACTGCGAGGTGGGGGAGGGGGCCGTGGTGCAGCGCACGCACGGGACGCTCGCCGTCGTCGGCGCCGGCGCCACCGTCGGGCCGTTCTCCTTCCTCAGGCCCGGCACGCGCCTGGGCGAGGAGGGCAAGGTCGGCGCCTTCGTGGAGACCAAGAACGCCGTCATCGGCGCGCGCAGCAAGGTGCCGCACCTGTCCTACGTCGGCGACGCCGAGATCGGCAGAGGCGCCAACATCGGCGCCGCCACGATCTTCGCCAACTACGACGGCCAGACCAAGGGCCGCACGCGCGTGGGCGACGCCGCCTTCGTCGGCAGCGACAGCGTGCTGGTGGCCCCGGTGGCCATCGGCGCCGGCGCCTACACGGCCGCCGGGTCGGTCATCACCGAGGACGTGCCGGCCGGGGCGATCGGCGTCGGGCGCGGGCGGCAGAGGAACATCGACGGCTGGACGGAGCGCAAGCGCCCCGGCAGCGCGTCGGCCCGGGCCGCGGCGGCGGCGCGCGAGGCACCCACGGACGGGCCCGCCGGTGCGCGGGACGAGCAGGAGGAGCAGGCATGACCGGCATCACCACCCAGGGCGAGAAGAGGCTCGTCCTCATCAGCGGGCGTGCGCACACGCAGCTGGCCGAGGAGGTCTCCTCCGAGCTGGGTGCCGCGCTGGTGCCGTCCTCCAGCTACGACTTCGCCAACGGCGAGACCTACGTGCGCTTCGAGGAGAGCGTGCGCGGCTGCGACGCCTTCGTGCTGCAGAGCCACTGCGCCCCGATCAACCAGTGGATCATGGAGCAGCTCATCATGGTCGACGCGCTCAAGCGCGCCTCGGCCAAGCGCATCACGGTGGTGGCCCCCTTCTACGGCTACGCGCGCCAGGACAAGAAGCACCGCGGCCGCGAGCCGATCTCCGCCCGCCTCATGGCCGACCTGTTCAAGACCGCGGGCGCCAACCGCCTCATGTCCGTCGACCTGCACACCGCCCAGATCCAGGGCTTCTTCGACGGCCCGGTCGACCACCTGTGGGCCCTGCCGCTGCTGTCCGACTACGTGCGCGCCCGGGTGGCCGACGCCAACATGCTCACGGTGGTCTCCCCGGACGCCGGGCGCGTGCGGCTGGCCGACGTCTGGTCGGACAAGCTGGGCGCCCCGCTGGCGATCATCCACAAGCGCCGCGACCCGAACCGGCCCAACCAGGTGCAGGTCCACGAGCTGGTCGGCGAGGTCGAGGGCCGCACGTGCGTGCTGGTCGACGACATGATCGACACCGGCGGCACCATCGTCCAGGCGGCGCAGGCGCTCAAGGACAACGGCGCCAAGGAGATCATCGTCGCGGCGACCCACCCGATCCTGTCGGGCCCGGCTGCCGCCCGCCTCAAGGACAGCCCGATCTCCGAGGTCGTCGTCACCAACACGCTGCCGATCCCGCCGGCGCACCAGTTCCCCAGCCTCGTGGTGCTCTCCATCGCCCCGCTCATCGCCCGCGCGATCCGCGAGGTCTTCGACGACGGCTCGGTGACCAGCCTCTTCGACGGCAACAGCTGACCCGCCCGGACGGGCTCGCGCGCTCGGCGCGGGCCCTGCCGGCGCGGCTACCGTGACCCGGTGCCGCCCCTCCTGAGCCGGGCCGCCGCGGGCCTGCCCGTGGTGGTGGTGCTGTCCGTCCTGTCCCTCGCCGTCGTGGCCGGCGACCACCGCTTCCAGGGCCCCGTCGTGCTGCCCCTGACCGCCGAGCACGGCCTGCACCTCGGGGACGTGCTCGTGGTGGTGGCCTGGGCGGTGTGCGTGGGCCTGGTCGGCCGCCTCGTCCTGGCACCCGGCGCGAGCCGGTAGGCTGGCCCCGCTCCTCGGCGAGGGAGGGGCCCGAGCAGGTGGCGGGAGCCGCCGGCGGCGGGCCCGCTCCGTGATCGACGCGGTGGCCGGTCCTCCGGCCCGCCCCCCGGTCGCGCGCCGGGGCGGCGGAGACCGTCGAGCAGCAGACCGACCCACCGATCACCAGGAGCCCCCCATGGCCCAGAACACCGGCACGCAGCTCAACGCTGCCACCCGCACCGAGTTCGGCAAGGGCGCCGCCCGCCGCGTGCGCCGCGCCCACCAGATCCCCGCCGTCGTCTACGGCCACGGCCAGGACCCGCTGCACGTGACTCTGCCGGGCCACGAGACGATGCTGCTGGTCAAGAACCCGAACGCCCTGGTCGACCTGCAGCTCGCCGACGGCGGCAGCCAGCTGGCCGTGGTCAAGGCCGTCCAGGTCGACCCGGTGCGCCGCGAGATCGAGCACGTCGACCTCGTGGTGGTCCGCCGCGGTGAGCGCATCGAGGTGCAGGTCCCGGTGCGCACCACGGGCGAGGCCGCCCCGCAGACCGTGGTGTCGGTGGAGTCCGGCACCCTCGCGGTGACCGCCGAGGCGACCGACCTCCCCGAGGCCGTCGAGGTCGACGTCGAGGGCCTCACCGCCGGCACCATCGTCACCGCCGGCCAGCTGTCCCTGCCGCAGGGCGTGGAGCTGGCCGTCGACGCCGAGACCGCCGTCGTCAACGTCTCCGCCGCCCCGACCGCCGAGGACCTGGAGGCCGAGCTCGCCGAGGCCGAGGCCGAGGCCGGCATCGAGAAGGACGCCCCTGAGTCCGAGAGCGCCGAGGGCGACGCCGCGCCCGAGGGCGGCGAGGGCTCCTCGCAGGAGTGAGCACCTCCCCGAGCGCCGGGGCCGGGGGGGGGGGGGGCCGCCCCCCCCCCCCCCCCCCGCCGGCGGGGGGGGGGGGGGCCCCCCCCCCCCCCCCCCCCCCCCCCCCCCCCCCCCGG
>NZ_JBQXXG010000017.1:0-74338 GCF_052644995.1 Quadrisphaera sp. KR29
CGCCCCCCCGCCGCGGCGGCGGTTTGGGGGGGGGGTGGGGGGGGGGGGGGGGGGGGGGCCCCCCCCCCCCCCCCCCCCCGCGGCTCAGGGGTGGGTCAGGCGGCGGTGCAGGTGGTCGCGGACGGGGAGTTGACCGTCAGGCCCTGGGAGGTGACCGTGACGTTGCCGTCGCCGCTGGTGCTGGTGCTGACCAGCACGCAGTAGGTGCCGGTGGTCGTGCCGCTGCCGGCGGTGACGACGTTGCCGGGGCTGAGCTTGCCGGTGGTGACCGTGACCGGCGTGGCCGCGGTGGTGGCCACGGTCCAGGTGCCACCAGCGGTCGCGCCGCTGACGGACAGGGCGGACGAGCCGTCGACGTAGTAGGCGGCCAGCTCCTTGGAGATGACGCTGGCGTCGGACTTGGCCGACGTGAGGCGCGCCTTGGCGCGCTGCGACAGGAACACCGGCACTGCGATCGCCGCGAGGATGCCGATGATGATCATGACGACGAGGAGCTCGATCAGGGTGAAGCCCTGGTCCTTCTCCTCCATGGACTTGCGGATGCGAGCCATCATGGCCGGCTCCCCCTTCTCGAGACCTGGACCCGCGGCACCCGCGAGCCTCCTTGCCCTTCCGGTATCGACAGCGCGGTGGGGGGCTTGACGCGCGGGGAGGGTGCTCACCCGGACGGCGCAGGGCGCCCACCACGCACGGTGAGCGCCCTGCGGTTCCGGTCGCGCAGCGTCAGTTGATGAGCGTGAACACCGAGAAGATGGGCATGTAGAGCGCGATGATCATGGCGCCGATGACGCTGCCGAGGACGGCGATCATGAGCGGCTCGATGAGGCTCGTCAGCGCGTCAGCGGTCGCCTCGACCTCCTGGTCGTAGAACTGCGAGACCTTCTCGAGCATGGTGTCGAGCGCCCCGGTGTCCTCGCCCACGGCCAGCATCTGCGCCACCATCGGCGGGAAGACCGCGTGGGAGGTCAGGGGTCCGGCCATGGAGTCGCCGCGCCGCACGCTCTCCTGCAGCGCCACCCCGGCGCGCTCGAGGACGACGTTGCCCGCCGTGGAGCCGACGATCTCCAGGGCCTGGAGGATGGGCACCCCCGAGCGCATCATCATCCCGAGGTTGCGGGTGAACCTCGACAGCGCGATCTTGGTGAAGAGGGGCCCGAAGACCGGCACCCGCAGCTTCAGCGGGTCGACGACGGCGCGCAGGCGGGCGTGGTGGCGGTAGCGGCCCCAGGCGGCGGCACCCACCACCGCGAGCACCAGCAGCCCCGGTGCGGTGAACCGCAGCCCGTCGGAGAGCACCACGAGGATCCGGGTCGGCAGGGGCAGCTCGCCGCCGAGGCTGGAGAACATGTCCGCGAAGATCGGGACGATGAAGAGCAGCATCCCCACCACCGCGACGATCGCGATGACGAAGACGACCACCGGGTAGGTCATCGCCGACTTGATCTTGGCGCGGAGCTTGACCTCGGCCTCGAAGTTGTCGGCCACCTGCAGCAGGACGGCCTCCAGGAAGCCGCCGACCTCGCCGGCGCGGGTCATGTTGACCATGAGCGGGGGGAAGGCCCGCGGGTGCTTGGCCATGGCCACCGACAGCGACGAGCCGCCCTGCACGTCGGTGGTGACGGTGGCGAGCACCTTGGCCAGGGCCTTGTTCTGCGTCTGCTCGGCGAGGATGGTCAGCGCCCGCAGCAGCGACAAGCCTGAGCTGATCATGGTGGCGAACTGCCGGGACATCACCGCGAGGTCCTTGAGGGGCACGCGGTCGCTGCCGGGCATCCGGATCTCGCGGTTGAGGCCCACTCCCGCCTGCTTGATGCTCAGCGGCGCGGACCCCTGCGCCCGCAGCCGGCTGACCAGCGCGGACTCGTCGGCGGCCTCCATCTTGCCGCTGACGAGCTTGCCGCTGGCGTCGCGGACGGTGTACTCGAACAGCGTCGAGGTGGCCATCAGAACGACCTGACCAGGCGGGCGAAGTCCTCGGGGCTGTGCGCCTTGTCGGCCGCCTCG
Source organism: Quadrisphaera sp. KR29 (assembly GCF_052644995.1). Taxonomy (NCBI): domain Bacteria; kingdom Bacillati; phylum Actinomycetota; class Actinomycetes; order Kineosporiales; family Kineosporiaceae; genus Quadrisphaera; species Quadrisphaera sp. KR29. The sequence goes on from NZ_JBQXXG010000017.1 coordinate 2,005, forward strand.
GCGCGCGTGACCCGCCCGCGGCGCACGAGGTCGGCCAGGTGCTGGTCGAGGGTGTGCATGCCGTGGGCGCCGCCGGCCTGCATCGCCGAGTAGATCTGGTGGGTCTTGCCCTCGCGGATGAGGTTGCGGATCGCGGGGGTCGCGATCATCACCTCGGTGGCGACGGCGCGGCCCTTGCCGTCGGCGGTCTTGCACAGCGTCTGGCAGACCACGCCCTGGATCGCCCCGGCCAGCTGCGCGCGGACCTGCTCCTGCTGCTCGGCGGGGAAGACGTCGACGATGCGGTCGATGGTCTGGGCGGCGTCCTGGGTATGCAGGGTGGCGAAGACCAGGTGGCCGGTCTCGGCGGCGGTCAGGGCCACCGAGATGGTCTCGAGGTCGCGCAGCTCGCCGACGAGGATGATGTCGGGGTCCTGGCGCAGGACGTGCTTGAGGGCCGCGGCGAAGGAGTGGGTGTCCTCGCCCACCTCGCGCTGGTTGACCAGGCACTTCTTGTGCCGGTGGAGGAACTCGATGGGGTCCTCGACGGTCATGATGTGGTCGCTGCGGGTGGAGTTGGCCAGGTCGACCAGCGCCGCCAGGGTCGTGGACTTGCCCGAGCCGGTGGGGCCGGTCACCAGCACCAGGCCGCGCGGCAGGCCCGCGAAGTGCGCCACCGCCGGCGGGATGCCGAGGGCGTCCAGCGGCTTGATCTCCGCTGGGATGACGCGGAAGGCCGCGCCCAGCGACTCGCGCTGGCGGTAGACGTTGACGCGGAAGCGGCCCCGGCCGGGCACGGAGTGGGCGAAGTCGAGCTCGAGGTCCTCCTCGAAGCGCACCCGCTGCTTCTGGGTGAGCATCCCGTACAGGCTGCGCTGCAGGACCGCGCCGCTGAGGACCTCGAAGCCCTGCAGCGGGCGCAGCCCGCCGTGCAGGCGGACCGTGGGCGGCGCCCCGGCCGTCAGGTGCAGGTCGGAGGCGCCGGAGTCGAGCATCGCCAGGAGGACGGCGGTGATGTCGAGGGTGGCGCCCTCGTCGACCGCGCCGCCGGTGCGGGCCACGCGGGCGTCGTCGTGCGCGCCGGAGGGGGGCAGCTGGGAGGGCACCCCGGGGTGCCCGGCCCCGGGGGGCGGCAGCAGCGGGTCGTCCTGCAGCAGGGAGGACGGCTCCCACGGCGCCGCGGGGGTCGCCGGGTCGTCGGCCGCGCTCCAGGTCACCCCGAAGTCGTCGTCCGCACCGCTCCAGCTGCCCATGCGGCCCTCCCGCTCACGCACCGAGGGCGCAGCCCTCCCGTCCTGCGTCCCATCGGCGCGCCGGGCGGTGGGCTTGAGGGGCTCGAGGGCGTCGTCGGGAGCGGGCGGGGCGCCGGCTCAGCGGCTGACGAGGGCGTGGGGGGACGGTGAGCCGCCGCCGCGGCAGCGGTCGTCACCGGCGGCGTCGCCGTCGGCGTCGGCGTCGTCGGCGGCGGCCATGGCCGCCTCACCGGCGGCGCGCAGGACGTCCAGCGGCGCGGTGCGGCCGGTCATGAGCTCGACCTGGCGCTCGGCCTGGTGCACGAGCATGGCGAAGCCGCCCACCGCGGGCGCCCCGGCGGCCGCCCAGGCGCGGGCGAGGGCGGTCGGCCACGGCGCGTACACGACGTCGAGCAGCGCCCCCGCCGGCGCCCGGCCACCGGCCGCGTCCGCCGCGAGGGCCGCGGCGACGGCGTCGGCGGCACCGGCCGGCGCGGTGGAGACGACCACGTCGCAGCCGGCGAGCTCGCGGGCCACCGCCGCGGCGTCGGTCCAGGGCCGCAGGTGCACCTGCACGCCGAGGCGGTGCCCGACCTCGACCAGGGCCCTGGCGCGCCCCACGGAGCGGACCACGGCCAGCGGCTCGGGGACGCCCAGCTGCGCGAGGGCCGCCACGGCCGAGGCCGCCGTGGCCCCGCCGCCCAGCACCGCCGCCGTCCGGGCGCGCGCGACGCCGGCCTCGCCGAGGGCGGCGACCACGCCGTGCACGTCGGTGTTCTCCCCGCGCCAGGCCCCGGGGGCCCCGGGCTGCGGCACCAGGGTGTTGACGGCGCCCACCGCCAGCGCGAGCTCGGAGGCGCTGGCGACCAGCGGCAGCACCGCCTGCTTCAGCGGCATGGTCAGCGAGACGCCGGCCCACCGCCCGTCCAGCGCGGCGACCGCCGCCGGCAGCGCCTCGGTGCCGACCTCGCGCCGCTCGTAGGTCCAGTCCAGCCCGAGCTCGCGGTAGGCGGCCCGGTGCAGCGCCGGGGACAGGGAGTGGGCGATCGGCGAGCCCCAGACGGCGGCCTTCACGCTCAGCCCTGGGGGTTGGCGCGCAGCCAGGCCTGGAACTCGGCGACGTTGCGCTGGTGCTCGGCGTAGGTGGCGGCGAACTTCGTCTCCCCCGTGCTGGGGTCGGTCACCACGAAGTAGAGCCAGTCGCCGGCGGCGGGCTGCAGCGCAGCCCGCATGGCGTCCTCCCCGGGGGAGGAGATCGGCCCCGGCGGCAGCCCGGGGTAGAGGTAGGTGTTGTACGGCGAGGTGTTCGCGCGGTCCTCGGCGGTGGTGGTCAGCCCGGTCTTGCCGGTGGCGTAGTTCACCGTGGTGTCGAACTGCAGCGGCTGCCCCGCGGCCACGCGGTTCTCGATCACCCGGGCGACCTTGGCCATGTCCTCGGCGTTGGCGCCCTCCTTCTGCACCAGGCTCGCCTCGGTCATGAGGCGGTGGCGCTCGGCCGGGTCGGCGGGGAAGCCGACGTCGTCCATGGCCCGCTGGGTGCGCTGCACCATCGCCTGCATCTGCTCCAGGGCGGTGGTGCCGGGGTCGAAGGTGTAGGTCGCGGGGAACAGGTAGCCCTCCACGGCGCCCTGCGCGTCAGCGGGCAGGCCGAGCTGGGGGTCCTGGGCGGCGCCCTCGTAGTCGCTGGCGGGCAGGCCGGTGGCCTCCGACAGGCGCTGGTAGATCTGGGAGGCGGTGTAGCCCTCGGGCACCTGCACCCGGAAGGAGGTGCGCGCCTCGGGGTCGAGCAGCATCGCGATGGCCGCCGCCCCCGACATCTCCTGGCGCAGCTCGTAGGTGCCGGGCTGGATGCTCGAGGCGCGGGGCTCGTCCGCGGCCGCCGCGACGAACGCCCCCGGCGTCTTCACCACGCCGGCCTCGGCCAGCACGGAGGCGATGGTGCGGCCCGAGGCGCCCGCGGGGATGGTGACCGTCACCGCTCCGCTGCCGGCGCCCTCGTAGTCGCCGCTGTCGGTGACGGAGGCGACCAGGGACCTGACCTGGCCGCCGACCAGCACCGCCGAGGCGCCGAAGAGGACGGCGCACACGGCCAGCACGGCCAGCGCGACCCGCCGGCGGCGCTGGCGGCGGCGGTCGCGGTCACCGCGCTCGGCGTGCCGCTTCGAGGACCTCGAGCCCCCGCCCGCGCCGTCCCCGGAGGACGAGCGGGACTCCGGGGTCCCCGGCAGGTCCTCCAGCGACAAGCCAGCCATCGACGCGCACAGCCCCTTCCCCCCGCCTCCGGCCTCAGCCGGGAGCGGGCCCGGGGTCGACGGTCGACCCCGGTGGCCGGCCCGAGGCGCGCTCCGCGTCCAGGGCCGTCTGCAGGATGAGCACCGCCGCGACCTGGTCGACCACCTCGCGGTGGCGACGGCCGGGCCGCCCGGAGGCCGCCAGCGCCTGGTGGGCGCTGACAGTGCTCAACCGCTCGTCCACGAGCCGCACCGGCACCGGCGCGACCCTGCCTGCCAGGTCAGCAGCGTAGTCACGGACGGCCGCCGCCGCTGGTCCTTCCCGTCCCGACAGCGACACCGGCAGGCCGACGACGACCTCCACGGCCTCCCTGTCAGCGACCTCCGTGACGATGCGTCGCAGGTCAGAGCCCTGCGTGCGGTCCCGCCGCAGCGTCTCCACCGGGGAGGCGACGAGGCCGGACGGGTCGCACGCGGCGAGCCCGACGCGCACCGACCCGACGTCCACGCCGAGCCGGACGCCCCTCCTCACGAGCGCCTCACGAGCGCCTCACGCCGCGCCGACCGCCTGGGCGACGGCGGAGCGCACGGCGTCGAGGGCGGCGGGCAGGGCCTGCGCGTCGGTGCCGCCGCCCTGGGCGACGTCGTCCTTGCCCCCGCCGCCGCCGCCGAGCGCGGTGGCGGCCACGCGCACCAGGGCGCCCGCCCTGAGCCCGGCGGCGCGGGCCGCGGGGCTGGTGGCGATGACGACGACGGGGCGGCCCTTGGCCACGCCGCCCACGGCGACGACCGCGGCGGACTCCCCCAGGCGCCCGCGCACGTCGAGCGCGAGGGTGCGCAGGTCGTCGGCGGAGGCCACCTCCCCGGCGCCGGTGGCCACCAGCCGCACCGCGTCGGCGGCGGAGCCGCCCACCAGCTCCGCTCCCGCGGCGAGCGCGCCAGCACCGGCCAGCACCTCCTTGGCGCGGGCGGCGGCGATGGTGCGGTCGGCCTCCCTGAGCTGGTCCAGCAGGGCGGAGACGCGGTCGGGCAGCTCCTCGGAGCGCACCTTGAGCAGGCCGGTCAGCTGGCTCACCAGCGCGGACTCGCGGGCGAGGTGGGCGTGCGCGTCGGGCCCGACCAGGGCCTCCACGCGACGCGTGCCGGAGCCGATGGACTGCTCCCCGAGCAGCGCGACGACGCCCAGCTGCCCGGTGCGCTCCACGTGGGTGCCGCCGCACAGCTCCTTGGACCACTCCCCGATGCCGACCATGCGCACGCGGTCGCCGTACTTGTCCCCGAAGAAGGCCAGCGCTCCGGCGCGGCGCGCCGACTCCGGGTCGGTGACCGTGGTGGTCACGGGCAGGTCGTCGGCGAGGAAGGTGTTCACCTCGGCCTCGACGTCGGACAGCTGCGCCGGCGAGGGCGCCGACAGCGCCGTGTAGTCGAAGCGCAGGCGGCCCGGGGCGTTCTCCGAGCCGGCCTGGCGGGTCCCGTCCGGGCCCAGGGCGTCGCGCAGGCCCTGGTGGACCAGGTGCGTGGCGGTGTGGGCGCGGGCCACGGCCAGGCGGCGCCCGGCGTCGACCACGGCCTCGACCGGGTCGCCGACGGCCACCTCACCGGACACGACGGTCGCGTGGTGGACGTTGAGGCCCGGGATCGGCCGCTGCACGTCGCTGACCTCGACCACGGCGCGGGTGCCGGTCGGGCCGGTGACCGTGAGCCGCCCGCGGTCGGCCAGCTGGCCGCCGCTCTCGGCGTAGAAGGGCGTCCTGTCGAGCACCAGCTCGACGTCGTCGCCGGCCAGGGCCACCGGCACGCTGGCGCCGTCGCGCAGGAGCCCCACCACGCGGCCCTCCGCGGACAGCACCTCGTAGCCGAGGAAGTCCACGTCGCGGCCCAGGGCGTCGGCGACCTCGCGGTAGCCGGCGGTGTCCGTGCGGCCGGCGCGCTTGGCGCGCGCGTCCTCGCGGGCGCGGGTGCGCTGCTCGGTCATGAGGCGGCGGAAGCCGTCGGCGTCCACGTCGACGCCCTGCTCGGCGGCCATCTCCAGGGTGAGGTCGATGGGGAAGCCGAAGGTGTCGTGCAGCTCGAAGGCGCGCTCGCCCGAGAGCCGGGGCGCGGACCCGCTGGCCGCGGAGCTCTTCTTCGCCTGCGACACCGCGGTGTCGAGGATCGTCGTGCCGGCCGCGAGGGTGCGCCGGAAGGCGTCCTCCTCGGCGTAGGCGACGGCGCTGGTGCGGCCGAAGCCGTCGCGCAGCTCGGGGTAGGCCGGGGCCATGGCCTCCATGGAGACCGGCAGCAGCTCGGGCAGCGTGGGCGCGTCGACGCCGAGCAGGCGCATGGCGCGCACCGCGCGGCGGATGATGCGGCGCAGCACGTAGCCGCCGGCCTCGTTGGACGGCGTGACGCCGTCGCCCATGAGCATGAGGCCGGACCTGACGTGGTCGGCCACCACGCGCAGGCGGACGTCGGCCTCGTGGTCGGCGCCGTAGCGCACGCCGGCGAGGTCGGCGGCGCGGTGCAGCACCGGGGCCACCTGGTCGATCTCGTAGAGGTTGTCGACGCCCTGCAGCAGGTAGGCCACGCGCTCCAGGCCCATGCCGGTGTCGATGTTCTGCTTGGGCAGCGGCCCGGTGACCGTGAACTCCTCCTTGGAGCGCACGTCGGCCAGCTGGTGCTGCATGAAGACCAGGTTCCAGATCTCCAGGTAGCGGTCCTCGTCGACGACGGGACCGCCCTCGCGGCCGAACTCCGGGCCGCGGTCGACGTAGATCTCGCTGCACGGGCCGCCGGGGCCCGGGGCGCCGGTGTGCCAGTAGTTGTCCTTGCGGCCGCGGCGCTGGATGCGCTCGGCCGGCAGGCCCGCGACGCGCCGCCACAGGGCGTGCGCCTCGTCGTCGTCCTCGTAGACGGTGACCCAGATCTTCTCGGGGTCGAACCCGTACCCGCCGGCGGACTGCGGGGAGGTGACCAGCTCCCACGCGTAGGTGATCGCCCCCTCCTTGAAGTAGTCGCCGAAGGAGAAGTTGCCGTTCATCTGGAAGAACGTGCCGTGGCGCGTGGTCTTGCCGACCTCGTCGATGTCCAGGGTGCGCACGCACTTCTGCACGCTGGTGGCGCGGCTGTACGGCGGCGTCTGCTGGCCGGTGAGGTAGGGGATGAACGGCACCATGCCGGCCACCGTGAACAGCAGGGCCGGGTCGGGGCTGATCAGCGAGGCGCTGGGCACCACGGTGTGGCCGCGGGCCTCGAAGAAGTCGAGCCAGCGCCGGCGGATCTCGGCGGTCTCCACGGGTCCCCTCCTGGGGTGGTCTGTGCGAGGTCGGGGTGCGGGGGGTGCAGCGCGCGGGCGGGCGTCAGCCGGCGTGCTGCCCGCGGCGGGGCGCGGTCGGGTTCTCGAGCAGGTCGCGGACGGTGGCCTCGTCGATGGTGCCGGTGTCCACGCCCAGGGCGATGCGCAGCTGCTCCTCGCGCTCGGCGGCGCCGGAGCGCACGTCGGCCGCGAAGTCGCGCAGGCCGTCGGCGAAGCCGGACCAGCCGCCCTCGGACGTGCTCACCGTGCGGACGGCCTGCACCGCGCCCACCGCGGCGGCGACCGCGCCGAGCCCCACGAGCACCAGCTTGCCCACGGCTCAGGCCCCCTGGCGGGCGGCGGCCCGCCGGCCGGCGCGGCGACCGGCCACGGCCTGGCGCACCCCGTAGGTGAAGGCGGCGGCGCGGACCACCGGCGAGCCGAGGGTGGCCGCGAACAGCGCCGTCAGCGCCGAGACGTTGGTGCTCACCTGGGCGGCGTTGGTCGTGATCGTGTCGATCTTCTCCATCTGCTCGTTCGCCTGGCCCACCGTGGTGGTCACCTCGGCGATGAGCGGGACGGTGGAGTCCGACACCCCCTTGATCGCGGTGCGGGCCTCGTCGAGCACCTGCCCCAGCTTGAGGATCGGGCGCGCGAGCAGCGCGACCAGGACGACGAAGGCGAGGGCCGCGACGAGCCCCGCGACATCTCCGACGGACAAGGGGACTCCTGAGCTCTGAGGCGGCCGGCGATCGGCAGGTGCCCGGCGACCCTACCGCGCACCTCCGAGCGGGTGGCCGGGCCGACCTGCCGCTCAAGGTCCCCCGCCCCGCGCACCGATGTCCGGCAGGTGCACCTTCTGGCCGCCGAGCAGTCACCCCGGCTGCGCGCGCGAGTGGTCGCCGCGGTCGCCGCGGCCATCGTCTGCCTGCACCTGGGACACCTCGCGGTGGCCGCCGGTGCGCACGTCAGCATCCGCAGCGGCGTGGTCGTCGCCAGCGCCGCGGTGTGGGCGGTGGTCCTGCTCGTCGCGGTGGCCGCCCCCCGCGGCCTCAGCTCAGCGGCTGCAGCTGCGCTGCACGTCGTCGGGGCGGTGGCGGTCACCGCCGACGCGGTGTGGTCCGAGTCCCCCGGCCACGACGTCATCGTGACCGCCGGCCTGGTCAGCCTCGCCATCAGCGCCGGGGCCCTCAGCTCCGCGCGCGCCTCGGTGGTGGCAGGTTCCGCGCTGATGCTGTGCCAGGGCACCCTCGTCCTCAGCCAGCAGGGCACCGGCCCGCTGGGCTGGTACGTGGCGGTCTCGACGGTGGCGGTGACGGCCGCGGCCTGCTGGGTGTCGGCCTCCGCGCGGGAGGCCTGGCGATCGGCGCTCGCCGACGAGGCCACCAGGGCCCTGTCCGATCCCCTGACGGGTCTGCTCAACCGGCGGGGGATGGTCGCGCACTTCCCCGCGCTGCGGGCGGCGGCGCCCTCCGGTGACCGCGTGGCAGTGGTGCTGCTCGACGTCGACGCGTTCAAGGCCGTCAACGACGCCCTCGGTCACGACGCCGGTGACCAGGTGCTGGTGGCGGTCGCGGAAGTGCTGCGGGGCGCCGTCCGCGGCGGGGACCTGGCCGTGCGCCTCGGCGGTGAGGAGATGGCCTGGGTCGGCGCGTGGCCGACCGCCGAGGACGCGACGGCCGCCGCCGAGCGCCTGCGCGCTGCCGTCGCCTCCGCGCGGGTGCCCGGTGTCGAGGCGGTCACCGTCAGCGCCGGCGTGGCCGTCGCCGGTCCCGAGCCGAGCGCCTCGGCGCCGACCACCGACGCCGACCTGCTGTCGCGGCTGCTGGTGCGGGCGGACCGTGCCATGTACGCGGCCAAGGCCGCGGGACGGGACAGGGTGGAGGTCGCCGCCGCCACCGAGGGCGTGAGTGCCGCCGCACCGACCGCGGCCGCCTCGGTGCACGGAGCGGCCGCAGGCCTCGCGGGCGCCTGACGGTCGCCGGACCCGCACCACGGCAGAGCCCCCGCCCCGCAGGTGCGGGACGGGGGCTCCACGGTGGCCGCCTGCGCGGTCGGCGCCGGCGGCGCGCAGGATCAGCGGGCGTAGAACTCCACGACGCGGGAGACCTCGCAGGTCACGGGGACCTCCTCGCGGGTGGGGCGGCGCGCCAGGCGCACCTTGAGGTCGGCCAGCTGCACCTCGAGGTAGCCGGGCAGCGTGGGCAGCACGTCGCGGTGGGCGCCGGCGGCGGCCACCTGGAACGGCGTGGTCTGCGCGCTCTTGGCGTGCACCGAGATGATCTGGCCCGGGCTCACGCGGTAGGACGGGCGGTCCACGCGCTGGCCGTCGACCAGGATGTGGCGGTGCACGACCAGCTGGCGGGCCTGGGCGATGGTGCGGGCCAGGCCCGAGCGCAGGACGAGGGCGTCCAGGCGCATCTCGAGCAGCTCGATCAGCACGTCACCGGTGCGGCCCTGCGAGCGGCGGGCCTCCTCGAAGGTGTTGCGCAGCTGCGCCTCGCGGATGCCGTACTGCGCGCGCAGCAGCTGCTTCTGGCGCAGGCCCAGGGAGTACTCGGACTCGGTGCGGCGGCGGGCGCGGCCGTGCTCGCCCGGCGGGTAGGGGCGGACCTCGAAGTAGCGCGCGGCCTTCGGCGTGAGCGGCACCCCGAGGGCGCGGGACAGGCGGACCTGGCGGCGGTTGCGGTTGGAGTGGGACACGAGCGGGTGACTCCGATCTCGGGGCGGGCACTCGCGGTCGGCGACCCCACCTCTCGGACCGGGTGGGACGACCAGCGAACGACGGCGGCCTCCCCCCGAGCGGCGGCTGCCGGACCGGGGTGACCACGAGGCGCGGGCGACAGAGCGCGCTGCACCAGCGGACAAGACTACCGCAGGTCTACCGGCCCCTGAGCAGCGCGCGGATCCGCTGGAGGCGCTCGCCGATGCCCCGCTCGGCACCGCGGTCGGTGGGCCGGTAGTACTCGCGGTCGGCGAGGTCGTCGGGGGCGTACTGCTGGGAGGCGACCGCGTGCGGGGCCTCGTGGGCGTAGACGTACCCCCGGCCGTGACCGATCTTCTGGGCCCCTGCGTAGTGGGCGTCACGCAGGTGCGGTGGCACCGGCCCGCCGCGACCGGAGCGGACGTCGGCGACGGCGGCGTCGATCCCCAGGTAGGCGGCGTTGCTCTTGGGGGCGGTGGCCAGGTGCACGACGGCCTGCGCCAGCACGATCCGCGCCTCGGGCATGCCGATGAGCTGCACCGCCTGGGCGGCGGCCACCGCCGTCTGCAGGGCGCTGGGGTCGGCCATGCCGACGTCCTCGCTGGCCGAGATGACCAGCCGGCGGGCCACGAAGCGCGGGTCCTCCCCCGCCTCGAGCATGCGGGCGAGGTAGTGCAGGGCGGCGTCGACGTCGGAGCCGCGCAGGCTCTTGATCAGCGCGCTGGCGACGTCGTAGTGCTGGTCGCCGCCGCGGTCGTACCTGACGGCGGCGATGTCGACGGCGCGCTCGGCCGCCGCGAGGTCGACCCGGGCCGGCTCGCCGTCCGCGCCTGCTGCGGCGTCCAGCGCGAGCCCGGCCGCCGCCTCCAGCGCCGTCAGCGCCCGGCGGGCGTCACCGCCGGCCAGGCGCACGAGGTGGGCCAGGGCGTCGTCGTCGAGGGCCACCTGGCCGGCCAGGCCGCGCTGGTCGGCCACCGCCCGCAGCAGCAGGGCGCGCACGTCGTCGTCGGTGAGCGGTGCCAGGCGCAGCAGCAGAGAGCGGCTGAGCAGCGGTGAGACCACCGAGAAGCTGGGGTTCTCCGTGGTGGCGGCGATGAGCACCACCCAGCGCTCCTCCACGCCGGGCAGCAGCGCGTCCTGCTGGGCCTTGGTGAACCGGTGGATCTCGTCGAGGAAGAGGACGGTCCGCCGGTCGTGGAGGTCGCGGGCGGTCTTGGCGGCGTCGAGGACGCGGCGCACGTCCTTGACGCCCGCGGTGACGGCGCTGAGCTCCTCGAAGCGCCACCCCGTTCCGCGTGCCACCACGTGCGCCAGGGTCGTCTTGCCCGTCCCCGGCGGGCCCCACAGGAGCACCGACGCCGGACCGGCGCGGCCGTCACCGCCCTCCACGAGGCGGCGCAGCGGCGCGCCGGGGGTGAGCAGGTGCTGCTGGCCGGCCACCTCGTCGAGGGTGCGGGGGCGCATCCGCACGGCAAGCGGGGCGCGCACGGAGCGCGCCGACGGCGCAGCCCCGCGCCCGCCGGCGCCGTCCTCGTCGTCGTCCTCCCCGAGGCCGCCGCTGAACAGGTCGGCCGTCATCTCAGCGGACGTGCTCCTTCAGGAACGCCACGGCGGCGGACCAGGCGGCCGTCGCCGAGGCCTCGTCGTAGGAGGGGCGCTCGTCGTTGACGAAGGCGTGGTCGGCCTCGTAGAAGCGGACGTCGGCCTGGACGCCCGACTGCTGGCGGATCTTCGCGGCGGTGGCCTCGACGGCCTCGCGGGTGATCCGGTCGCGGGTGGCGTAGTGGCCCTGCACGGCGGCGCGCAAGCCGGAGTAGTCGGTGGCCTCGACGTCGGGCAGGCCGTAGAACGGCACGGCTGCGCTGACGCGCTCGCCCTGCTGCGCGGCGAGGGTCAGCACGAAGGCCCCGCCCATGCAGAAGCCGACGACGCCGACGGTGCTCGAGGTGACCTCGGGCATGTCGAGCAGGTGGTCGACGGCGCCGGCCAGGTCGCGCGCCGCGCGGTCGACGGGGAGCTCCTGCACGAGGCGCGCCGCCTCGGCGCCGTCGTGGGTGGTGGCGCCCCCGTACAGGTCGGGCGCCAGCGCCACGAAGCCCTCCGCCGCGAAGCGCCGGGTCAGGTCCGCGATGTGCGGGGTGAGGCCCCACCACTCCTGGACGACCACGAGGCCCGGACCGGAGCCGGCTCCGTCGGGTCCGGGCAGCTGCAGGTAGCCGTGGGCCGTGCCGTCACCGCTGGGGAACTCGACGTTCTGCTCGCTCACGCCGCCCATCCCAGCACGCCCCGCCGACGGCGCGCTCGGCACGATACGGACGTAGCGTGAGGTGGTGACGCAGCATGCGGCCCCGTCGCCGTCCGTCCTCCACACCCCTCCCGCCGACCTGCCCACCACGCTGGGGGCCCTGCGCAGCAGCGGGCTCCCCCAGGCGCAGCCCCGCTCGGTCAAGGCCGAGCTGCGCGAGAACCTCCTGGCGCGCATGCGCTCCGGGCAGGACCGCTTCCCCGGCGTCGTCGGCTTCGACGACACCGTGCTGCCCGAGGTGGAGCGCGCGCTGCTCGCCGGGCACGACCTCGTGCTCCTCGGCGAGCGCGGCCAGGGCAAGACCCGCCTCATCCGCTCCCTGGTCGCCCTCCTGGACGAGTGGACCCCCGTCATCGAGGGCTCCGAGCTGGGCGAGCACCCCCTGGAGCCGATCACGCCGGCCTCCGTGCGCCGCGTCGCCGAGCTCGGCGACGACCTGCCGGTCACCTGGCGGCACCGCTCCGAGCGCTACGCCGAGAAGCTCGCGACGCCGGACACCTCCGTCGGCGACCTGATCGGCGACGTCGACCCCGTCCGCATCGCCGAGGGCCGCACGCTGGGCGACCCCGACACCATCCACTACGGCCTCGTGCCCCGCACCCACCGCGGGATCTTCGCCGTCAACGAGCTGCCCGACCTCGCCGAGCGCATCCAGGTCTCGCTGCTCAACGTGCTCGAGGAGCGCGACGTGCAGGTGCGCGGCTACACGCTGCGGCTGCCGCTCGACGTCCTCGTGGTGGCCAGCGCCAACCCCGAGGACTACACCAACCGCGGCCGCATCATCACGCCGCTGAAGGACAGGTTCGGGGCGGAGGTGCGCACGCACTACCCCCTCGACGTCGACCTCGAGGTGCAGCTGGTCGCCCAGGAGGCCCGGCTGGTGGCCGACGTGCCGCGCCACCTGCTGGAGGTCGTGGCCCGCTTCACGCGGGCGGTGCGCGAGTCGCCCGCCGTCGACGCCCGCTCGGGCGTCTCGGCCCGCTTCGCCGTCGCAGCGGCCGAGACGCTGTCGGGCGCGGCCCTGCGGCGCGCGGCGCTCACCGGCGACGAGCCGGTGGCCCGCGTCGGTGACGCCTACGGCGTCGTGCCCACGCTGCGCGGCAAGGTGGAGTTCGAGTCCGGCGAGGAGGGCCGCGAGGAGGAGGTGCTCGTGCACCTGCTGCGCACGGCCGTCGCGGAGGTCTTCCGCGCGCGACTGGGCGGTGCGGACCTGTCGGGCTTCACCTCCCTGGTCGCCGAGGGCGGCACGGTCTTCACCGGGGAGCTGGTGAGCAGCGCCGAGCTGCTGGAGCAGGTCGGCCGCGTCGACGGGCTGGCCAAGGTCCTCTCCCGGCTCGGCCTGCCGGAGGCCCCGACCCCCGGGCAGGCCGCGGCGGGGGTGGAGATGGTCCTGGAGGGCCTGCACCTCACGCGCCGGCTGGCCAAGGACGTCGAGGCCAGCAGCGACGGCCACGGCGACCGCGCCGTCTACGGCGGCTGACAGACCCACCAGGACGACGACGACGCGCCACGGCCCGCTCGAGCGGCTGCGCGGTGCCGGGTTCATCTCCAGGACCTTCCAGAGTCGGCCCTGACTCGCAGGTCCTTTCACCGACAGAGAGTTCGGGCCAACTTTGGAAGCACTTCCACCACGGCCGGCCGGGCTGGCGAGGTGGGTGGACGAGGGAGGGCAGCGCGATGAGCAGGGCCTACCGGTACGGCGCGTGGGACGGCGGGGCGGACCCGCTCGCCCCTCCCTACGACGTGCGCGCCGCCGTCGACGCCATCGGGCGCGACGTCATGCAGGGCCGCTCGCTCCAGGAGGCCCTGCGCGACCTGCTGCGGAACGGGCTGGAGGACGAGCGGGGGCGCCGGGAGGGCCTCGACGCCCTGCGCGAGCGGGTGCGGCGCCGCCGCGAGCAGCTGCGCTCCTCCGGGGACCTGTCCGGGTCGCTGCAGCAGGCGCGCGAGAAGCTCGAGCAGGCGCTGACCACCGAGCGCGCGGCGCTGGACCAGAAGGCCGCCGAGGCTGCCGAGCGCGAGTCGGCCGGTGAGGAGGGCGCCGGCGCCGACGCGACCGAGGCGGCCCTCGCCCACGCCCAGCTCGACGCGCTCCCCCGCCGCACCGCCGCGGCCGTGCGGGAGCTCGCCGACTACGAGTGGACCTCGACGGCCGCGCAGCAGACCTACCAGGAGCTCCTCGACGACCTGCGCCAGCAGGCGCTGCGCGCGCAGATCCCCGGGCTCGGGCAGGTGGGCCAGCAGGGCGAGGGCGGCGAAGGGGGTCAGCAGGGCCAGTCGATGGAGGGCGTCAAGGAGCTCCTCGGGGACCTCAACGCCCTCCTCGCGGCGCACGAGCGCGGCGACGACACCACTGACCAGTTCGCCGAGTTCATGGCGAAGCACGGCGAGGCCTTCCCCGAGGACCCGAAGGACGTCGACGAGCTGCTCGACGCCCTCGCCCAGCGCGCCGCAGCCATGCAGCGGCTCATGCGCTCGCTGTCCAAGGAGGAGCGCAGCCAGCTGCAGCAGCTCATGGCGCAGGCCATGGCCGACGCCGGGCTGGAGGCCGAGGTCAGCGCGCTCAACCAGCACCTGCAGGACCTGCGCCCCGGCGCCTTCGTGCGCGGCCGGGGGCGGGAGTCCTTCAACGGCTCACAGCCGCTCGGGATGGACGACGCCACCGGCGCCCTGGCAGAGCTGGCGGACCTCGACGACCTCGACGACCAGCTCGCGATGGACGGTCCGGGACAGGGACTGGACGACGTCGACGTCGAGGCGGTCGAGCGCCAGCTCGGCACCGGTGCGGCGAACCAGCTGCGGCGCTTGGCCGAACTGGAGCGTGAGCTCAAGCGGCAGGGCTGGCTGACCGGCCCGGCGAGCCAGCTGCAGCTGTCGCCCAAGGCGCTGCGACGGCTCGGCCAGACCGCGCTGCGCCGCGTCTTCGCCGACCTGGAGTCGACCCGCAGGGGCAGCCACGACGAGCGCTCCGCCGGTGCGGCCGGCGAGGCCACGGGCACGTGGCGCGAGTGGCAGTTCGGCGACGAGCAGCCGCTGGACGCCGTCGCCACGGTGCGCCGGGCCGTGATGCGCTCCGCGGCGACGCGCTCGCCGTCGTCGTCCTCCGAGAGGCGCGGGGTGCGGCTGCTGCCGGAGGACTTCGCGGTGGCCGAGACCGAGCGGCGCTCCAGCGCGGCGGTGGCGCTGTGCGTGGACCTGTCGTGGTCGATGTACGCCGAGGATCGCTGGGCGCCGATGAAGCAGACCGCCATGGCGCTGGCGCACCTCGTGGCGACGCAGCACCCCCACGACGCGTTCGAGATCATCGGCTTCGACAGGACGGCGCGGACCATGTCCACCGCGGAGCTGGCGGCCGTCGAGCCGGCGTGGATCCAAGGGACCAACCTCCAGCACGCGCTGGCGCTGGCGCGCCGTCACGTCTCGCGGCACCCGGACGCCCAGCCGGTGGTCCTGGTGGTCACCGACGGTGAGCCGACCGCGCACCTCGACGACGGCGGCGAGGCGTGGTTCGACTGGCCGACGTCCCCGGAGACGCTGCGCCGCACCGTCGCGGAGGTCGACGCGATGACGCGCTCCCGCGTGGCGATCAACACGTTCCTGCTGGGCGAGGACCCGGGGCTGCGGCGCTTCGCCGACGCGATGGCGCGGCGCAACGGCGGGCGGGTGTTCGCGCCGTCGCTGGACCGGCTCGGGGAGTTCGTGGTGTCGGACTACCTGCGCACGAGGAACGGCGGCTCAGGCGGCCGGTCGAGCAGTGCGTCCCGGAGCCGCCGCGCCTCCTGACCCTCGTGATCATGGGCGATCGGCCCCAAGTCCAGGTGGCCGATCGCCCATGATCACGGACGGGGAGGGGGTCAGGGCGCGGGGGGCGCCTTCGGCTCGGGCTTCTTCGGGGGGCCGTCGATGCCGGCCTCGGCGCGCTGCGCCGCCGTGATCGGCGCCGGGGCCGCGGTCAGCGGGTCGTAGCCGCCACCGGACTTGGGGAAGGCGATGACCTCGCGGATCGAGTCCGAGCGGGTCAGCAGCGCGACGATGCGGTCCCACCCGAAGGCGATGCCCCCGTGCGGCGGGGCGCCGTAGCCGAACGCGTCCAGGAGGAAGCCGAACTTCTCCTGCGCGTCCTCCGGGGAGATGCCCATGACGCGGAACACCCGCTCCTGGACGTCGCGGCGGTGGATGCGGATGCTGCCGCCGCCGATCTCGTTGCCGTTGCAGACGATGTCGTAGGCGTACGCCAGCGCCTCTCCCGGCGCCTCGGGCGAGCTGTCGAAGGTGTCGAGGTGCTCGGGCTTGGGCGAGGTGAAGGCGTGGTGCACCGCCGTCCACGCGCCGGCGCCGACGGCGACGTCGCCGGCGGCCACGGCGGCCTCGGCCGGCTCGAACAGCGGCGCATCGACCACCCAGACGAACGCCCACTGCGACTCGTCGACGAGCCCGCACCGGCGGCCGATCTCCAGGCGGGTGGCGCCGAGCAGCGAGCGGGCTCCCGAGGCGGGGCCGGCGGCGAAGAACACGCAGTCGCCCGGGACGGCTCCGACCTTGGCGGCCAGGCCCGCGCGCTCGGTCTCGGACAGGTTCTTGGCCACCGGGCCCGACAGCTCCCCGTCCTCGCCCACCAGCACGTAGGCCAGGCCGCGGTGCCCGCGCTGCTTGGCGAACTCCTGCCAGGCGTCGAGCTGCTTGCGGGGCTGCGAGGCGCCGCCGGGCATGACCACGGCACCGACGTACGGCGCCTGGAACACGCGGAAGGGTGTCTCGGCGAAGTAGGAGGTGCAGTCGACGAGCTCCACCCCGAAGCGCAGGTCGGGCTTGTCCGAGCCGTAGCGGGCCATCGCGTCGCGGTAGGTCATCCGCGGGATCGGCGTGTCGAGGGTGTGCCCGATGAGCGACCACAGGCCGACGAGCACCTTCTCGGCCAGCGCGATGACGTCGTCCTGCTCGACGAAGGCCATCTCGACGTCGAGCTGGGTGAACTCCGGCTGCCGGTCGGCGCGGAAGTCCTCGTCGCGGTAGCAGCGGGCGATCTGGAAGTACTTCTCGACCCCGGCGACCATGAGCAGCTGCTTGAACAGCTGCGGGCTCTGCGGCAGGGCGTACCAGGAGCCGGGCGCGAGGCGCGCGGGCACGAGGAAGTCGCGGGCGCCCTCGGGGGTGGAGCGCGTCAGCGTGGGCGTCTCCACCTCCGTGAACCCGTCGGCGAGGAGCACGTCGCGGGCCACGCGGTTGGCCTCGCTGCGCAGCTTCAGGGCGGCGGCGGGGGCGGGCCGGCGCAGGTCGAGGTAGCGGTGGCGCAGGCGCACCTCCTCACCGGGGGCGTTCACCTGCTCGCCAGCTGCCTCGATCGGGAAGGGCAGCGGCGCGGCCTCGTTCAGGACGGTCAGCTGCTCGGCGACCACCTCGACGTCGCCGGTGGGCAGCGCGGGGTTCTCGTTGCCGACCGGGCGCAGGCGCACGGCGCCGGTGACCTGCACGACGAACTCGCTGCGCAGCGCGTGCGCGCCGGAGGAGGCCAGCAGCTCGTCGCGGACCACCACCTGCACCACGCCGGAGGCGTCGCGCAGGTCGAGGAAGGCCACACCGCCGTGGTCTCGGCGTCGGCCCACCCACCCGGCGAGGGTGACCTGCTCGCCGTCGTGGGCGGCGCGCAGGGTTCCTGCGGAGTGGCTGCGGAGCACGCGGTGTACCGACCTTCCAGTCTGGGGAGTCGCTCAGGGCAGAGCCCCGGCGAGCCTAGTCGCCGCCGCGGCGCGCCGTCAGGCGCGGACTCCGGCGGCGGACCGCACCGGGCCCGGTGGTCAGCGACGGCGTGCCGCTGGCCGCTGGGCCTGCGCCGCGACCACGGCCAGGCCGAGCCCGGTGGTGAAGGCCAGCACGTGGCCGGCGCCCGTGAAGTCGGGGTCGGCGCGGAGCAGCACCGCCAGCGCCGCGAGGGCCGCGGCCACGTAGAGCCAGCGCCACCAGCGCGGCAGGCAGGCCGCGAGCAGGCCCGCCACCCCCGCCAGCGCGTAGCTCACCCCGACGTCCGGGGCGGTGGTGACGCTGCGCGACACGACGCCCTGCCGCACTCCCGCGGCGAGGAACGTGGCGACCACGAGCGTCGCGCCGACGTGGCCGAACAGGGCCGCGACCGCGGTGGACAGGCGCCCGATCCGGCGGCTGCACACGGTCATGACCACCACGAGGGGCACGAGCAGCAGGACCTCGCCGGAGCTCTGCACCACGAAGGCGCTCAGCAGCAGCACCGCGGCGGGGTCGTGGCGGAGGTTCTCGATGTTGGTGCTGGCCGCGAGCACCGCCCGCTGGTGGACGGCCTCCGGCAGGAGCGCCAGGACGACGGCCACCGCCAGCACCAGGCCGGCGTAGACCAGCGCCAGCTCGCTCCCCCGCGCCCAGCGCGCCCACCGGGGCCACCCGTGTCGGGGCGCGCCCGCCGGCGGGGACGGACCGGCAGCGCCGTCCTCCCCCGCCGACAGGACGCCCGGGCCGCTCACGGCCCTGTCACGGGGTGGTCACCAGCTCGCGTGCACGTGCTCGCGGATGCGCTCGTCGTAGATGCGCTCGAAGGCGGCCAGCACGTCGTCACCCAGGGGCGCCACCGAGGCGGCCGCGGCGTTGGCGCTCGCCTGGCCGGGGTTGCGCGCACCCGGGATGGCCGCCGTCACGCCGGTCTGGTCGAGGATCCACCGCAGCGCCAGCTGCGCCGTGGTGACGCCGTCACCGGCCTCGGAGGCCAGCGCCGCCACCTCGCGGGCAGCAGCCACCCCCACGTCGTAGGGCACGCCGGAGAAGGTCTCGCCCTTGTCGAACTGCTCGCCGTTGCGGTTGAAGCTCCGGTGGTCGTCCTCGCCGAACTGCGTGCTCTCGTCGTACTTGCCGGTGAGCAGCCCGGACGCCAGCGGCACGCGCGCGAGGATCCCCACGCCCGCCTCGGCGGCCGCGGGCAGCACGCGCTCGAGCGGCTTGCGGCGGAAGGCGTTGAGGATGATCTGCACGCTGGCCACGCCCGGCCGCGCGATGGCGGTCAGCGCCTCCTCCACCGTCTCCACCGAGACGCCGTACGCGGCGATCGCACCGTCGGCGACGAGCTGGTCGAGGGCGTCGAAGACGGCGTCGTCGGAGTAGACCGGCGTCGGCGGGCAGTGCAGCTGGACCAGGTCGAGCCGGTCGACGCCGAGGTTCTTCCGCGAGCGGTCCGTCCACGCCCGGAAGTTCGCGGCGGTGTACGCCGCCGGCTCGTGGGGGTCCGCCCGGCGGCCGCACTTGGTGGCCACGAAGGGCCGGTCGGCCTCGGGCAGCTCGCGCAGGAAGGCCCCGATGAGCTGCTCGCTGCGACCGTCGCCGTAGACGTCGGCGGTGTCGAACAGGGTGGTGCCGCTCTCCAGCGCCGCGTGCAGCGTCGCGGTGGCGTCGGCGTCGCTGACGTCGCCCCAGCCGCCGCCGATCTGCCAGCACCCCAGCCCGACCACGCCGACCTGCGCCCCCGTGCGCCCGAGCGTCCTCGTCTCCATGTCCGTCATGCTCCGCACGCTAGTTGGCCGCCGCTGTGAGCGCTCTCAGAGGGCCCTGGGGACGTCGCCTCCTCCCCGGCCACGATCACGCAGCTGCGCGCCACAACACCGCGGGGTCACCGGCGCGCCAGGCTCCGCGCTGTGGACATGAAGCTCGAGCTGGTGCCGCTGCCCGTCTCCGACGTCGACGCCGCCAAGGCCTTCTACGCCGGCCGCCTCGGCTTCAGCGTCGACGTCGACGTCACCCCCGCACCGGGCGTCCGCGTCGTGCAGGTGACGCCGCCCGGGTCGGCCTGCTCGATCGGGTTCGGCACCGGTCTGCCCGTGTACGAGGGCCAGCCCGGCTCGGTGCGCGGCCTGCACCTCGTCGTCGCCGACGTCGAGGCCGCCCGGGCCGAGCTGCTTGGCCGCGGGGTGGAGGTCGGAGAGGTCATCGACGCCGGCGGGGGCGTGCTCTACGCCGGCCTGCAGGACCCGGACGGCAACTCCCTGGTGCTCCAGCAGATGCCCTGGCGCACCGGCGACGCCTTCTGAGGGCTGACCGAGTCACCCCGATCCCCTAGGACCCCCAGGACCCCCAGGACCGGGGTCCCTCGCGCCGCGGTGACGCACCGGTGCCGTCTGCTGCACGTTCCGGACCTGGCCCTTGTCGGGGCCCTGCCACCCGCGACCCGCTGAGAAGGGCCGACTCCGGAAGGTCCACGCCGCCCGGCCGCCCGGGCGCGAGCCCCGGGTCAGCGGGCGGTGGGGACCGCGGGAGCGGCGACCTCGTCGACGGGGGCGGCGAACTGCGCCTCGTACAGGCGCGCGTACGCGCCGCCCGCCGCCAGCAGCTCGGCGTGCGTGCCCTGCTCCACCAGCCGGCCCGCCTCCATGACGAGGATGAGGTCGGCGTCACGGATGGTCGAGAGGCGGTGGGCGATGACGAACGCCGTCCTGTCCCGCCGCAGCTCGGCCATCGCCCGCTGCACGAGCAGCTCGGTGCGGGTGTCCACCGAGCTGGTGGCCTCGTCGAGGATGAGGAGCTTCGGCCGGCGCAGGAAGGCGCGGGCGATGGTCAGCAGCTGCCGCTCCCCCGCGGAGAGGTTGGAGGCCTCGTCGTCGATGACGGTGTCGTACCCGGCCGGCAGCGACCTCACGAACCTGTCCGCGAGCGCGTCGCGGGCGGCCTGCTCGACCTCGGCCTCGGTCGCGTCGGGGCGTCCGTAGCGGATGTTGTCGCGGATGGTGCCGCCGAACAGCCACGTGTCCTGCAGGACCATGCCCGTGGCGGCCCGCAGGGCGGAGCGGGGCAGGTCGCGCACGTCGACGCCGTCGAGCAGGATGCGGCCGCCGTCGACCTCGTAGAAGCGCATGACGAGGTTGACCAGCGTCGTCTTGCCGGCGCCGGTGGGCCCGACGATGGCCACGGTCTGGCCGGGCTCGGCGACCAGGGAGAGGTCCTCGATGAGCGGCGTGGACGGGTCGTAGCTGAACCGGACGTGCTCGAGCTCGAGCCGGCCGGGCCCGTCGACCACGGCGGCCCCCGCGTCCGCGGAGCCGGCGCGGTCCGGGGTCTGCTCCTCGGCGTCGAGCAGCTCGAAGACCCGCTCGGCGCTGGCCACGCCGGACTGCAGGAGGTTGGCCATCGACCCCAGCTGCGCGAGGGGCTGGGTGAACTGGCGCGAGTACTGGACGAAGGCCTGCACGTCGCCGATGCGCATCTGCCCGCCGGCGACCATGAGGCCGCCCACGACGGCGATGCCCACGTAGACGAGGTTCCCCACGAACGTCAGCGCCGGCATGATCAGCCCGGAGACGAACTGCGCGCCGAAGGCGGCGTCGTGCAGCTGGCCGTTGGTCACCGCGAAGCGGTCGGCCACCTCCCGGCGCCGCCCGAAGACCTTGACCAGGGCGTGCCCGGTGAAAGCCTCCTCGACCTGGGCGTTCAGCTCCCCGGTGCGCGCCCACTGCGCCGCGAAGAGCCCCTGGGAGCGCTTGGCGATGAGGCCCGTGACCACCACGGTCAGCGGGATCGTCACCAGCGCCACGAGCGCGAGGACCGGCGAGATCCACACCATCATGACGACCACGCCGACCACGGTCAGCAGGGACGTCACGAGCTGGCTCAGGGTCTGCTGGACCGTCTGGGAGACGTTGTCGATGTCGTTGGTGACGCGGCTGAGCAGCTCGCCGCGCGGCGTGCGGTCCAGGTGCGACAGCGGCAGCGCGTTGATCTTGCGCTCGACGTCCTCGCGCAGGCGGTGGACGGTCCGCTGGGTGACGCCGGCCAGCACGTACCCCTGCAGCCAGCCGAGCACGGCCGAGGCCAGGTACAGCCCGAGGACGAGCAGCAGCAGGGCGCCCAGCCTGGGGAAGTCGACGCCCTGGCCGGGGGTGAAGTCGACGGTGCGCAGGAAGTCGACCTCGGAGGCGCTCCCCGTGGCCGCCAGCTGGGCGAGCACCGCCTCGCGAGTGGTCCCGGCCGGGAAGCGCGCGCCGACGGCTCCGGCCACCACGACGTCGGTGGCCGTCCCGAGCAGCTTCGGGCCGGCCACGGCGAGGGCCACCGAGGCCGCGCCGACGACGACGACGAGCGCGATCCACGCCCGCTCCGGCCGCAGGCGGCCCAGGAGGCGCCTCGTGCTGGGCCAGAAGTCCTTGGACTTCTCGGTGGGCATCGCCATGCCCATGGGCCCGCCGCCGCCCATGGGCCCCCGGCGCTGGGGAGGGACCGGCCGCGCCGACGCTGAGGAGCTCATGCGACGGCCTCCGCGGCGGAGAGCTGGCTGGTGACGATCTCGGAGTACTCCGGGGAGGTCTCGAGGAGCTCGGCGTGCGTCCCGCGGGCGACCACCCTGCCGTGCTCGAGCACGAGGATCTGGTCGGCCGAGACGACCGTCGCCACGCGCTGGGCGACGACGACGCGCGTCGCCCCCCGCACGCCGTCGGCGGCGTCGAGCGCGGCGCGCAGCCGGGCGTCGGTGGCGGTGTCCAGGGCGCTGAACGCGTCGTCGAAGACGTAGACGGCCGGTCTCTTCACCAGGGCGCGGGCGATGGCGAGGCGCTGGCGCTGCCCGCCGGAGACGCTCGTGCCGCCCTGGGTGACGGGCTCGGCGAGCTGGCCGGGCATCGCGCGCACGAAGTCGGCGGCCTGCGCGACCTCGAGGGCCTCCCACAGCTCGGCGTCGGTGGCGTCGGGGCGCCCGAAGCGCAGGTTGGAGGCGATGGTGCCGGCGAACAGCAGTGCTCGCTGCGGCACCAGCCCGATGCGGTCCCACAGCACGTCCGGGTCGAGCCGGCGCACGTCCACGCCGTCCACGAGCACCTGCCCGCCGGTGGCGTCGAAGAGGCGGGGCAGCAGGTTGACCAGCGTCGTCTTGCCGCCTCCGGTGGACCCGACCACCGCCGTCGTCGTCCCCGGGGCGGCGGTGAAGGAGACCTCGTGCAGCACCGGCTCCTCGGCGCCGGGGTAGCAGAACGTGGCGGCGCGCAGCTCGACGGTGCCGCGCAGCGCGGGGTCGAGGTCGGCCTCGCGGACGGCCTCGGCCGCGGACGGCGGCACGACGGACGGCTGGGCCTCGAGCACCTCGCCGATGCGGTCGGCGGAGACGGCGGCGCGCGGCAGGAGGAACGCCAGCATCGTCGTCATCATCACGGCCATGAGGATCTGCACCAGGTAGCTGAGGAACGCCGTGAGCTGCCCGACCTGCAGGTCGCCGTCGGCGATGCGGTGGGCGCCGAACCACACCACGGCCACGCTCGAGGCGTTCATGACGAGCATGACGGTGGGGAACATGAGCGCCATCAGCCGCCCGGCCCGCAGCGCGGTAGCGGTCAGGTCGGAGCTGGCAGCGGCGAAGCGCTGCTCCTCCACCGGCTCGCGCACGAAGGCGCGCACCACGCGGACGCCGGTCAGCTGCTCGCGCAGCACCCGGTTCACGGCGTCGAGGCGGACCTGCATGAGCCGGAACTGCGGCACCATCCGCGCGACGATCGCGCCCACCGCCCCGAGCAGCACCGGGACGGCGACGACGAGCACCCACGCCATGCCGACGTCCTGCTGCAGCGCCAGCACCACGCCCCCGACGGCGGTGATGGGGCTGGCGACGAGCAGGGTCGCGCCCATGAGCACGAGCATCTGCACCTGCTGGACGTCGTTGGTGGTGCGCGTGATGAGGCTGGCCGCGCCGAAGCGCCCCACCTCCCGCTCGGACAGCGCCGCCACGTGCTCGAAGACGGCCGCGCGCACGTCGCGCCCGAAGCCCGTGGCCGCCCGTGCGCCGAGCCACACGGCGACGACGGTGGTCACCACCTGCCCGAGCGCCACCAGGAGCATCCACAGGCCCGTGACCAGCACGTATCGGGTGTTCCCGGTGACCACGCCGCGGTCGATGATGTCGGCGTTGAGCGTCGGCAGGTACAGCGACGCGAGGGTCTGGGCGGTCTGGAAGACGACCACCCCCACCAGCAGCGGCCAGTACGGCTCGAGGTAGCGCCGCAGGAGCCTGACGAGCACCGAGCACCTCCACGGACGTCGGGGACGGGCCCGGCACCTCGGCCCGTTGCCCCGGCGAACGAGGCTAGGGCGCGGCCCTGACCGCCGCCAGGAGTTTCCGCTGTGGGCGACCGCCCACCCCTCCGCGATCGTGGTCCCCCGCGAGCGGGAGGTGCCCCCAGATCGGCCACCTCGCAGTGTCGGGTCGAGCCGCAGCGTCAGGCCGTCGAGGCCGGATCCGGCCTTGGCGGCCTGACAGTGCGCGAGAGCCTGACGGTGACGGCCCGGAGGTCACCGGGTCGCGGCCAGGACACGGGGGCGCCCGCGGCCTAGCCTCGTGGTGACGGCGCGGTCTGGAGCCCGGCGGACCCCGCGCCGCTGCCGGCAGGAGCGACCCCGTGACCCCCGACGAGCCCGCCACCGCGACCTTCATCGGCAACGCCACCGTGCTGCTGCGGTGGGGGCCGTTCACGCTGCTGACCGACCCCAACTTCCTGCACCGCGGAGAGCTGGCCTGGCTCGGCCACGGGCTGGTGAGCCGGCGGCTCACCGAGCCGGCGCTCGGCGTGGACGACCTCCCGGACCTCGACGCGGTGCTGCTCTCCCACCTGCACGGCGACCACTGGGACCGCCGCGCCCGCCGCGGCCTGGACCGGGGCCTGCCGGTCATCACGACGCCGCACGCGGCGCGCCGGCTGCAGGGCCGTGCCGGCTTCCGCCGCGCCGAGGGCCTGCGCACCGGGGAGCAGCGGGTGCTCACCAAGGAGGGGGTCACCGCCGCGGTGACCTCGCTGCCAGGGGCGCACGCCACGGGCGCCCTGGCCCGGCTCCTGCCGCCGGTGATGGGCTCCCTGGTGGAGCTCGCGGGCCCGGACGGGCGCGTCCAGGTGAGGGTCTACGTCACCGGCGACACGCTGCTGGTCGACGCGGTGCGCGCCCTGGCCGCCCGGCTGCGGGAGGGCGACGGGGTCGACGCGGCGCTGGTGCACCTGGGCGGCACCACGCTGCCCGGCGGGGCCGTGGTGACCCTGGGCGCCGAGGACGGCGCCGAGCTGGTCGACCTGGTGCGCCCCCGCCGCGTCGTCCCGGTCCACCACAGCGACTACGGCGTCTTCAGGTCTCCCCTGGCCGCCTTCGACGCGGCGGTGGAGCGCCGCGGCCTGCGCCACCTCGTGCAGCACGTGGCCCCCGGCGGCACGGTCGTCCTGCCCGGACGCCGCTGACCGCGGCCGGCGGGCCGCTACGGTCGGCCCGTGGAGCTGGGCGGGCACGCAGGGACGCTGCTGGCGGTGGCCGGCGGCCTCGTCGCGGCGCTGGTCGTGTGCTGGCTGGTGCTGGTCGCCGTCCTGTGGCGGGTCTCGCGGGGGCGCACCGGCTGGCGCGAGGCGCTGCGCCTGCTGCCCGACCTGCTGCGCCTGGTGCGCCGCCTGGCGGCCGACCGCAGCCTGCCGCGCGGCGTGCGCGTGCGGCTGTGGCTGCTGCTGGGCTACCTCGCGCTGCCGTTCGACCTCGTCCCCGACGTCCTGCCGGTGATCGGCTGGGCCGACGACGTCGTCGCCGTCGCCCTCGTGCTGCGCTCGGTGGTGCGCCGCGCCGGCCCGCAGGCCCTGGAGCGGCACTGGCCGGGCAGCCCCGAGGGGCTCGCGGCCGTGCGCGCCGTCTGCGGCCTGTCCCCCGCCTGATCAGGCGTCGACCACCAGAGCGCCCGCCGCCCAGCGCTCGACCACGAGCGCGGCGACCTCCTCCGGGCGCGGCGGCGGGTCGCGCAGCACGTGCCGCTCCGGCAGGCCGCCCACGGCCGCGGAGAACTCCCCGTGCATGCGCGCCGTGGCCTCCGCGTCGGTGAAGCCGTGCCCGGTGCGCGAGGCCA
This sequence comes from Quadrisphaera sp. KR29, assembly GCF_052644995.1. Lineage (NCBI taxonomy): Bacteria > Bacillati > Actinomycetota > Actinomycetes > Kineosporiales > Kineosporiaceae > Quadrisphaera > Quadrisphaera sp. KR29. The sequence continues at coordinate 27,585 of NZ_JBQXXG010000017.1, forward strand.
CCTGCCGCGAGGTGCGCTCCAGGTCGGGGAGGAGGACGGCGAGGTGCAGCTCCCCCGGCACGCGAAGCCCCTGCCGGGCGGCCGAGGCGGCGAAGGCCGGCAGGAACCACGGCCCCACCACCCCGTCGTAGACCACCGGGCAGCCACCGGCCGCGAGCGCCCCGGCGGCCGCGGCAGCGGCGGTGGTGGTGGTGGTGTTCTGGGCGTGCGCCTCGGGCAGCCAGGGCGGCACGGCCCCGCGCGCCCAGAAGGCGAAGAAGGCGTCACCGGGCACGAGGGCCGCCACGTCGAGGCCGGCGACCACCAGCGCGGCGACGGTGCTCTTGCCCGCCCCGGGCGGTCCGCTGGTCACCAGGAGGTCCGCCACCCGCCGCACCCTGCCGCACGGCGGGCGGGGTCCACCAGGCGTGCGTAGCGTCGTGCCCCCAGGCGACCGGGACACCAGGAGGAGACCGTGGCGGGACCAGAGGACCTGCGGGGCGGGGCCGGGCAGCTGCCCGGCGAGCCCGCCGACCGGGCGGGACAGCGGGTGGAGCGCGGCGACGGCATCGACGCGCGCACCGGCGGGACGTACGCCGACGAGGTCGACGTCGCCCAGGAGCGGGCTGACGCCTTCCTGGACGGCCAGGACGACGCGACCGGCGGCGAACCGCGCCGGTGACGCCCTAGGCGCCCACGACGACCGACGGGCGCAGGTCGGCCTCGGGCGGCAGCCAGCTGGCCGGGTCGGCCGCCACCTGCTCGCCGGAGCGGATGTCCTTGACCTCGTGCGACCCGTCGTCCTGGGGGAACCAGACGAACGGCACGCCGCGGCGGTCCGCGAAGCGGATCTGCCTGCCGAACTTCGCCGCCGTCGGCGAGACCTCCGTGGGCACGCCGCGGGCGCGCAGCTGCTGGGCCACGCGGTCGGCCTCCCGGCGTCGCGCCTCGTCGGCGACGGCGACGACGACGGCCGTCGGGGTCGGGCGGCTGGCGCGCACCTCACCGCGCTGCAGCAGCGGGGTGATCGCCCGCGTGACGCCGAGGCTGATGCCGACACCGGGGTAGACGTCGCGGCCGTCGTCGGCCAGGGCGTCGTAGCGCCCGCCCGAGCAGATCGACCCCAGCGACTCCCAGCCGCGCATGCGCGTCTCGTAGACGGTGCCGGTGTAGTAGTCCAGGCCGCGGGCCACCGAGAGGTCGGCCACCACGGCCACGCGGTCAGCGGGCAGGTCGTCCACGGCGGTGAGCACCGCCAGCAGCTCCTCCACGCCCTGGTCGAGCAGCTCGTGGGTGACGCCGAGGGCCCGCACCGCCTGGACCAGGTCGCCGGCGCCGGCGCGCACCTGCGCCAGGCCGAGCGCGCCGTCGGCCTGGGCCTGCGTCAGCCCCGCCTGCGCGAGCAGGTCCGCGACGCCGCGGGCGCCGACCTTGTCGAGCTTGTCGACGGCGCGCATCGTCGCCCCGATCGAGCCGGTGAGGACGTCTCCCTCCAGACCGAGCCCCCGGTAGAAGCCCTCCACCAGGCGCCGGTTGTTGACCTGCAGGGTCACGCCCGGCAGCGGCAGGCGGGCCAGGGCCTCCCCCATGACGCGCGCCATGTCGGCGTCGTGGTGGACGGCGAGGGTGCCGCGGTCGACCACGTCGATGTCGGCCTGGGTGAACTCGCGGTAGCGGCCCTCCTGCGGGCGCTCGCCGCGCCAGACCTTCTGCACCTGGTAGCGGCGGAAGGGGAACTGCAGGTGGCCGGCGTTCTCGGTGACGTAGCGCGCGAAGGGCACGGTGAGGTCGAAGTGGAGCGCCAGGTCGTCGCCCCGCTCCCCCGCCCCGCCCGCGTCCGCGGCGGTGTCCGCGAGGCGGCGGACGCCGTAGACCTCCTTGTCGATCTCCCCCTTGCGCAGCAGCACCGACAGCGGCTCCACCGCGCGGGTCTCGATGCTGGAGAAGCCGTGCAGCTCGAACACCTCGCGCAGCACGTCGAGCACGTGCTGCTCGACCAGGCGGGCCTGGGGCAGCAGCTCGGGGAAGCCGGACAGCGGGGTGGGGCGGGCCACGGGGGTCTCCAGACTCAGCGGGGGCAGGTGTCAGCGCGGCAGGAACGGGTTGGTCGCGCGCTCGCGGCCGATGGTGGTGACGGGCCCGTGGCCGGGCAGCACGAGCCGCTCGTCGGGCATCGGGAGCACCACCTCGCGCAGGGAGCGCTCCATGGCGGCGGGGTCGCCGCCGGGCAGGTCGCAGCGGCCGATGCTCCCGGCGAAGAGCACGTCGCCGGCGAGCAGGGTCGACGTCGTCGTCCCCACCACCCGCTCGGCGCCCGCGAGCGCGCCGGAGAGCACGTCGGGCACCCCCTCCAGGCTCAGCACGGCCGAGCCCTCGGTGTGGCCGGGGGCGTGCTGCACGCGCAGGGAGAGCCCGGCGACCTCGAGCACCTGGTCGGCGACGAGCTCGCGGACGTCGTCCGGCTCCTCCCAGCGCGCCGAGGGGCCGAACTGCTGCTCGAGCATCGCCCGCAGCGGTGCCGACAGGCTCGCGAGGGGGTCGGTGAGGCGGTAGCGGTCCTCGCCGTGCACCAGCGCGGGGACCCCACCGCTGCCGCTGGCGCCGGAGCGGCAGACGGGGGTCACCGACCACACGTGGTCGGCGTGCCCGTGGGTCAGGACGACGGCGGCGGGCCGCAGCCGGTGCTCGGCCAGCTCCGCGCGCAGCCGGTCCAGCACGTCGAAGCCGGGGTCGACCACCACGCACTCGGCGCCCGGGCCGGTCGCGAGCACCCAGCAGTTGGTGCCCATGACGGTGTCCGGGATCGCAGCGGCCAGCACGCGGGGAGCCTAGCCAGCCCCCCGCGCGGGGCCGCGCCGTAGACTCCCCCGGGCCCGTTCGTCCAGCGGGATCGCAGACGACCCGGCTCACGACGAGGCCGCAGGAGGTGGGGGCGGCGTGACACCCAGCAAGAGCGAGCGCGAGCGCGACTACGAGCGGCGCCGCCACGAGGCCTGGCAGCGCCGTCAGGCGGCCCGGGCCGCGGAGCGCCGGCGTCGCCGGAACACCGCCCTGGCGGCGGCCCTCGTGCTGGTCGTGGTGGCGGGCATCGCCGCCGTGGCCTTCTCCAGCTTCCGCCCCTCCGCCGACCCGGTGGCCGGCGGCGACGGCGCCAGCCCGGCGGTGAGCGCCTCGCTGCCGGCTGACGCCTGCCCGCCGCCCACCTCGTCGCCCACGGTGACGCCCTCGGAGGGCGGCACCGCGCCGGACCCGTCGGTGGCGCAGGCCCGGACGTGGACGGGCACCATCGACACCTCGTGCGGGCCGATCGGCGTGGAGCTCGACGGCGCCGCAGCCCCGCAGGCCGTCGCCTCCTTCGTCACGCTCGCGCAGCAGGGCTTCTTCGGCGGGACGCCGTGCCACCGCCTGACGACGGCGGGCATCTACGTGCTGCAGTGCGGTGACCCCACCGGCACCGGCACGGGTGGCCCCGGCTACACCTTCGGGCCGGTGGAGAACGCCCCGTCGGACGACGTCTACCCGGCGGGCACCATCGCCATGGCCCGCCAGGGCGGCAACGGTGACAGCCAGGGCAGCCAGTTCTTCCTCGTGTACCAGGACTCGACCATCCCGTCGGACTCGGCGGGCGGCTACACGGTCTTCGGCCGCATCACCAGCGGCCTGGACGTCGTGCAGCGGGTGGCCGACGCCGGCGTCGGAGGGACCTCCTCCGGCAGTACTGATGGAACCCCGACCACCCCGATCAGCATCGAGCAGGTGACCCTCCAGTGAGCGACCAGACGACCCCCACCCCCGCCGCAGGCGAGGAGGCCGGAGACGCCGTGACCGAGCCCACCACCACCGCCGAGCGCACCGAGGTGAGCGAGGTCCCCGGCTCGACCGGGTCCGGCGAGGTGGCCGACGTGGCAGAGGCCCTCCGCGAGGCGGCGGACCGCGAGGACGCCGAGGCGGCGTCGTCCGACCCGACGGCCGACGCGCCGGCCGAGGCCGCACCCGGCACCACCGAGGACGCCGACGCACCCGCCGAGGCTCCTGAGGCCCCCGCCCAGGTCGCTGAAGCACCCGCCGAGGGCGCTGAGGCACCCGCCGGGGCGACGGCCGACGGCGCTCCCGCCGAGACGGCCGACCAGCCCGCTGCCGCCGGCGAGGCCGCCGCCCCCGCCGCACCGGCGACGCCCGGGCCCGGGACGGCCCGCCCCCGCCCGGCCCCCAAGCCGCGCCGCGCACCCCGCCCGCACGCGCCGACCACCCGGCCTGCCGTCCGCCCGCCGTCGGACCCGACGCCGTGGGGCCGGATGGACGCCGAGGGCGTCGTCTGGGTCCGCACCGCCGAGGGCGAGCGCCAGGTCGGCACCGTCGTCGACGCCTCCGAGGCGGACGCGCTCGCGCACTACGGCCGCGAGTTCGACGTCCTCGTGGCCCAGGTCGACATCGCCGAGCAGCGCCTCATGTCCGCCGAGGTGGCGCCGGGGGAGGTCGTCGGCCAGCTGCGCGCCCTGCGCAGCTCCCTGGCCGACGTGCAGGCCGTGGGCGACCTCGAGGGCCTGGCCCAGCGCACCCGCGACCTGGAGGCCGTCGCTGCCGCGCGCCGCGAGGAGGCCGACGCCGCGCGCGCCGCCGCCCGCGAGGCGGGGCTCGCGGCGCGCACGGCGATCGTGGAGGAGGCCGAGCAGATCGCGGCCACCGACCCCGAGCGCATGCAGTGGCGCCCCAGCGGAGACCGGCTGCGCGAGCTGCTCGACGCCTGGAAGGACGCCCAGCGCGCCCAGCGCCTGGACAAGAAGTCCGAGGACGAGCTGTGGAAGCGCTTCAGCGCCGCCCGCACGAGCTTCGACAGGGCCCGCCGCACCTACTTCTCGGCCCTGGAGGACCGCAACTCCGAGGCCAAGCAGGCCAAGGAGCGCATCGTCACCGAGGCGGAGGAGCTGTCGACCTCCACCGCGTGGGGGCCCACGTCCACCGCCTACCGCCAGCTCATGGACCGGTGGAAGGCCGCGCCCCGCGGGTCGCGCAAGGACGACGACGCGCTGTGGGCGCGCTTCCGCGCGGCGCAGGACGCCTTCTTCGCGGCCCGCACCGCGGCCAACGAGGCCGAGGACGAGTCCTTCCGCGGCAACCTCGTGGTCAAGGAGGAGCTGCTGGTCGAGGCCGAGAAGCTCGTGCCCGTCACCGACCACCGCTCCGCCCGCCGCGCCCTGCGCGGGATCCAGGAGCGCTGGGACGCCGCCGGCAAGGTGCCGCGCGCCGACCTCCAGCGCGTCGAGAAGCGCCTGCGCGCGGTGGAGCAGGCGGTCAGCGACGCCGAGCGGGCCACCTGGAAGCGCACCAACCCCGAGGTCAAGGCCCGCGCCGACAGCGCCGTGGAGCAGCTGGAGCGCGCGGTCGCCGGCCTGGAGGCCGACCTCGAGGCCGCCCGCGCCAAGGGCGACGCCCGCGCCGAGGAGCAGGCGCGCGCCGCGCTGGAGGCGCGGCGCCTGTGGCTGGACGCCGCGCGCCGCACCGCGCAGGAGGCCTCCGGCTGACGCGTCGCGCCGTCCACGGGCAGCGGGCCGCCGGGCGCGCGGCCTGTGGACGGCGCCAGCGCGGCGGCGCGCCGTCCGGGCAGGCTGGGCGGGTGGTCTCCCCCGCGCTGTCCTGGCTGCTGGGCCCGCCCGCGCCCGGTGGCTGCCCGGCGCCAGCGCTGCCGGGGCTGGCGCCCAGCGACCTAGCGGCCCTCGTGGCCGAGGGCGTCCTGGTCGCCGTGGCCGACGGCCACCTGCCCGCCGACACCGCCGCCTCCCCGACCGCCCGCGCCGCCTTCCTGGCCGAGCGCCTGGAGCCCGGTGACGTCGTCGCCGGCGCGGCGTCGCTGTGGCTGCGGGGAGCGGTCGACGCGCTCGTCGTCGTCGACGTCGTCGTCGGCGCCGCCCGCTCCGGCGGGTCGCGGCGCGACCCCGCCTGGCGGCGCACCCGCACCGCGCGCCTGCCCGCCTCCCACGTGGAGGTGGTGTGCGGCGTCGCGGTGACCACCCTGGACCGCACGGCCACCGACGTCGCCCTGTGGCACCCCGCCCACGAGGCGGCCCCGCTGCTGCGGGCGGCGGTCGCCGCCGGGGCGGACCCGGCCTCGGCGCTGGAGCTGCTGGCGGCGGGCCGCCGCCCCGGGCAGCGCGCCGGACGCCGCCAGCTGCGGCGGCTGCCGGGTGCGCGCCGCCCTGCGGAGGCGGTGGTGGCGCTGGCGTCAGGCCTGCCGGCTGCCCGTGACGCGGTAGGCGTCGAAGACGCCGTCGACCCTGCGCACCGCGTTGATCACGTGGCCGAGGTGGGTGGCGTCGGCCATCTCGAAGGTGAACCTCGAGACGGCCACCCGGTCGCGGGAGGTGGTGACCTGCGCGGAGAGGATGTTGACGTGGCTGTCGGAGAGCACCCGCGTCACGTCCGAGAGCAGGCGGGACCTGTCCAGGGCCTCGACCTGGATCTGGACGAGGAAGACGCTGGCGGAGCTGACGTCCCACTCGACCTCGACGATCCGGTCGGGCTCGGCGCGCAGGCCCACCACGTTGCCGCAGTCCTCCCGGTGCACCGAGACGCCGGCGCCGCGGGTCACGAAGCCGACGATCGGGTCACCGGGCACGGGCGTGCAGCAGCGGGCGAGCTTGACCCACACGTCGTCGACGCCCTTGACCACCACGCCCGGGTCACCGGTGCGCGGGCGGCGCACGGCCGGTGAGGGGGTGGTCACCTCGGCCAGGTCCTCGGTGGCGCCCTCCTCCCCGCCCAGGGCGGTGACGAGCCTCTCCACGACGGACTGGGCCGAGACGTGGCCCTCGCCCACGGCGGCGTACAGGGCGGAGACGTCGGCGTAGCGCATCTCGCTGGCCAGGCCGACCATCGCCTCGTGGCTCATGAGCCGCTGGATCGGCAGGTGCTGCTTGCGCATCGCCTTGGCGATGGCGTCCTTGCCCTGCTCGATGGCCTCCTCGCGGCGCTCCTTGGAGAACCAGGCGCGGATCTTGTTGCGGGCGCGGGGGCTCTTGACGAAGGTCAGCCAGTCGCGGCTGGGCCCGGCGCCCTCCACGCGGGAGGTGAAGATCTCCACGACGTCGCCGTTGTCGAGCTGGCTCTCCAGCGGCACGAGGCGCCCGTTGACGCGCGCGCCCATGGTGCGGTGCCCGACCTCGGTGTGGACGGCGTAGGCGAAGTCGACCGGCGTGGAGCCCGCGGGCAGGCCCATGACCTCGCCCTTGGGCGTGAAGACGAAGACCTCCTGCGCGTTGATCTCGAAGCGCAGGCTGTCGAGGAACTCCCCCGGGTCGGCCGTCTCGGACTGCCAGTCGACCAGCTGGCGCAGCCAGGACATGTCCTCGAGGTTGCCCTTGCCGGTCGGGCCGACCCCGCGGACGGCGGCGTCCTTGTACTTCCAGTGCGCGGCCACGCCGTACTCGGCGCGGCGGTGCATGTCGTGCGTGCGGATCTGGATCTCCACGGCCTTGCCCTCGGGCCCCACGACCGTCGTGTGCAGCGACTGGTACATGTTGAACTTGGGCATGGCGATGTAGTCCTTGAACCGGCCCGGCACCGGGTTCCAGCGGGCGTGCAGAGCCCCGAGGACGGCGTAGCAGTCGCGGACCGTGTCGACCAGCACGCGCAGGCCGACGAGGTCGTAGATGTCCGTGAAGTCGTGACCCCTGACGATCATCTTCTGGTAGACGGAGTAGTAGTGCTTGGGCCGGCCGGAGACCGTGGCGCGGATCTTGGCGGCGCGCAGGTCGGCGCTGACCTGCTCGCGGACCGTGGCCAGGTACTCCTCGCGCGCGGGGGTGCGCTCGGCGACGAGGCGCACGACCTCCTCGTGCATGCGCGGGTAGAGGGTGGCGAAGGAGAGGTCCTCCAGCTCCCACTTGATGGTGTTCATGCCCAGGCGGTGGGCCAGCGGGGCGTAGATCTCCAGGGTCTCGCGGGCCTTCTTCTCCGCCGAGGCCGCCGGGACGAACTTCCACGTGCGGGCGTTGTGGAGCCGGTCCGCCAGCTTGATGACCAGCACCCGGATGTCCTTGGCCATCGCCACGACCATCTTGCGCACGGTCTCGGCCTGGGCGGCGTCGCCGTAGGTGACCTTGTCGAGCTTGGTGACGCCGTCGACGAGGTCGGCGACCTCGTCGCCGAACTCCCGGCGCAGCTCGGCCAGGGCGTAGCCGGTGTCCTCGACGGTGTCGTGCAGGAGCGCCGCCGCGAGCGTGGGAGGGGTCATGCCCAGCTCGGCGAGGATGGTCGCCACGGCCACGGGGTGGGTGATGTAGGGGTCGCCGCTCTTGCGGCGCTGGCCGCGGTGGGCCTTCTCGGCCACGGCGTAGGCCCGTTCGAGCACCCCGGTGTCAGCGCGCGGGTGGTTGGCGCGCACCGCCGTGAGCAGCGGCTCCAGGGCCGCCGGGGTGGTCGGCTGCCGGGTGCCCAGGCGGGCCAGGCGGCGGCGGATGCCGTTGCCGGGGGGCGGGCCCTCGGCGTCGCCCGGTGACGGTGCCGGCGGGGCGGGGGCCGGGGCGGGGACCGCCGGGGGCGCGGTGGTCGGGGCCCCGCCGGGGCCCGCGGCCGGGGCGGCGCCGCCTGCGCTCACGGCTGACGACGACTGCGCTGTCTGGTCCACCACACCTCCCGGGCCCGCTGGGTGCGCCGAGTCTACGGCGAGGGGTGCAACGCCCCCGGGCTCCGTCTCAGTCCCGCCCCCCACGGACCGCGACCGGGCGCCCGACTGCGGTTCGAGGGGGCCCCTCAACCGCAACCGGGCGCCCGGTTGCTGCTCGAGCGGGCCCTGGACCGCAACCGAGCGCCCCGTTGCGGTTCGTCCTCCCCTCGCACTTTCCGCGGCAAGTGCGGGTGAGGAGTGGCTGGGAGGCGCACTTTCCGCGGCACGTGCGGGTGAGGAGTGGCTGGGAGGCGCACTTTCCGCTGCGGGTGCGGGTGAGGAGGGCGACGACGACGGGCCTCACGTGGCCGGGTCACGACGCCCGGGGCGGCGCCGCGGCGGGGACGCCGGGGGCCCGAGCTACGGCGTCTGCAGCACCGAGGTGACCGGCGCCCCGCCGAGCGCGCGGGCGAGCGCGGCGCGCCCGTCGAGCGCGGCGATCTCCAGCAGGAAGACCGCGCCCGCGACCTCACCGCCGAGACGCCCGACGAGCGTGCAGGCGGCGGCGGCGGTCCCGCCGGTGGCCAGCACGTCGTCGATGACGAGCACCCGCGCACCCGCGGGGACGGCGTCCTCGTGGGCCTCGATGGACGCCTCCCCGTACTCCAGGGAGTAGTCCTGCCTGACGGTGCGCCAGGGCAGCTTGCCGGCCTTGCGCAGCGGGACGAAGCCCGCGCCCAGCGCCAGGGCGAGCGGCGCACCGAGCACGAACCCCCGTGCCTCGACCCCGGCGACGAGGTCGACCCGGCCGCCCGGCAGCGCCCGCGCCGCCTCCGCCAGGGCCCCGGTGGCCCGCGCCAGCGCGGCGGCGTCGGCGAGCAGGGGCGTGATGTCCCAGAAGGTGATGCCGGGCGCCGGGTGGTCCGGCACCGCGCGCAGCAGCGGCAGCAGACCGGCTGCGCCGTCGTCGGGTGCCGCGGCCCGGTGGGTGGCGCGGTGCTCGGTGCTCATCGGCTGCTCCTCGACGGTCTCACCGGCGGCGGCCACCGGGGCGGCGCGGCTGGCTGCGCTGCCCCCCGGACGGGCCGCGGGCGGCCCGGGCGCCGGACGGGCGCTCGAGCACCGCGGTGCTCGTGCCCCCGCCACCGCCCTCGGCCGACGTCGCCGCCGCTCCCGCGGCCACCGCAGGGGTGGAGCCCGTGGTGGGCACGGCGGCGCCGCTGCGGCGGGCCAGCACCCGCTCGCGCTGGCGGGCGATGTCGGGCTCGCGCTCGCGCAGCTGCACGTACAGCGGCGGCGCGAGGAACACCGAGGAGTAGGTGCCGGCCAGGATGCCGACGAACAGCGCCAGGGAGATGTCGCGCAGCGTGCCCGCCCCGAGCAGCAGGGCTCCGATGAAGAGGATGGAGGCCACCGGCAGCAGCGCCACCACGGAGGTGTTGATCGAACGCACGAGCGTCTGGTTGACCGCGAGGTTGGCGGCCTCGGCGAAGGTCCTCGAGCTGCTCGAGAGCACGTGCTCGGTGTTCTCCCGGAGCTTGTCGAACACCACCACGGTGTCGTAGAGGGAGTACCCGAGGATGGTCAGGAAGCCGATGACCGTCGCCGGGGTGACCTCGAAGCCCGACAGGGAGTAGACCCCCGCGGTGATGACCACGTCGTGGACGAGCGCCACCAGCGCCGCCACGGACATCTTCCAGGTGCGGAAGTACAGCGCCAGGACCACCGTGACGAGCACGATGAAGATCCCCAGGCCGGTGAGGGCGTTGGTCGTGACGTCGCGGCCCCAGCTGGGGCCCACGAAGGAGTCGGTCACGTTGGCGCGCGACACGCCGTAGCCCTGCGCCAGGGCGTCGGCGACGGCGTCGGTCTGCTGCTCGGTGAGCTGCTCGGTCTGCACGCGCACGGCGTCGTCGCCGACGGTGGAGATGCGCGGCGGCTCGCCGGTGGGCACCACGGAGCGCACCGCGGCCTCGGCCGGGGCCTGCTCGGTGGTGGCCACGTCGGAGATGCGGAACTCCGACCCGCCGCGGAACTCGATGCCCGCGTTCAAGCCGCGCGTGAGCAGCAGCACCACGGACACGCCGACGACGAGGAGGGCGACCAGGTACCAGGTGCGGCGGGTGCGCATGACGTCGATGCCGCGCCTGCCGGAGTACAGGTCGTTGCCGAGACGGGAGAAGGACGGCATGTCAGCGCTCCTCGGTCGTGGTGCCGGAGGCGCCTGGGCCGCCAGGCCCGCCGCTGTCGTCACCGGCGCTGCGGCGGCGGGCGGCCTCGGCGGCGCGCCGCTCGGCGATGGTCGCCCGGCCGCCGGAGCCGGAGGTCACCGGCTCGCGGCGCTGCGCGCCCTGCTCCTCGGGTGCGTCCAGGCCGCTGCCCGCCGCCTGCTCCTCGGGGGCGCTGCCCCGGGAGCGCTGGGAGCGCGGCGTCCTCTCGACGGGGGTGCGCACCCGTCCGCGGCCGGCGTAGGCGGGCGCGCGCCCGAGCCGCTCGGCGTCGAAGCCGGACAGGCGGTGGCCGGTGGCGAAGAACCGGCGGCGGGCGAGCAGCACCAGCACCGGGTGCGTGAAGAGCACCACGACGAGCAGGTCGATGACGGTCGTCAGGCCCAGGATGAAGGCGAAGCCCTTCACACCGCCGACGGCCAGGACGTACAGCACCGCCGCGGCCAGGAAGTTCACGACGTCGGAGATGATGATCGTCCGGCGCGCCCGCGCCCAGCCCGTCTCGACCGCCGAGGTCAGCGACCTGCCCTCGCGGACCTCGTCGCGGACGCGCTCGAAGAAGACGATGAAGGAGTCGGCGGTGATGCCGATCGAGACGATGAAGCCGGCGACGCCGGCCAGGCTCAGGCGGTAGCCCTGGTACCAGCCCAGGAGCACCGTGAGCAGGTAGGAGATGCCGGCGGCCAGCACCAGGCTGGCCACGGTGACCAGCCCGAGCGCCCGGTACTGCGCCAGGGAGTACAGCACCACGAGCACCAGGCCGATGGCGCCGGCGAGCAGGCCGCGCTCGAGCTGCTCGGAGCCCAGCACCGCGGAGATCCTGTCGACGCTCTGCGTCTCGAAGGAGATCGGCAGCGCGCCGAACTTCAGCTGGTTCGCCAGCGTGGTGGCCGAGTCCTGCGTGAAGGAGCCGCTGATCTCGGCGTTGCCGTCGGTGATGGGGCTGTTGACGGCCGGGGCGGAGACCACGGTGCCGTCCAGCACGATGGCGAACTGGTTCTGCGGGCTCTGCAGCCCGAACAGCCGGGTGGTGGTGGCGCCGAAGGCCTCAGCGCCGCGGCTGTCGAAGCTGAGGTTGACCACCCACTCGTTGGTCGTGGCGCCGGTGCTGGTGGTGCGCAGCCCCGCCGTCGCGTCGTCGATGTCGGTGCCCTCGACCTCGACCGGGCCGAGGATGTACTTGGCAGCGCCGTCGGTGTCGCAGGTGACGACCGGGCCGTCGGCGACGTCGTCGAGCTGCTGGCCCACCGCCACGGGGTTGGAGCAGTCGAGCGCCTGGAACTGCGCGTACAGCTCCGGGGTGATCTGCGCGAGGTCGCTGGGGCTGGTCGGGCTGGGCGCCGGCGTGGCGGCAGCAGCCGGGTCGGTCGCGGCAGCAGCCGGGTCGGTCGCGGCAGCAGCCGGGTCGGTGGGAGCCGGTGCGGCACCGGACAGCAGCGCGCCGGGCAGGCGGCTGCCCTGCGTGCCGTCGGTGGCGGGTGCGCCGGTCACGGACTCCGTGGCGGCGGGGGCGGCCGGGCTGGCCGCCGGGTCTGCTCCATCGGTGGGGGCCGCGTCGGTCGCACCGGGGGTCGCCCCGTCGGTCGGAGCCGCGTCGGTGGGGGCCGCGTCGGTCGCACCGGGCGTCGCCCCGTCCGTGGGTGCGGGGGCGGCGGCGCCGGCGGCCTGCACGAAGAGCACGGGGCGGAAGCGCATCTGCGCCGACTGGGAGACCAGCTCGACGGCACCGGCCTGCTCGGCGGGGTCGCCGGGGAGGCTGACGACGATGTTGTTGCCGCCGCTGCTGGTGATCTCGGCCTCGGTGAGGCCCGAGGAGTCGACGCGCTGGCGGATGATCGTGATCGCGTCGGCGATGGTCTGCGGCGTGATCTCGTCGGCGCTCTCACCGCCCCGCAGCTGCGGGGTCAGGATGATCTGCGTGCCGCCGGCCAGGTCGAGGGCCAGCTTGGGCGTCCAGGTGGCGTTGCTGAACTGCACCGCCGACGCGAGGCCGGCGACGAGGACGACGACCACGGTCGTCAGCCAGAGCAGGGAGCGCCGGGCGCGGGACGTGGAGGAGCGGGAGCGTGCCAACGGGGTCTCTTCCGGACGGAGGCCGGCCCGGGGGTCGGCGGTGGGCGGCGCGGGCGCCGCGCGGGATCAGCGGTCGCGGCGCTCCGGCGCCTCGGCGGAGGTGCCCGCGGCGCCGGGGGCGGTGCCACCGTCGGCCGGCGGCAGCGCCGAGGGCTCGGTGGTCGAGGTGGTGGTCGACGAGGTGCTCGTGGTGCTGAGGGTCCCCGCGCCACCGGTGGCGCCGTCGCCGGCGACGGCGGTCGTGGGCTCGACGACGCGGGCGACCGCCGCGCGGGCCCACGTCATCCTCACGCCGGGCGCCGGCTCGAGGTCGACGGTGGTGTCACCGACCTCGACGACCGTGCCGTACAGGCCCGAGGCCGTCATGACGCGCTGGCCGACGGCCAGGGAGGCCTGCAGGTCGGAGACCGCCCGCTGCTGCTTGCGTCCGCGCAGGACGAGCCAGAGCAGCAGGGCGATCGGGATGAGCAGGATCACGGCGTCCATCGGCAGCGACCCTACCTGCCGTCGCTGGGCCCATCCGGCGTTCGGCCAGAGTGCTCCGGCGAGCGGCCGCTGCCCGGCTCGCCCAACTCCAGCTGACCGGGCAGCCCGCCCGGGCGGGCCACGGGCGGCTCCAGGCCCAGGTGGCGCCACGCGGCGTCGGTGGCCACGCGCCCCCGCGGCGTGCGCCCGATCATGCCCTCGCGCACGAGGAAGGGCTCGACCACGGTCTCGACCGTCTCGGCCTCCTCACCCACGGAGACGGCCAGCGTGGACAGCCCGACGGGGCCGCCGCCGAAGGTGCGGCACAGCGCGCGCAGCACGGCCCTGTCGATGCGGTCCAGGCCGAGCGGGTCGACCTCGTAGACCTCCAGCGCGGCGCGCGCCGACGCCTCGTCGACCACGGCGGTGCCACCGCTGGCCCCGCTGCCCCTCACCAGCGACCAGTCGCGCACCCGGCGCAGCAGCCGGTTGGCGATGCGCGGCGTGCCGCGCGAGCGCCGCGCGACCTCGGCAGCCCCCTCGCTGGTCAGCGCCACCCCGAGGAGGGAGGCGGAGCGGTGCAGCACCCGCTGCAGCTCGGCAGCGGAGTAGAAGTCGAGGTGGGCGGTGAAGCCGAACCTGTCGCGCAGCGGCGCCGGCAGCAGCCCGGCCCGGGTGGTGGCGCCGACCAGGGTGAAGGGGGGCAGGTCGAGCGGGATGGCCGTCGCGCCCGGGCCCTTGCCGACGACGACGTCGACGCGGAAGTCCTCCATGGCCACGTACAGCAGCTCCTCGGCGGGGCGGGCGATGCGGTGCACCTCGTCGACGAAGAGGACGTCGCCCTCCTCCAGGGAGGTGAGCACCGCGGCGAGGTCACCGGCGTGCTGGATGGCGGGGCCCGAGGTGATGCGCAGGTTGGTGCCCAGCTCCGCCGCGATGATCATGGACAGGGTGGTCTTGCCGAGCCCGGGGGGCCCGGACAGCAGGACGTGGTCGGGCGCGCGACCGCGGGCGCGGGCTGACTCGAGCACGATCGAGAGCTGGTCGCGCACCACCTGCTGCCCCACGAAGTCCTGCAGGCGCTTGGGGCGCAGGGCGCTCTCGGCCGCGCGCTCGGTCTCGTCCGCGCCCGGCTCGACCAGGCGGACGCCGAGGGCCCCCTCGTCGGGGGCGGGTCCCTGGCCCGACAGCTCGCGCGAGGCGTCGGCCATCAGTGCCGCCCCAGGTGGCGCAGCGCCGCGCGCAGCGTGCCGGCCAGGTCACCGGCGTCCTCGGCGCCTCCCCCGGCGCCCGGGCCGTCGGCCGCGGGGGCGGTCACGGCGGCGACCGCGTCCTCGGCCTGCTTGGCGCTGAAGCCGAAGCCGACCAGGGCCTCGACCACCGGGGAGGGCGCCGGCCTGGCGGCTGCCGGGGCCGGGGCGGCGGCCGCGCCGCGGCCGGGGCGCGGAGCGGGCACCTCGCCGCTGGGCGCGCCGATGCGGTCGGCCAGGTCGAGCACCATCCGCTGCGCGCCCTTCTGCCCGATGCCGGGCACGCGCTTGAGGGCCACGAGGTCCTCCGCCGCCACGGCGACGCGCAGCTCCTCCGGGGAGTGCACGGCCAGCACGGCCAGCGCCAGGCGGGGCCCCACGCCGGTCACCGACTGCAGGACCTCGAAGACCTCCCGCTCGTCGGCCTCGGCGAAGCCGAACAGCGTCAGGGAGTCCTCCCGGACGACGAGGCTGGTGTGCAGCAGGGCCTCCGCGCCGCGGCGCAGGTCGGCGAGGGTGCGGGGGGTGGTGTGCACGAGCATGCCGACCCCCCCGACCTCCACGACCACGCCGTCCAGGCGCAGGGACAGCACCGTGCCGCGCACCGACGCGATCACGACTGGGCCACCGAGGACGTCACCGGTGCAGCCTCGCACGCACCACCGACAGGGCTCCGGGACCCACCGGTCGCGGCCGGCCCGGCCGCGGGCGCGTCGTGAGCGCACCCCACGGTCCGTGACACGGCGTCATCGACCGTCACCCGGACGGGCGTGCGGCGTGCGAGGCTGGTCGCGTGCGCGTCATGGGGGTCGACCCGGGCCTCACCCGCTGCGGGTGGGGCGTGGTCGACGGGCTGCCCGGGCGCCGCGCGAAGCTGGTGGCCGTGGGCGTGGTGCGCACCGAGCCCGAGCTGCCGCTGGCGCAGCGGCTGCTGCAGGTCGCGGACGGGCTGACCGCCGTCCTGCGGGAGTGCCTGCCGGACGCGGTGGCCGTGGAGCGGGTCTTCGCCCGCAACGACGTCTCGACGATCATGGGGACGGCGCAGGCCAGCGGCATCGCCATGATGCTGGCGGCCCAGCACGGCCTCCCGGTGGCCACCCACACGCCGAGCGAGGTCAAGGCCGCCGTCACGGGCAACGGCCGCGCCGACAAGGCGCAGGTCACGCTGATGGTCACGCGGATCCTCGGGCTCGCGCAGGCCCCCAGGCCGGCCGACGCCGCGGACGGGCTGGCGCTGGCGGTCTGCCACCTGTGGCGCGGGGGCCCGACGGCCCTGGCCGCCGGCCAGGACACCGCCTACCACGCCGACCCGCTGGCCTCCGTGGCCGGCTCGGCCGGGGCCCCGACGGCCGCGCAGACGGCGTGGGCCCGCGCCGCCGCAGCGGCACGGGCCCAGCCGAAGGAGTGGAAGGTCCCCGCGAAGACGCGGTGACGCCTCAGGCGTCCTCGAGGACGCCGTCCGGCACGTCGAGGTTGGCGTAGACGTTCTGCACGTCGTCGAGGTCGTCGAGCGCGTCGATGAGCTTGAGCACCGAGCGGGCCTGGTCGCCGTCGAGCGGCACCTGCATCGAGGGCACGAACTGCGCCTCTGCGGAGTCGTACTCGATGCCGGCCTCCTGCAGCGCGGTGCGCACGGCCACGAGGTCGGTCGCTTCGGAGACCACCTCGAAGGAGTCGCCCACGCGGTTGACCTCCTCGGCGCCGGCGTCCAGGACGGCGCCGAGCACCTCGTCCTCGTCGTGGCCCTCGGCGGGGACCTCCACGACGCCCTTGCGGGAGAACAGGTAGGCCACGCTGCCCGGGTCGGCCATGGTGCCGCCGTTGCGGGTGAACGCCACGCGCACGTCGGAGGCCGCGCGGTTGCGGTTGTCCGTCAGGCACTCGACCAGCACGGCCACGCCGTGGGCGGCGTACCCCTCGTACATGATCGTCTGGTAGTCGGCCCCGCCGGTCTCCTGGCCGGAACCGCGCTTGACCGCCCTGTCGATGTTGTCGTTGGGCACCGAGTTCTTCTTCGCCTTCTGGATGGCGTCGTAGAGCGTCGGGTTGCCGGCCGGGTCGCCGCCGCCGGTGCGGGCCGCGACCTCGATGTTCTTGATGAGCTTGGCGAAGGCCGAGCTGCGCTTGGCGTCCTTGACGGCCTTCTGGTGCTTGGTGGTCGCCCACTTGGAGTGGCCCGACATCGCACACCTCCTCGGGGCTCGCTGGTCAGGTCAGGTCAGCCGCCCATCCTACCGAGCGCCCGCACCCGCGCTCACTGCCGAGCGGCCTCCTGGACCATCCGCACGAACAGGGCGTGCACGCGGTGGTCACCGGTGATCTCGGGGTGGAAGGAGGTCGCGAGCAGGCGCCCGGACCTCACGGCGACCACCCTGTCGCCCGTCCCGGCGGTGCGGGTGCGCGCCAGCACCTCCACGCCGGGCCCCACCTGCTCCACCCAGGGAGCGCGGATGAAGGCCGCGCGCACCGGGCCGCCCTCGACCCCGGTGACGTCGAGGTCCTCCTCGAAGGACTCCACCTGCCGCCCGAACGCGTTGCGCCGGACCAGCACGTCCAGCCCGCCGAAGGTCTGCTGGCCCTCGATGCCGTCGACCAGGCGGTCGGCCAGCATGATCAGCCCCGCGCACGAGCCGTAGGCGGGCATCCCGGCGGCGATGCGCTCGCGCAGCAGGTCGTGCAGCTCGAAGCGGCGCGCCAGCTTGTCGATGGTGGTCGACTCCCCGCCAGGCAGCACCAGCGCGTCGACGGCGCGCAGCTCGCTGGGCCGCCGCACCGGCACGGCCCGCGCCCCGACGGCCTCCAGCGCCCTGGCGTGCTCGCGCACGTCTCCCTGCAGCGCCAGCACCCCGACCAGCGGCTGGTCCCCCGCGGCCGTGCCACCCGCCGGCGCGGTGGCGGAGGAGGTGCTCGGGGCGGCGGGGCGGGCGCTCCCCTGGTCGGGGGCGGCGGGGGCGGTGCTCACCCCTCCATGGTCCCAGCCCGGCAGGATGGGGCGGTGACCGCTGCAGCCGCCCCGACCACGGCGCGGGCCCGCCCCGCTCCGCCGGCCGACCTCGCCCGCCGCGCCGCCGAGCTCGAGGCCGCCGACGCCCTGGGCGACCTGCGCGGCAGGTTCGACCTGCCGGACGACGGCTCGGTCTACCTCGTCGGCAACAGCCTGGGGGCGCTGCCCCGCGCGGTGGCCCCCGCCGTCGCCGACGCCGTGCAGCGCCAGTGGGGGCGCTCGCGGGTGGGCGCCTGGAACACCGAGGGTTGGTGGACCGCTCCGCAGCGCGTGGGTGACCGCATCGGCGCGCTCCTGGGGGCGGCCCCCGGCCAGGTGGTGGTCGGTGACTGCACCAGCGTGCAGCTGCACAAGGTCCACCTGGCCGCGGCCGCCGAGGCGCGGCGGCGCGGCGGCCCCGACGGCGGTGACCGGAGCGGGGGCCGGCGGGTCGTCGTCGCCGACCCGGGCTCCTTCCCCACCGACCTCTACGTGCTCGCCTCCGACGCCCGCCTCGCGGGGCTGGAGGTCGTGCTGGCACCGCCGCAGCAGGTGCCGGCCGTGCTCGCCGCGCGGGGCGAGGAGGTCGCCCTGGTCGCCCTCAGCCAGGTCGACTACCGCACCGGGGAGCTGTGGGACCTGCCCGGCCTGACCCGCGCCGCCCACGACGCCGGCGCGCTGGTGCTGTGGGACCTGTGCCACTCCGCCGGGGTGGTGCCCGCCGGCCTCGACGAGCACGACGTCGACTACGCCGTCGGGTGCAGCTACAAGTTCCTCAACGGCGGCCCGGGCGCCCCGGCGTGGGTCTACGTGCCCCACCGCCTGCAGGCCGGCTTCGCCAACCCCGTGCCGGGCTGGAACTCGGCGGCGCGGCCCTTCGCGATGACCGGGGACTTCTCCCCCGCCGCCGACGTCGCCGTCGCGCGGACGGGGACCCCGCAGGTGATCAGCCTGCTCGCCCTGGAGGCGGCCCTGACCGCCTTCGACGGCGTCGACGTCAGCGCGGTGCGCGCCAGGTCGCTGTCGCTGACCGGCTTCGCCCTGGAGGCGCTCGACGCCCTCGTGCCCGAGGTCGAGGTCGTGACCCCCCGTGAGCCCGACCGGCGCGGCAGCGCGCTGGCGCTGCGGCACCCGAGGGCCTGGGGCCTGGCGCGGGCGCTGCACGCCCGCGGCGTCGAGGGCGACTTCCGCGCGCCCGACGTCGTGCGCTGGGGCGTGGCCCCGCTGTACCTCACCCACGCCGACGTGCTGGCCGCCGTCGTCGCGCTGCGGGCGGTGCTGGACGCCGGGGAGCACGAGGCGGCCGAGCGCTCCGAGCGGCCGACCGTCACGTGAGCGAGCCGGCCTGGCTCCCCCCGGAGGAGGAGCCGTGGGCGCTCTCGCTGGTGGTCCGGGTCGAGCGGGACGCGCCGCCCGCGCACACCGACGTGCTCGTGGCCGCCGCTCGCGCCGTCGTCGCCCTGCTGGTCGACGAGCGCACCACCGCGCCCGAGGGCGCCTTCCACGACGCGGTGGCCCGCTGGCGCGGCCAGCGGATCCGCAAGATCGGGCGCCGCGCCCGCGGGTCCCGCTGGGAGCGGACGGCGGAGCTCGAGCACGTCGAGGCCCGCGCGGGCTCCGGTCCGGGGGTGGCGCGGGTGCGGGCCTTCGCGCCGCACCCGCGCGACGCCGCCCCGAAGGTGCTCCGGGACCTGCAGGTCGGCGGCCTGGAGCTCACCGACCCCGACGCCCCCGAGCGTGATCGCGGAGAGGTCGGGCCGGTGCTGACCGTCCGGCTGGCCCCGGGGGGTGCCGATGAGCACCGGCAAGGCGGTCGCGCAGGTCGGGCACGCGGCGCAGCTCGCCCTCGAGCGCCTCGACCGGGCCACGGTCGCTGCGTGGCTGGCCGGTGCGGAGCCGGACGTGGCGACCGGCCTCGCCGTCGCCGTCGTCCGCGGCGCGCCGGTGCTGCCGCCGTCGCGGCGGGTGGACGTCCGCGACGCCGGCTACACCGAGGTGGCTCCCGGCACCGTCACCGTGAGCGCCGGCTTCGAGGGCTGAGCGAGCGGCCGGCGGACATCAGGAGCCCTGCCTGGCGTCGGGGCCGGGCGGGCTCCACCGGCGGGCCTCGCGGGGCTCGCGCCGCCGCGTCGCCGCCCGGCAGCGCGGGCAGACCCGCTTGACGTGCTCACCGGTCCGCGCGGACAGCAGGTCCTCCCAGGACACGTGCGGGAAGCGCTCCAGCTGCGAGCGGGACAGGGCCAGGCCGCAGACCGTCTGGTTGGTGCCGGGCTCCCAGGCGTGGGCCTCCCCGCCAGGCGCGCGCACGCCGTCGGCGTCCGTCCACCGGCTGGAGGCGGCCACTGCGGCTGCTCGTGCGCGCACGGCGGTCCCCTACCCCGCAGCGCGCGCGCCACCCGCCGGCGCGGACGGGTCGCCCGCGCTCGCAGGCGCGCAGCAGGACGGGACCGGCCCGGACGACGACGGCCGGCGTCCCCTCGCGGGGACGCCGGCCGTCGTCGTGCCGCTCGCCGCAGCCGGTGCGGGGAGCCTCAGGTCACCAGCCGCGCTGCGCCAGGCGGTGCGGCTCGGGGATCGCCTCGACGTTGAGGCCCACCATGGCCTCGCCGAGGCCGCGGGAGACCTTGGCGATGACGTCCGGGTCGTCGTGGAAGGTGGTGGCCTGCACGATCGCCTCGGCGCGCTGCTGCGGGTTGCCCGACTTGAAGATGCCCGAGCCCACGAAGACGCCGTCGGCGCCCAGCTGCATCATCATCGCGGCGTCGGCCGGGGTGGCGATCCCGCCGGCGGTGAAGAGCACCACGGGCAGGCGCCCGGCCCGGGCGACCTCGACGACGAGGTCGTACGGGGCCTGCAGCTCCTTGGCGGCCACGTAGAGCTCGTCCGTGCTCAGCGAGGTGAGCCGGAGGATCTCGGCGCGGATGGTGCGCATGTGCGTGGTGGCGTTGGAGACGTCACCGGTGCCGGCCTCGCCCTTGGAGCGGATCATGGCCGCTCCCTCGGTGATCCGCCGCAGGGCCTCGCCGAGGTTGGTGGCGCCGCAGACGAAGGGCACCGTGAACTGCCACTTGTCGATGTGGTGGGTGTAGTCGGCGGGGGTGAGCACCTCGGACTCGTCGACGTAGTCGACGCCCAGGCTCTGCAGCACCTGTGCCTCGACGAAGTGGCCGATGCGGGCCTTGGCCATGACGGGGATGGAGATCTCGGCCTGGATGGCGTCGATGAGGTCGGGGTCGCTCATGCGCGCCACGCCGCCCTGCGCGCGGATGTCCGCGGGCACCCGCTCCAGGGCCATGACGGCCACGGCGCCGGCGTCCTCGGCGATGCGCGCCTGCTCGGCGGTGACGACGTCCATGATCACACCGCCCTTGAGCATCTCGGCCATGCCCCGCTTCACGCGGGAGGTGCCGACCTGGGGCGCGTCGCTGCTGACGGGGGTCGAGGAGGAGGACTCGGACATGGGCCCATGGTACGGCGGCGCGTCGGGCGCGACGCACCGCCGCCCGCCCGCCCGGACGGCCACCAGCGGCCCCTGACCTGCGGCGCAGCGGCCCGCGCGGCGCTGGTCAGTCACCGATGTGGCGCAGCGCACCGTCCCAGCCGCCCAGCAGCTCCCCCACCAGGGCGACCAGGTCGCGGGGGTACACGGTGGCGCCGGCCGCCTGCGCGGCGGCGAGCTCCGGCAGGCCCCACCAGCGCAGCTCGTCCAGGACGTCGCCCTCCAGGGCGGTCCACCCGCTGGTGGAGACCCCGCGCGCCCGCGCGCCGGGCACCACGGCGAGGTAGAACAGCTCGTCCTGGCGGCAGGTGCGCGCCAGGAAGTCGAAGACGGCGCTGCGCTCGCCCACGGGCCCCACCAGCTCCCTGGCCGGCACGTCCAGCCCGGTCTCCTCCCGCAGCTCGCGCGCTGCGGCCTCCCGCGGGTCCTCCGCCGGGCCGATCCCCCCGCCCACGGTGAACCACCAGGAGCGCTCGGGCTGGTCGGCGTCGTGGCCGCGCACGAGCAGCAGCCGGGGCTCCTCGCCGGCGCCGCCGCCCGGGTCGACGAGCAGCACCCGGGCGCCCCGGCGGAACCACAGGCCGTCCGCGCCCAGCACCCACTCGTCGGGCTCAGCGGGCTCTGCCACGCGCGTCAGCCTGTCAGCCGCTGCGCCGGGCCGGCCTGCCGGGGAGGTCCCGGCGGGCGGCGCGGCGCGAGGACGGGCGGCTCGTCGTCGACGTCGAAGGTGCGCGGCAGCGGTGCCCGGCCGGCCAGGTGCGCCCACCGCTCCACCCGCCGGCCGCGGGTGCGCCGCGCGGCCACCACCGCGTCGTTGGCGAAGCGCCGCGCCAGCACCACCCGCTCGCAGGCGGTGGCCAGGTCGGCCAGCAGCTCCTCGACCACGGCCTCGCGCCGGTCGTGCAGCACCTGCACCGCCCCCGGGGTCAGCACGGCGCGCAGCGCGCGCGTGAGGTCGGACTCCACCACCTCGCGCTCCAGCTCCTCCAGCGGGGCCGTGGCCTCGGCGGCCGCCGAGGCCAGCAGCAGCGCGCTGGCCGGGTCGAGCGCGCCGCTGGCGGCCAGCGCCTCCGCGGCGGCGGCCCGCCGCAGCAGCGCCGCGTCCAGGGCGGCGCGCGTGGTCTCCACCCGCACGTGCATGCGGTCCAGGCGCGCCGCCCTCGCCGTCAGCCACCAGGCCAGGCCCCCCAGGACGACGACGGCGGCGAGCACCGCGGCCAGCACGAGCACCGCCTGCTCGCTCACGGCGACACCTCACCCGCGGCTGCTCCGCGCCACTGGGAGAGGAGCCTGGCGGCGGCGGGGTCGTCGCCGGGCCCGCCCAGCGCGGCGGTCGCGCCGGGGACGCCGCTGAGCACGGTCTCGTACACGGTGAGCACCCGGTGGGCCACGACCGACCAGTCGTAGCGGCGCACGGCCGCCGAGGCCGCGGCCGCCAGGGCGCGGCGCCGCCCGGCGTCGCCGAGCAGCGCCGAGGCCGCGGCGGCCAGGGCCTCGGGGTCGTCCACCGGCACGAGCTCGCCCAGGGCGCCGCCGTCGAGCACGCGGCGGAAGGCCGGCAGCGCGCTGGCCAGCACGGGGGTGCCGGCGCTCATGGCCTCCACCAGCACGATGCCGAAGCTCTCCCCCGCCGTCTGGGGCGCCACGTACAGGTCCGCCGAGGCCAGCAGCGAGGCCTTGTCGGCCTCGGACACCGGTCCGAGCAGCTCCAGCGCCCCGGCGTGCTCGCCCGCCAGCTCACGGGCCGCGCGGGGGTCGCCGCGCCCGGCCACGAGCACCCGCAGGCCGGGGTGGGCCGCGCGCAGCCCCGGCAGCGCCCGGGCGAGCACCCCGAAGCCCTTGCGGGGCTCCTCGAAGCGCCCCAGGAACACCAGCACGGGCGCCCCCGGGCGCCCGCGCCACCGCTCGCGCACGGGCGCCGCGGCGTACCGGTCCACGTGCACGCCGTTGGGCACGACCACGGCGTCGCCGCCCAGGTGCTCAACCACGCGGCGGCGCGCGTCCTCGCTGACGGCGATGCGGGCGGAGAGCTTCTCCAGCCCGGGGCGCACCAGCGGCAGCGCCGCCTGCAGGGCCCGCGAGCGCAGGGAGGCGGTGTGGAAGGTGGCCACCAGCGGCGCCTCGGCGGTGAGCATGGCGATCAGGGCGATGCTCGGGGTGACGGGCTCGTGCAGGTGCACGACGTCGAAGCGGCCCTCCGCCAGCCAGCGGCGCACCCGCAGCCCGACGACGGGCCCGAAGCTCACGCGGGCCACCGAGCCGTTGTAGGAGACCGGGACGGCTCCGCCGGCGGAGACCAGCCACGGCGGCGTCGCCGGGGTGGGCCCGCCGGCCGGGTCGGGTGCGGAGACCGGGGCGAGCACGGAGACCTCGTGGCCGTGGCCGAGCAGGACCTCGGCGAGGTCGGCGACGTGGGCCTGCACGCCCCCGGGGACGTCGAAGGAGTAGGGGCAGACCAGCCCGACCCTCACGGCGCCGCCTCCGTGAAGACGCGCTGCAGCACGTGCCAGTCGGCCGGGTGCTCCCTGACGGCGGCGCCGAGCACGTCCACGCACGCCTGCGTCATGGCCGCGGTCTGGGCGCGCCGGTCGGGCCGCTGGCCCTCAGCGGCCGGGGGCGGCGCCGGCACCCGCGGGTGGACGACGGCGACGGCGGTCCAGGAGCGCCAGCGGCTGCGCCGCCCGGGGCCCGGCTCGTAGTGGACCGAGACGGGGAACAGCGGCGCACCGGTGGTCAGCGCCAGCGCCGCGGGGCCGGCGGCGGCCCGGGAGGGGTGGCCGAGCAGCTGCACCGGGACCCCGCTGCCGGACAGGTCCCGGTCGGCCAGCAGCGGCACGAAGGCGCCGCCGCGCAGGGAGCGGACCAGCGAGGCGAAGCTCGCGCCGCCACCGCCGCGCTCCACGGCCAGCACGCTCAGGCCGAGCCGCTCGCGCAGGGCCACGAAGGCCTCGAAGACCTCGGCGGGCTCCAGGCGCTCGGCGACGGTGACCACCGGGGAGCTCCAGGTGCTCGCGGCCCAGGCGCCGACCTGGTCCCAGGAGCCGCTGTGCCCGAGGAAGGCCACGGCCCCCCGGCCGGCCTCCAGCGAGGCGACCAGCTCGGCCAGGCCCGGGCCCTCCACGCGGGTGCGCTCGCGCAGCTGCCGCGGGGTCCAGGTGTGCAGGCGGAAGGCGTCGGCCCAGTAGCGGGCGTAGGAGCGCATCGCCTCGGCCACCAGCCGGCGCAGGGCGGGGCCGGAGGCGCCGGTGGCCCGGGCGAGGTTGCCCTCCAGGCGGCGCACGCCCGCCCCGCGGCGGCGGGCGGTGAGGTCGGCGCCCAGCGAGGCCGCGGCGCGCACGAGCCCCTCGGGCAGCCGCGGGACGACGGCGAAGGCCGCCCGGTACCCCAGGGCCGAGGGGTCAGGAGCGGGCACGGGCCGGCTCGTCACCCAGCAGCAGCTGGCGGCGGACCAGGGCCAGGCGCTGCCCGACGGTCACGCCGCTGGCCACCGCGAGCAGCCCCAGCACCACGACGAGCACCGCGTGCGGCAGGCCGAGCCCGACCAGGGCGGTGACGACGAGCGTGACCACCAGGCGCTCGCTGCGCTCGGCGACGCCGACGTCGGCGCGCGCGCCGGCGGCCTCGGCGCGGGCCCGGGCGTAGGAGACCACGAAGCCGAGGGCGAGGTTGGCCAGCGCGAGCACGGCCAGCCCGCGCGCCCAGGTGGTGCCGGCGCCGGCGCCGGTGGCGTAGAGCACCAGGCCGCCGAAGACGGCGGCGTCGCCGAACCTGTCCAGGGTGGAGTCGAGGAAGCCGCCCCAGGCGCTGGTGCGCCCCGACATCCGCGCCATCGTGCCGTCGACGGCGTCGGAGAAGACGAAGCAGGTGATGGCGATCGTGCCCCAGAACAGCTGGCCCTGCGGGTAGGCCACCAGCGCGCTGAGCACCACCCCGAGCGTGCCGACCACCGTGACGGCGTCGGGGCTGACGCCGCGGCGCAGCAGGAAGGCGGCCAGCGGCGTCAGGACGCGCGCCAGCCAGGCCCGGGCGTAGCGGTTGAGCATCTCGCCAGCAGGCTAGCGGGCGGGGCGGCCCGGCCGGGGGCTCACGCCCCCGGCGGTGGTCTCAGCGCGGAGCCGGCGGGCTCGTCAGCCCCGGCTCGCCCGCGCTCGTCCAGGCCGCGGCGAGCTTGGCGCGGGTGTCGGCGAGCAGCTCCGGCAGGGCCTTGGTGCGCCCGACGACCGGCAGGAAGTTCGCGTCGCCGGTCCACCGCGGCACCACGTGCTGGTGCAGGTGCGCCGCGATGCCCGCTCCCCCGGCCTCGCCCTGGTTGACCCCGATGTTGAAGCCCGAGGGGCTGCTGGCGCGCGAGAGCAC
The DNA here is from genome assembly GCF_052644995.1 of Quadrisphaera sp. KR29. Lineage (NCBI taxonomy): Bacteria > Bacillati > Actinomycetota > Actinomycetes > Kineosporiales > Kineosporiaceae > Quadrisphaera > Quadrisphaera sp. KR29. Next base: position 53,020 of record NZ_JBQXXG010000017.1, read on the forward strand.
CCTCAGGGCGCTCTGCGTGAGGGTCGCGACCTCGGCGGTCTCCTCCGGCGTGAGGTCGACGTAGCCGGCCACGTGCCGGTAGGGGCAGACCATGAGGTGCCCGGGGTTGTACGGGTAGAGGTTGAGCACCACGAAGCACAGCTCGCCGCGGGCGACCACGAGCGCGTCGTCGTCGTCCAGCGAGGGCGCGCGGCAGAACGGGCAGCCGCTGCCGGCGGCCGCGCTGGGCGGCTTGTTCTCCCCGCCGATGTAGGCCATGCGGTGGGGGGTCCACAGGCGCTCGAAGCCGTCGGCCTCGCGAGCGAAGCCGGCCGGGTCCTCCGCGCCGTCCGGCAGGTCGCCGGGGACGGGCTCGCTCACACCTGGACCCGGGAGCGCACGGCCTCGACGATGCGCTCGACGGCCTCCGCGACCGGCACGGCGTTGTCCTGGCGCCCGTCGCGGTAGCGGAAGGAGACCGCACCGACCTCGACGTCGTCGCCGCCCGCGATGAGCACGAACGGCACCTTGGCCTTGGAGTGGGTGCGGATCTTCTTCTGCATGCGGTCGTCGCTGTCGTCCACCTCGGCGCGGATCCCCTGCGCCCTCAGCTGGGCGACGACGTCGTGCAGGTGCGGGGCGAAGTCCTCCGCGACCGGCACGCCGACCACCTGCACGGGCGCCAGCCACGGGGGGAAGGCGCCGGCGTAGTGCTCGACGAGCACGCCGAAGAACCGCTCCAGCGACCCGAACTTCGCCGAGTGGATCATCACGGGCTGCTGGTGGGAGCCGTCGGCAGCGGTGTACTGCAGGCCGAAGCGGGCCGGCTGGTTGAAGTCGTACTGGATGGTCGACATCTGCCAGGTGCGGCCGATGGCGTCGCGGGCCTGCACGGAGATCTTCGGGCCGTAGAAGGCGGCGCCGCCCGGGTCGGGCACGAGCTCCAGCCCGGTGCGCTCCGCGCACCCGCGCAGCACCTCGGTGGCCTGCTCCCACTCCTCGTCAGAGCCGATGAACTTGTCACCGGTGCCGCGGGTGGACAGCTCCAGGTAGTAGTCGTCCAGGCCGAAGTCGCGCAGCAGCCCCAGCACGAAGCCCAGCAGCTTCTCCACCTCCGCGGGCGCCTGCTCGGGGGTGCAGTAGCTGTGGGAGTCGTCCTGCGTCAGGCCGCGCACGCGGGTCAGGCCGTGCACCACGCCGGACTTCTCGTAGCGGTACACCGACCCGAACTCGAAGAAGCGCAGCGGCAGCTCGCGGTAGGACCGCCCGCGCGCGGAGAAGATCAGGTTGTGCATCGGGCAGTTCATGGCCTTGAGGTAGTACTGCGCGTTCTCGAGCTCCATCGGCGGGAACATCGTGTCCGCGTAGTACGGCAGGTGGCCCGAGGTCTCGAAGAGGTGCTGCTTGGAGATGTGGGGCGTGCCGACGTAGTCGAAGCCCTCCTCCACGTGCCGGCGGCGGACGTAGTCCTCCATCTCCCGCTTGATGACGCCGCCGCGGGGGTGGAACACCGCCAGGCCGGAGCCGATCTCGTCGGGGAAGGAGAACAGGTCCAGCTCGGCGCCCAGGCGGCGGTGGTCGCGCCGCTCGGCCTCGGCGAGGCGCTCCAGGTGGGCGCGCAGCTCGTCCTTGGTCGGCCAGGCGGTGCCGTAGACGCGCTGCAGCTGGGTGTTGGCCTGGTCGCCGCGCCAGTAGGCGGCGGCGGTGCGGGTGAGCTGCCAGCCGTTGGCCAGCAGGCGGGTGCTCGGCACGTGAGGGCCGCGGCACAGGTCCTTCCAGGCGACCTCGCCGCCGCGGCGGACGTTGTCGTAGATGGTGAGCTCTCCGGCGCCGACCTCGACGGAGGCGCCCTCGGCCACCTCGTCACCGGCCTCGGGGCTGCCGGTGCCGCCCTTGAGGCCGATGAGCTCGAGCTTGTAGGGCTCGGCGGCCAGCTCGGCGCGGGCCTCGGCGTCGGTGACCACGCGCCGGCGGAAGGTCTGGCCCTCCTTGACGATGCGCTGCATCTCCTTCTCGAGGGCCTTGAGGTTCTCGGGGGTGAACGGCACCTCGACGTCGAAGTCGTAGTAGAAGCCGTCGCGCACGGGCGGGCCGATGCCGAGCTTGGACTGCGGGTGCAGCGACTGCACCGCCTGCGCGAGCACGTGGGCGGTGGAGTGGCGCAGCACGTCGAGCCCGTCGGGGCTGCCCACCTCGACCGCCTCGACGACGTCGCCGTCGGCCAGCTCGGTGCTCAGGTCCCGCAGCTCGGCCCCCGACCCGCTGTCGATGCGCGCCACGACGACGTCGCGGCGCCCCTCGTACAGCTCGGCGGCCGTGGTGCCCGTCGCGACCTCGCGCTCGGCACCGTCGACCACCACGCGCAGGACACCAGGCTCAGGCACGGCCAGGACTCTACGGCGCAGGCGGTCCCGGCCGACGGGCAGGACCGGAGGGGTCGAGCAGGACGACGGCGTCCCCGAGCCGCACCTCGCCGGGCTCCAGCACCGCCGCGTACACCCCCAGGCAGCGCCGGGGGGTGCGGGTGACCTCCAGCAGCGGGCCGGTGGCCCCCAGCCGCAGGAGCCGCCCGGTCCAGCCGCGCTCGTCCCCGGGCCGGGCGCGCGCCGGGTCGAGCCGGACGACGACGTTGGCGCGCTCCCCCGGGTCGCAGCCCGCGGGGGCGTCGGGGGCGCTGGCGGCGCCGGCGGAGACGAGGTGGACCGCCGCGCCGTCGCGGTGGGCCGCTCCGCCCTCGGCGAGGTGGTCCAGCAGGCGGGCGCCCGGCCCCGCCAGCTGCGCCGGCCAGCCGTCGGCCAGGGGCGCCCCGGGGCTCGCGCCCCCGGCGGGCGCCGACGGGCGCACGCGCAGCGCGCCGCCGCCCCCGCCGCCGACCCCGCCGTCGTCCTCGTCGACCCAGGCCGCGAGGCCGGCGAGCTGCGGCAGGGCGCGCGCGGTCAGAGGCGCGCCGGCGCCGTCAACCAGCTGCCAGCGCCTGTCGTGGCGCAGCCCCGCGGACTCGACCCGCACCGCGCCCGGCAGCTCACCGCCGGCGGAGCGCAGCGGGAAGCGCCGCAGCAGGGCGACCACGCCGACCGGGGTGCCGGTGGCTGCAGGACCCACGGACGACCTCCCAGGACGCAGCGACGGGCCGCCCCTGGTCGGGACGGCCCGTCGGACCCGGTGGGCGATACTGGGATCGAACCAGTGACCTCCTCGGTGTGAACGAGGCGCTCTACCGCTGAGCCAATCGCCCGGGTGCGGAGAACACACTACAGGGCGCCGGCCGCCGGCCCGTCACGGGCCCGCCCCCGGGGCGCCACCGGGCCGCCACCCGGGGGACGGTCAGCGCTCGACGCCGGGCAGGCGGTCCAGCAGCGCCACGGCCGCCGCGGGCAGCACCTCGGGCGGCCCGACGACCACGAGGAAGAGCCACGCACCGCCCAGCGCCGCAGCGAGGGCCGCGCCCGACCCGGTCAGGCGCAGCCACAGGGGCTGGCGCGCGGCCCACCTCGTGAACCGGTGGACGGTCAGGCGCGCCCGCTTGAGCAGGCGGTGCGCCCAGACGAACTCGCTGGCCAGCACGGCCAGCCCCGCCAGGACCAGCGGAATGCCCCCCGGCCCCGGGAGCCAGCCCGTGGCCGCGCCGAGCAGGATGAGGAAGACGCCCACGAAGGCCACCACGGCGCGGTAGACGCGGTGCTTCTTCGGGTCGGCGCGCACCCGCGCGCGCCACTCCCAGCGGTCGCGCCGCTCGCGCCGCGTGGCTCCGGCACCTCCGCGCGACGAGCCGGTGCGCCCGCGACCTGCGGCGGGAGGGCCTGACAGGGGCTGCGGTGAGGGGGCCGGGGCGTCGTCGGGTGCGGGAGGTACCGGCGGCGCAGGCTGCACCCGCCTAGGGTACGTCTCGTACGACACGCCGCCCGGGGGTGTTTGACCCGTCCGGGACGGGGGAACATCGAGGGTGCACGGCCCCGCAGGGCCGGGCACCGCCGGCTCCGGCCGCCGCTCACCGGGGAGGACCACCGTGCCCAAGGGCTCAGCTCACGTCGACGCCGAGGTCGAGCTGCGCCTCGTCGTCCCCGAGTCGGGCAAGGTGCCGGTCTCCGTGGAGTTCGGCTACGGCCTGCACGACCCCTTCGCCGTCACCGCGTCCTTCCGCGGCGACGGCGGCTCCATCGAGTGGGTCTTCGCCCGCGACCTCCTGCGCGAGGGCCTGCGCCGCCCCACCGGTGAGGGCGACGTGCAGGTGTGGCCCGGGGAGGTCGACGGCCAAGAGGTCGTGCTGGTGTCCCTGAGCAGCCCCGACGGGCACGCCGTGCTGGAGGCTGACGCCTCCGACCTGCGCGACTTCCTCGACCGCACCCACGCCCTCGTGCCCCCCGGGGCCGAGAGCCGCCACGTCCACGTCGACGACGAGCTCGCCGAGCTCCTGGGCCGCGCCGTGTAGCTCGAGACCCAGCTCCCGCTCGGACGGAGGAGGGCGCCACCCCGGTGACGGGGCGGCGCCCTCCTCGCGTCCGCCCACCGCGGACCTGCGCCGTGCCGCCGGCGGGCTGCAGCCGGCCGGGGACACGAAGACCCCGGCCGCAGTGCGGTCCGGGGTCTGAGGTGGTGGGCGATACTGGGTTCGAACCAGTGACCTCTTCCGTGTCAAGGAAGCGCGCTACCACTGCGCCAATCGCCCGCGCGACACCGAGGTGACGCTGGAGGTGGAGACGGGATTCGAACCCGTGTACACGGCTTTGCAGGCCGTTGCCTCGCCTCTCGGCCACTCCACCGAGGGGCATCCGAGTCCGAGCGACCCTCGAGCGGTGCCCTCCGAGCGGACGACGGGATTCGAACCCGCGACCCTCACCTTGGCAAGGTGATGCTCTACCAACTGAGCCACGTCCGCGTACCGACCTCGCGGCCGGACGAGAAGAACAGTACTTCACGCCCCGCCCCGGCGTCGAACCACCCCCCTGCGGCGCGCGCCGGCCCCGCCACCGCGCGGCCTCCTGCGGGCCACCGGCGTGCCACCCCCCGGACTCCCGCGAGGCGCCGCGCTCCGCACTCGGCCAGGATGACCCCAGCCCGCCGTCCGCCGCGGCGGCAGCACCCCAGACGCCCGCGAGAGGACGCCATGCAGGTCTGGCCAGGACGCCCCTACCCGCTGGGGGCCACCTTCGACGGCGCGGGGACGAACTTCGCGCTGTTCTCGGAGGTCGCCTCGCGCGTGGAGCTGTGCCTCGTGGACGAGCGCGGCCGCGAGACCCGGATCGACCTGCCCGAGGTCGACGGCTTCGTCTGGCACGCCTACCTGCCGCGCGTCCAGCCCGGCCAGCGCTACGGCTACCGGGTGCACGGCCCGTACGACCCCGCCGCCGGGCACCGGTGCAACCCCAGCAAGCTGCTGCTCGACCCCTACGCCAAGGCCATCGACGGCCAGGTCGACGGGCACGAGTCGCTGTTCAGCTACTCCTTCAAGGACCCCTCGCGCCGCAACACCGCCGACAGCGCCCGCCACACGATGCTGTCCGTCGTCGTCAACCCCTACTTCGACTGGGGCACCGACAGGCCGCCGCGGCGCGACTACCACGAGACGGTCATCTACGAGGCCCATGTCAAGGGCCTGACGATGACCCACCCCGGCCTGCCCGAGGAGATCCGCGGCACCTACGCCGGCATCGGCCACCCCGCGATGGTCGAGCACCTCACGGACCTCGGCGTCACCGCCATCGAGCTCATGCCCGTCCACCAGTTCGTGCAGGACACCCACCTGCAGGAGAAGGGCATGACCAACTACTGGGGCTACAACACGATCGGGTTCTTCGCCCCGCACAACGCCTACTCCTCCACCGGCACCCGCGGCCAGCAGGTCATGGAGTTCAAGTCGATGGTGCGCACGCTGCACCAGGCCGGCATCGAGGTGATCCTCGACGTCGTCTACAACCACACCGCCGAGGGCAACCACATGGGCCCGACGCTGTGCTTCCGCGGCATCGACAACGCGGCGTACTACCGGCTGGTCGACTCCGACAAGGCCCACTACTACGACACCACCGGCACCGGGAACAGCCTGCTGATGCGCTCCCCCCACGTGCTCCAGCTGATCATGGACTCGCTGCGGTACTGGGTGAACGACATGCACGTCGACGGCTTCCGCTTCGACCTGGCGAGCACGCTGGCCCGCCAGTTCCACGAGGTCGACAGGCTGTCGGCGTTCTTCGACCTCATCCAGCAGGACCCGGTGGTCAGCCAGGTCAAGCTCATCGCCGAGCCGTGGGACGTCGGCGACGGCGGCTACCAGGTGGGCGGCTTCCCCCCGCTGTGGACGGAGTGGAACGGCAAGTACCGCGACACCGTCCGCGACTTCTGGCGCGGTGAGCCCAGCGCGCTGGCCGAGTTCGCCAGCCGCATCTCCGGCTCCTCGGACCTGTACGAGCACAACGGCCGCAAGCCGATCGCCTCGATCAACTTCGTCACCGCGCACGACGGCTTCACCATGCGCGACCTCGTCTCCTACAACGACAAGCACAACGAGGCCAACGGCGAGGGCGGCCGGGACGGCGAGAGCCACAACCGGTCCTGGAACTGCGGGGTGGAGGGCGAGACCAAGGACAAGGACGTCAACGCCCTGCGCGCCCGCCAGCAGCGCAACATGCTGGCCACGCTGCTGCTCAGCCAGGGCGTGCCGATGATCCTGCACGGCGACGAGCTCGGCCGGACGCAGAAGGGCAACAACAACACCTACTGCCAGGACAACCGCACCTCCTGGGTGGACTGGAACCTGTCCGACGAGCAGCGCGACCTGCTGCGCTTCACCCAGCAGGTCATCGCCGTCCGCATGGGCCACCCGGTCTTCCGGCGGCGGCGCTTCTTCGCCGGCGACGCCCAGCACGGCGGCGAGAGCGCCCTGGGCGACATCGCGTGGTTCACCCCGGCCGGCGTGCACATGACGCACAGCGACTGGTCCACCGGGTACGCCCGCTCCCTGGGCGTCTTCCTCAACGGCTGGGCGATCCCCGAGCCCGACCCCCGCGGAGAGCAGATCGTGGACGACAGCTTCTACATCATGTTCAACGCCTCCCACGAGGACGTCGTCTTCACGCTGCCGCCGCCGGAGTACGGGCACGAGTGGCGGGTGGTGGTCGACACCGCCACCCCGCCGGAGGCGCCGCCGCCCGCGGTGCCCGCGGCGGTGGCCCTGGCCGCCGCCGAGGCCACCGGGCCCTTCGAGGCCGGCTCCGACGTGCTCGTCGCCGGCCGCAGCCTCCTCGTGGTCACCCGCCCCTCGGTGGAGGCGCTGTGAGCGACACCGCGCCCGGCCGGCAGCAGGGGCTGCACGGCGGCTCCGCTGCGCAGCACCGGCCGGCCCCCGGGCGGCCCGTGCCCGTCTCGACCTACCGGCTGCAGGTGCGCCCGGAGTTCGGCTACGACGACGCGACCGCCGTCGTCGACCACCTCGACGCGCTCGGCGTCTCGCACGCCTACCTCTCCCCGCTGCTGCAGCCGACGCCCGGCTCGGCGCACGGCTACGACGTCGTCGACCACAGCCGCGTGAACCCCGAGGCCGGGGGCCGCGAGGCCCTGGACGTGCTGGTGCAGCGCCTGCGCAGCCGCGGCCTGGCCGCGGTGGCCGACGTCGTCCCCAACCACATGGCGGTGCCGACGCCGGCGCGGCTCAACAGCGCGCTGTGGTCGGTGCTGCGCGACGGCCCGGACTCCCCGTTCGCGCGGTGGTTCGACGTCGACTGGTGGACCTCCGGCCACGCGATCCTCATGCCGGTGCTCGGCTCCCGCATCGGGCAGGTGCTGGGCAGCGGGGAGCTGGTCCTGGACACGTCGGGCGGCGAGCCGCTGCTGCGCTACTACGACCACGTCTTCCCGGTGCGCCCGGGCACGGAGACCCTGCCGCTGGCCGAGCTGGTCGACCGGCAGTGGTACCGGCTGGCGCACTGGCGCGTGGCCGACGAGGAGCTGAACTACCGCCGCTTCTTCGACGTCGACACCCTCGCCGCGATCCGGGTGGAGGACCCCGAGGTCTTCGACGCCACCCACGCGCTGCTGCTGGAGCTGCTGGCCAGCGGCGCGCTGGAGGGGCTGCGGATCGACCACCCCGACGGGCTGGCCGACCCGCGCGGGTACGTGCGCCGCCTCGCGGAGCGCTCCGGCGGGGCGTGGGTGGTGGTGGAGAAGATCCTCGAGGGCTCGGAGGTGCTCCCCGACGACTGGCCCGTGGCCGGCACCACCGGCTACGACGCGCTGCTGCGCGTGGGCGGGCTGTTCGTGGACCCGGCCGGCGCCGGGCCGCTCTCGGCGCTGCTGGCCGAGGTCACCGGCGAGGCCACGGGCTTCCCCGCCGTCGTCGCCGCCGCCAAGCGCGAGGTGGTCGAGGCGGGGCTGTACGCCGAGGTGCACCGCCTGGTGCAGCTGCTCGTGCAGATCGTCGCGGCCGACGTGCGCCTTCGCGACCACACCGAGCGCGCGCTGCGCGAGTGCGTGGTCGAGCTGCTCGTCGCCTTCCCGCGCTACCGCGCGTACGTCGTGCCCGGCGAGCCCGCGCCCGCGGAGGCCCAGCGGGTGCTGGAGGAGACCGCCGAGGCCGCCCGCGAGCACCTGCCCGAGGAGCGCTGGGACACCCTCGCCGTGGTCGTCGACCTGCTGCTGGGCCGCGAGGTCGGCAGCGCCGGGCGCCAGGCCGACGCCGACCGCGCCGAGCTGGTGGTGCGCTTCCAGCAGACCTGCGGCCCGGTGATGGCCAAGGGCGTGGAGGACACCGCGTTCTACCGCTGGTTCCGGCTGGCGGGCCTCAACGAGGTCGGCGGTGACCCCGACCGCGTGGGCGTGGCGCCGGAGGAGTTCCACGCCTACTGCGCCCAGCAGGTGCGCGACTGGCCGGTGGCCATGACCACGCTGACCACGCACGACACCAAGCGCGACGAGGACGTCCGCGCGCGCCTGGCCGTGCTGTCCGAGCTGCCGCTGGAGTTCGCCGAGGCGCTGCGGCACTGGCGGCGGCTGGCCGCGGAGCACCGCCGCCAGGAGCTGGACGGGCAGACCGAGCACCTCGTGTGGCAGACCCTGCTGGGCACCTGGGGCTCCGGGCGCGACGGCGGTCCGATCAGCGGCGAGCGCCTCCTGGGCTACCTGGAGAAGGCCATCCGCGAGGCGAAGGTCCACACCACCTGGACGAACCCCGACGAGGCGTACGAGGAGGCCGTGCGGTCCTTCGCGGTGGGCGTGCTGGGCGACGCGGCCGTCATGGAGGCCGTCGAGGCGTTCAGCCAGCGCATCGCCGGCCCGGTGCGCGTCGGCGTGCTCGGCCAGAAGCTCGTGCAGGTGACGATGCCGGGCGTCCCGGACGTCTACCAGGGCACCGAGGTGGTCTCGCTCTCCCTGGTCGACCCCGACAACCGCCGCCCCGTCGACTACGCCGACCGGCGGCGCCGGCTGGCGCGTCTGGACTCCGGCGCCCGCCCGAGCGACCTGTCCGACGAGAAGCTGCTGGTGACCTCCCGCGCGCTGCGCCTGCGCCGCGAGCACCCCGAGTGGTTCGTCGGGGAGGGCGCCACGTACACCGCGGTCGCCACCTCCACCGGCAACGCCGTGGCCTTCGGCCGCGGCACGTCCGACCTCGACGGCGGTGCGCCGCAGGTGGTGGTCGTGGCGACGCGCCTGGCGGCCTCGCTGGAGCGGCTCGGCGGCTGGGGCCAGCACGCGGTGGTCCTGCCCGACGCCGGTCCCGGCGGCTGGCGCGACGCGCTCACCGGTGCCCGCGTGGACGGCGGAGCGGTGCCGCTGGCCGAGCTGCTGTCGGCCTGCCCCGTGGCGCTGCTGGTGCGCGAGGGCGCCAGCGAGGTGGCCGGCGCCGCGGCGCGACCCGTGGTGGAGGATGCTGCGCCGTGAGCATGGCCCAGCAGTCCAGCCCCACCAGCGCCGTCGACGCCATCCGCCGTCCGATGAGCAGCAAGGACCTGCGCAAGGCGGTGGGCAAGCTGCTGCGCGGGCCGCAGCCGCTGCCCATCGTGCAGGCGGGCCACCCCGTGCTGCGCGAGGTCGCCCAGCCCTACGACGGCGAGCTCTCCCCCGAGCTCATGGCCGACCTCGTGGAGGCCATGAAGGCGTCCATGCACGCCGCCCCCGGCGTGGGCCTGGCCGCCCCGCAGGTGGGGCTGGGCCTGGCCCTGGCGGTGGTGGAGGACTCCGGGGACGACGAGGACGACCCCCGCGAGCGCTCCGACCTGCCCTTCCGGGTGCTCGTCAACCCCTCCTACTCCCCCGTGGACGCCTCCGGGGCGCCCGTGGACGTCGCCGACGCCGAGCGGGTGGTGTTCGAGGAGGGCTGCCTGTCGGTGGTCGGCTACGAGGCCGAGGTGGCGCGGTTCCGCTCGGTGCGCGTGGTCGGGCAGGACGAGACCGGGCGCGCCGTCGACGACGTCTTCCACGGCTGGGCGGCCCGGATCATGCAGCACGAGATCGACCACCTCGGCGGCGGGCTGTACATCGACAAGGCCGACCTGGCGTCGCTGTCCTGGACCGGCCGCGTCTGACGGCCCCCTGACGGGCGCAGGGTGGCCCTGGTCTCGTGGGAGTGGACCAGGGCCACCCTGCGCCCACGCAGGAGGGGGGGCGGCCAGGTGGCGGGCGCCCGGGACCGCCGGGAGGGTGGTCGGGTGCACCGCTTCGCCGTCTGGGCGCCCTCCGCTGACCGCGTCGAGATCGACGTCCACCTCCCCTCCGGGGTGACCACCCGCGCCCTGGAGCGCACCGACGGCCCGGCCCCCGGCTGGTGGGCCGTCACCGTCGACGAGGCGGGTGACGGCACCGACTACGCCTTCCGCGTCGACGGCGGCGACCCGCGCCCCGACCCGCGCAGCGCGCACCAGCCCCACGACGTGCACGGCCCCAGCCGCGTCTTCGACCCGAGCGCCCACGCCTGGGGCGACCAGGGCTGGGACGGCCGGGACGCCCGCGGCGCCGTCGTCTACGAGCTGCACGTGGGCACCTTCACCCCGGAGGGCACCCTCGACGCCGCCACCGCGAAGCTGCCGCACCTGGTGGACCTCGGCGTCGACGTCGTCGAGCTGCTGCCGGTGGCCGCCTTCCCCGGCCGCCGCGGCTGGGGCTACGACGGCGTGGACCTGTACGCCGTGCACGACGCCTACGGCGGGCCCGCGGCGCTGCAGCGCTTCGTCGACGCCGCGCACCAGGCGGGCCTGGCGGTCGCCCTGGACTGCGTGTACAACCACCTGGGCCCGGCGGGGAACTACCTGGGCGAGTTCGGCCCGTACTTCACCGAGGAGCACCACACCCCGTGGGGCGCGGCGGTCAACCTCGACCAGCCCGGGTCCGAGGGCGTGCGCCGCTTCGTCGTCGACAACGCGCTGCGCTGGTTCCGCGACTTCCACGTCGACGTCCTGCGCCTGGACGCCGTCCACGCCCTGGTCGACGACTCCGCCGAGCACGTGCTGGCGCAGCTGGCCCGCGAGACGGCCGCCCTGTCAGCGGAGGTCGGCCGGCCGCTGACGCTCATCGCCGAGAGCGACCTCAACGACACCGGCATGGTCACCCCGCTCGGGCAGGCCTCCGGCACGCCGCTGCCGGCGCGCGGGATGCAGGCGCAGTGGGCCGACGACGTCCACCACGCCCTGCGCTCGGTGATGACCGGCGAGCGCGGCGGCTACTACAAGGACTTCGCCAGCCTGGAGGTGCTCGGCGGCGTGCTGGAGCGCGTCTTCCACCACGCGGGCACGTACAGCCCGTTCCGCGGCAAGACCTGGGGCGCGCCCGTCGACACGGACCGCTACCGCGGCCACGCCTTCGTCGCGTACACGACCACCCACGACCAGACCGGCAACCGCGCCACCGGCGACCGGCTCTCCGCGTCCCTGGACGACGCCGCGCTGGCCACCGCGCAGGCCGTGGTCCTCACCAGCGCCTTCACACCCATGATCTTCATGGGTGAGGAGTGGGGCGCGACCACGCCGTGGATGTTCTTCACCGACCACGACGCCGAGCTCGGCGCCCTGGTGAGCAAGGGGCGGGCCGAGGAGTTCGCCTCCCACGGCTGGGAGGGCGACGTCGAGGTGCCCGACCCGCAGGAGGAGTCGACCTTCACGGAGTCGAAGCTCGACTGGTCCGAGCCCGAGAGCGCCCGCGGCGCCCGCCTGCTCGCGTGGACCCGCGACCTGCTGGCCCTGCGCCGCAGCGAGCCCGACCTTGCCGGCGACGACCTGCGCGCCGTGCGCACCGCCACGAGCGGCGACGCCGAGCTGCGCGAGGGCGGCAGCCCCTGGCTGGTCGCCCGCCGCGGCTCGCTGGCGCTGGTGGCCAACCTGGCGCAGCACGAGCTGGAGGTGCCGCTGGCCGGCGTGCTCGACGGCGGCGACGACGCGCGCGCCGAGGTGGTCCTCGCGTGGGACGCCGCGGCTACCCAGGTCAGGGGGGCGTCCGTGCGGCTGCCGTCCCGTGCCAGCGCCGTCGTCCGCGTGGCCTGACGCTCGGCCCGCCTCTTCTCCTGCGACGATCAAGGAAGTCCCGCACCCCCCGGGGGGTGCGGGACGTCCTTGATCGTCGCAGGTGGGGAGGGAGGTGTCAGCCCTGGGAGCCCTCGCGGGCCAGCGCGGTCAGGCGCGAGACGGCGCGGGCGTACTTCTTGCGGTAGCCGCCGCCCATGAGCTCGGCGGGGAAGAGCTGGTCCAGCGGGGCGCCGGAGGCGACCAGCGGCAGGTCGCGGTCGTACATGCGGTCTCCCAGCACCACCAGGCGCAGGGCGACGCTCTGCTCCGAGACCGGGCGCACCCCGGTCCAGTGGACGGCCGTGACCCCGTCGAGCAGGGCGCCGTAGCGGCTGGGGTGCACGGTGGCCAGGTGGCTGAGCAGGGCGTCGAAGGAGTCGAGCACCACGCCCTCCCCGGCCGCCAGGCGCTGGGCGGCCCGCTCCCCCACCTCGGCGTCGGTGGCCGGCTCGGGCGGGGCCGGCAGACCGCGGTGGCGGTAGTCCTCCCCGTCCACCCGGTAGACGTCGAAGCGGGAGGCGACGGCCTGGATCTCGCGCAGGAAGTCCTCCGCCGCGAAGCGGCCCTCCCCCAGCGCGTCGGGCAGCGTGTTGGAGGTGGCCGCCAGCGCCGTGCCGGCGTCGGAGAGCTCGCGCAGCAGGCGGCTCATGAGCACGGTGTCACCCGGGTCGTCCAGCTCGAACTCGTCGATGCAGACCAGGCGCTTGGCGGACAGCGCGTCGACGGCCTGCCGGAACCCCAGGGCGCCCGCGAGGTTGGTGTACTCCACGAAGGTGCCGTAGGCCGCCGGCGCGGAGGGGCTGTCGACGGCGTGGAAGAGCGAGGTCAGCAGGTGGGTCTTGCCCACGCCGAAGCCGCCGTCGAGGTAGATGCCCTCCTTGGCCGGCTCCCCGCCGCCGCGGCCGAACAGCCGCGCCAGGCCACCGCCCCTCGCGCCCCCGGCGCCCTTCGCGCCGCTCCAGCGCCCCGCGCGCTCGCGCAGCGCCTCGACGGCCTCGGCCTGGGTCGGCTGGCCCGGGTCGGGCCGGTAGGTCTCGAAGCGGGCCCCGGCGAAGTGGGGCGGCGGGACCAGGTCGTCCAGCAGGCGCTGCGGGCTGGGGCGGGGGTCGCGCTGGACCAGGGAGGGCACGGCGTCGGTGGTCCGGGCGGCGTCGACCGCGGGCGCGTCAGGCACCGGCCGAGCCTAGGACGCCCCCGCGGGGGCCGCCGCCCGCAGCCTGCCGCCGGGGCGGCGGTGAGCCGCAGGTCACAGCCGCGCGGTCCCACCCGGAGGTCCGGGCGACCGCGCAGGGTCGCGCACGACCGGGTGAGGCCGTCCTGGGTGGTCCGGGCGCTGCGGCGTCGCCTAGCCTCGCGAGCATGGCTGCTGAGACGCGGATCCCCGCGGACCCCTCGCCCCGCTTCGCCGAGTACGCCCACCCCGAGCGCCTGGTCAGCACCGAGTGGCTCGCCGAGCACCTCGGCGAGCCCGGGCTCGTCGTCGTCGAGAGCGACGAGGACGTGCTGCTGTACGAGACCGGTCACATCCCGGGCGCGGTCAAGGTCGACTGGCACACCGACCTCAACGACCCCGTGACCCGCGACTACGTGGACGGGGAGGCCTTCGCGGCCCTGCTCGGCGCGCGCGGCATCGGCCGCGACACCACCGTGGTCATCTACGGCGACAAGAACAACTGGTGGGCCGCGTACGCGCTGTGGGTCTTCACCCTGTTCGGCCACGAGGACGTGCGCCTGCTCGACGGCGGCCGCGCGAAGTGGGAGGCCGAGGGCCGCGAGTACACCACCGACGCGCCGCAGGTCACGCCCGTGGACTACCCGGTCGTGGACCGCGACGACTCCCGCATCCGCGCCTACAAGGACGACGTGCTGGCCTTCCTGGGCACCGAGCGGCCGCAGCTGGTCGACGTGCGCTCCCCCGAGGAGTACACCGGCGCCCGCACCTCCATGCCGGCCTACCCGGAGGAGGGCACTCTGCGCGGCGGCCACATCCCCGGCGCGCAGTCGGTGCCGTGGGCGCGGGCCGTGGCCGAGGACGGCGGCTTCAAGCCCCGTGCGGAGCTCGAGGCCATCTACGCGCAGGAGAAGGGCCTGGATGCCGACCGCGCGACCATCGCCTACTGCCGCATCGGGGAGCGCTCGAGCCACACGTGGTTCGTGCTGCACCACCTGCTCGGCTTCGGCGACGTGAAGAACTACGACGGCTCCTGGACCGAGTGGGGCAACGCCGTGCGCGTGCCGATCGCCACGGGCGACCAGCCGGGAGCGGTCACCCGCCGGTGAGCGAGGCCCAGGACCTGCCGCGCAAGCTCGCCGACGTCGTCGACGACTTCGGCGCGGTCAGCGAGCGCGAGCGGCTCCAGCTGCTGCTGGAGTTCAGCGAGGGGCTGCCTGCGCTGCCCGAGCGCTACGCCGAGCACCCCGAGCTGCTCGAGCCGGTGCCGGAGTGCCAGTCGCCGGTGTTCGTCATCACCGAGCTCGAGGACGCCGACGACGCCACGCCCCCGCTGGCGCGCACCGTCAGGGTCTTCGCCAGCGCCCCGCGCGAGGCGCCCACCACCCGCGGCTTCGCCGGGATCCTCGTGGAGGGCCTCGACGGGCTGCCGGCGGCCGACCTGCTCGCCGTCCCCGACGACGTCAGCGACCGCCTCGGGCTGGGCCGCGCGGTGAGCCCGCTGCGCCTGCGGGGCATGGCGGGGATGCTCGGGCGCATCAAGCGCCAGGTGCGCGAGCGGGCCTCGGCCTGAGCGCTGCCCTCCAGGGCCCGGCCCGACGACGACGGAGGGCGCCGACCTGCTGGTCGGCGCCCTCCGTGCGCGTCCGGGGCGAGCGGTCGTCCCGGGCGGGCGGTCAGGTGGTGGCGGCGTCGCGGCGCCTGGCCTCCACGGCGTCGGCGCTGCCGGCGACGTCACCGTCGTCGTCGTCGCGGCGCCTGGCGGGGTCGCGCAGGTTGCCGGTGGCCCACGCGCCGGCCCACACCGCGATGCCGCCGATGGCGACGCCGGCGAGGTCGTCAACGATGTAGTGCCAGCCGAAGTAGATCGTGGCCAGCACCGTCAGCGCGAAGAACACCCACATCGCCCGGCGCACCAGCGCGGGCATCCGGATGAGCTGCACGATGAGGGCGGCGGTGAAGACCACTGACACGTGCAGCGAGGCGAACGCCGCGATGCCGGACACGGTGCCGGAGACGTCGGGGTCTGCCATGACGATCGAGCGGTTGCGCACGAGCGCCGCCTGCAGCCCCGTGACGTCGGTGCGGGCCAGGTCGGTGAAGTCCCACGGCAGCGCGTAGAACGGGCCGGACGCCGGGATCATGTAGTAGCTGGCCGTGCCGAGCGCCCAGTTCAGGCACAGCGCGGTGACGTACCACAGCCCGTGGGACAGGTGCCGCCAGAAGATCAGCGCCACGGCCACCGAGACCGGCACGAACACCAGGTAGCCGGTGTAGACGAACGAGAGCACGTGGGCGGAGAAGCCCGTGCCGAGCACGGTGTGCAGCAGCTCGGCGGGGTTGTTGCCGAACGCGAGCAGCCGGTCGCTGGCCACGAGCGCCAGGTCCTGGGACCCCTCGTGGATGAACGGCAGGAAGTTCTTGAGGTTCCGGTAGCCGACGTAGGTGATGTAGAAGCTGGCCACCGCGATGAGCACGGGCACCAGCCGGCGCCACGGCCAGCGGGCGACGGCGACGTCGCGCGCGGACTGCCACAGCCCCCGCGGGGAGCGCAGGTCGGCGTGCGCGCGCAGGCGCCAGGCCGCGCGGGGCAGCACGTCGAGCAGCAGGCAGACGGCCACGATGGCCGGCATCCGCACCCAGCCGGGGCCGAGGAAGCCGTCCGGGTCGCGCAGCGGGATGTCGAGCGCGACCGAGCCGACCACGGCGAGGCCGCCGGTCACGGCGGCGGTGCCGGCCGCGAGCCCCAGCACGCGGTGGCGGTGGCGGCGGCTCGGGACCTCGACGGTGGCTACTGGAGGCGCGGACGCGCCAGTCGTGGTACCGAGGGCCATGGGGTCATTCTGACCCACCGCGCGCATCCCGCGCGTCCACGGACCCGTCACCTGCGCGTCACCTGCCGGTCAGCGAGATCGCTGACCGTGCGCGACGGCCCGGTCACCGGGCGCCGCTGACGGCGCCTGGGAGGATGCCCGCGTGTCCACCACTCCCCCGCAGCAGCCCGAGACGCCGTCCGAGCAGCCGTCGCAGCAGCCGTCGCAGCGCCGGCGCGACCCGCGCCGCGACCTGGCCGGAGCCGGCTTCCTGCTGCTCGGCGGCTGGTTCGCCACCACTTCCTGGGGGATCGACTCCTCCGTGGTGCTGCGCCTTCTGCTCGTGCTCCTCGGGGTGGCGGTGGCCGGCTACGGCCTCGCCCAGCTCGTGCAGAACCGGCGCCGCTGACCGCGAGCACCGGCAGCCGCCGGCGCCCGGTCGCCCCTCAGAGGTGCTCGAGCAGGAACCTGGCGACCTCACGCTCCCAGCGGTCGGGGTCGGAGTTCCACTCGCGGCAGTGCCCCGCCCCCGGGAACTCCAGCAGGGTCACGAGGTCCGGCCGCGCGGCGGCGAGCAGCCGGCTGGGACCCACCGGGACCACCGCGTCGGCGTCGCCGTGCAGGAGCAGCACCGGCACGCGCAGCTCCTCGGCGCGCGCCACCCAGTCGAGCCTGTCGAGGTCGAGCGGCTCCTCCACGCCCAGGGCGGCCCGGGCGAGCGGTGAGCCCATGAGCGCGGTCCCGGCGCGGCCCAGCGGCGGCGGCACCCGGTGCAGGCGCGCCTGGTGCTGCAGCACGGTGCGCCAGTCGAGCACCGGGCCGTCGAGGACGACGGCGCGGACCCGGTCGGCCGTCCAGGACCGGGCCAGGTGGGAGAGCACGATGGCCCCGCCCATCGACCACCCCACGAGCACGACGTCGCGGGCGCCGGCGTCCAGGGCGTGCAGCACGGCAGCCTCGACGTCGACCCACTCGGTCTCCCCCAGGCCGTAGCGGCCCGACAGGCTGGCGGGGGCGTCGAGGTCGTTGCGGTAGCTGGGCACGAGCGCGGGGACGCCGAGGCGGTGCAGCACCGGCAGCGCCCGCAGGCACTCCTCGCGCGTGCCGCCGCGGCCGTGCACGAGCACCGCCCAGACCTTCTGGTCCAGCTCGCCGTCGGCGGGGTGCACCAGCCAGGTGGGCAGCTCGCCCACCGGGGAGGTGACCACGACGTCGTCGAAGGGCAGGCCCAGGGCCCGGCCGGGGTCACCGGTGTGGAACCAGCCGCTCCAGCGGCCGGCGCCGGGCCGCAGCACCCCGGCGTCGGTGCCGAGCAGGGCGCGCACCACCGCCCGGCCCCGCCGCTGCGCCGAGCGGGCAGGACCGGGCTCCTCGACGCCCAGGACGTCGCCGACCTGGGAGTGCGTCGTGCCGCCGTCGGTCCACAACCCGTAGCGGCCGGGGGCCAGCGTGAGGTCGCTGGCGGCGAGCACCACGCGGTCGGGCTCGACCGCGAGCACGCGCACGTCGTCGGCGCGGACCTTCTCCGGCGTCACCACGCGCCGCGCGAAGTGCGTGGCCAGCGCGGAGGCCGCGGCCGAGGCCGCCAGTCCCACGGCGCCGCCCACGACGGCGCTGCGCACCACCGCCCGGGTCAGGGCCGCGGCCCGCAGCGCCGCGGCGGCGACGTCCGCGCCGGGGGCTGCCGGGTCGCTCACGCGGCCCGCCCGGCGCCGCGGGCGGCCACCTCGCGGGCGGCCACCGCCCGGGCGGCCACCTCGCGGGCGGCCCTGCCGGAGGGGTGGGCCGCGCCCGCCACGCGCAGGGCCCAGGCGACCAGCGGCAGCTGCAGCGGCAGGCGCGCCAGCGCCGCGGCGCGGTACCAGCGCGGGGCGCGCTCGCTGCGCAGGGCCTGCACGGCCATGGTCGCGTTGGCGGGGAAGACCGCCACGAGCAGGGCGGCGCTGGCCAGGCCCGCCCAGCGGCGGCTGGCGGCGGGCAGCAGGCCCGCCGCGCACGCCAGCTCGGCCACCCCGGAGGCCGCCACCCAGGGGCCGGGCCTGCCCAGGGCCCGGGGGACGATCCGCTCGAACGGGCCGGGCGCCGCGAGGTGGGCGACGCCGGCGGTGCCCAGCAGCGCCGCGAGCGCCAGCGGGGCGGTGGTGCCGGTGCCGAGCGGAGTGGCGGGCCCGCGGCGACTCATGGGCCGATCCTGCCAGCGCTCCGCCCGGGGTGCGCGCGCCGCCGGGCCCCGGCGGCGACCCGACGGCGGCCCGACGGGCACGGCGGGGCGCTCCCGGGTCGCGGGCGGAGGGGGCCGCCGCCACGATCGAAGCCGTGACCCCTCCCCCTTCCCGTTCCTCCAGCGCGCCCTCGAAGGCCCCCGACGAGCAGCCGGCGCCCTCGCACGCCTCCTCGGCCGCGACCGCGGAGGAGTCCGCCCAGCAGTCCTCCGGGCAGTCCTCCGAGCACTCCGCGAGCACGGGCGAGCGCCGCACCTCCGGCGGGCGCGGCACCGGGCGCGGCACCGGGCGCGCGTCGGGCAGCGCTGCGGCCAGGACGCCGTCCAAGGGCCCGTCCCGGGGCCCCTCGCGCCGCACCCGCTCGGCGAGCAGGCCGCTGGCCTCGCGCGTCGAGCCCGGGCTGCCGTACCCCCTCGGCGTGACGCTGCGCAGCGGCGGCATCAACGTCGCGCTGCCGTCGGAGACCGCCGAGCGCGTCGAGCTGTGCCTCTTCGACGCCGACGGCAAGGAAGAGCGCGTGGAGCTGCCGGAGAGGTCCGGCCACGTCTTCCACGGCTACCTGCCCGGCATCGGCGCGGGCCAGCGCTACGGCTTCCGCGTGCACGGCGCCTGGGACCCGGCGCGCGGCCTGCGGCACAACCCGCACAAGCTGCTCCTGGACCCGTGGGCGCGGGCGGTGGAGGGCGCCTTCGGCGCCGGCGAGGAGGTCTTCGGGCACCACTGGGACGACGCCGGGAAGCTCAACGAGGCGGACTCCGCGGGCTCGGTGCCGCGCTCCGTCGTCGTCGACGAGTCCTTCGACTGGGGCGACGACACGCCCCCGCGCACCCCGCTGCACGCCACGGTGGTCTACGAGACCCATGTCAAGGGCCTGACGCACACCCACCCCGACGTCCCCGAGGAGCTGCGCGGCACCTACGCCGGGCTGGCCCACCCCGCCGTGACGGGGTACCTCAAGGACCTGGGCGTCACCACGGTCGAGCTGCTGCCGGTGCACCAGTTCGTGCAGGACTCCCACCTGGAGGAGAAGGGCCTGCGCAACTACTGGGGCTACAACTCCATCGGCTTCCTCGCCCCGCACGGGGAGTACTCCGCGGCCGGCGACGGCGGGGGGCAGGTCGCCGAGTTCAAGCAGATGGTCAAGGACCTGCACGCCGCGGGCCTGGAGGTCGTCCTCGACGTCGTCTACAACCACACCGCCGAGGGCAACGACCAGGGCCCCACCTTCAGCCTCAAGGGCATCGACAACGGCTCCTTCTACCGGCTGGTGGAGGGCGACGAGGCGCACTACTTCGACACCTCCGGCACCGGCAACAGCCTCAACGCCTCCCATCCCGCCGCGCTCGGGCTGGTGATGGACTCCCTGCGCTACTGGGTGCAGGAGATGCACGTCGACGGCTTCCGCTTCGACCTGGCCACCACCCTGACCCGCCAGGGCGGGGAGATGGACGTGCACAGCGCCTTCCTCACCCTCGTCCACCAGGACCCGGTGCTCGCGCCGGTGAAGATGATCGCCGAGCCCTGGGACACCGCCGGCTACCAGGTGGGCGGCTTCCCGGCGCGCTGGAGCGAGTGGAACGGGAAGTACCGCGACGACGTGCGCGACTTCTGGCGCGGAGAGGAGGGCGTGCTCGGGGCCTTCGCCCACCGCGTCACCGGCTCCGGTGACATCTACGGCGGCGCCCCGGGGACCGGGGCGCGCGACCCGCTGTGCAGCGTCAACTTCGTCACCGCCCACGACGGCTTCACGCTGCACGACCTCACCAGCTACGACGCCAAGCACAACGAGGCGAACGGCGAGGGCAACAACGACGGCGAGAGCGACAACAAGAGCTGGGGCTGCGGCGCCGAGGGCCCCACGGACGACGAGGGCGTCAACGAGCTGCGCACCCGCCAGCGCAAGAACTTCCTGGCCACGCTGCTGCTCTCGCACGGCGTGCCGATGGTGCTCGGCGGCGACGAGATGGGCCGCACGCAGGGGGGCAACAACAACGCCTACTGCCAGGACAGCGAGATCTCCTGGTTCGACTGGTCCGCGGTCGACGAGGACCTCGTCGCCTTCACCCGGGAGCTGACCGCGCTGCGGCGCGAGCACCCGGCCCTGCGGCCGCGTCACTTCGGCGACGTCGACGTGGAGATGCGCCGCGCCGACGGCCCGGAGATGGGCGACGAGGACTGGGCCGACCCGCTCAACAAGGCGCTGACGATCCACCTCACCGGTCCGCGCTCGGACGGCGCCGACGACGTCGAGGAGTTCATGCTCATGGTGAACGGCTCCGACGGCGCGGTGCAGTTCACCGTCCCGACGCGCTCGGACTCCGGCAAGGACCCCGAGCCGGAGGACCTGCCGGGCTGGAAGCTCGAGCTGTCCACCGACCCCGAGCAGCACGTGAAGAAGCGGGGTCTGGCGCCCGGCCAGCAGATCCTCGTGCGGGACCGGTCGCTGACGCTCCTGCACCGCGTCGACTGACACCGTCCCTCGTCGCAGCCGAGCGCCCGGTCGCGGTTCCCGCGCCGTCCGGAACCGCAACCGGGCGCTCGGCTGCGGTTCCCAGGGGGTCGGGGGGGGGGGGCCCGGGGGCCCCGGGGGGGCCCCCCGGGGGGGGGGGCCCCCCCCCCCCGCGGGGGGGGGGGGGGGGCGGGGGGGGGGGG
>NZ_JBQXXG010000018.1:0-71760 GCF_052644995.1 Quadrisphaera sp. KR29
CCGGGCCCCCCCCGGCGCCGCCCGCCCCCCGGCGCCCCCCCCCCCCCCCCCCCCCCCCACGGGAGGAGGGGTCAGTCGCCGGCCTCGCGGGCGCCGGCCCACAGGTCGACTCCGGACTCCACGGCGTGCTCGTCGATGGCGGCCAGCTCGTCGTCGCTGAACTCGACCTTGGCCGCGGCCGCGACGTTGTCCTCGACCTGCTGCACGCTGGAGGCGCCGAACAGCGCCGTGGTGATGCGCCGGTCGCGCAGCACCCACGAGAGCGCCATCTGCGCGAGCGTCTGCCCGCGCCCGGCGGCGATCTCGTGGAGCGCCCGCACGCGGGCGAGGTTCTCCTCGCTGAGCATGTCCATGCCGAGGGAGGACCCGCGCGAGGCGCGCGAGCCCTCGGGCACCCCGCCGAGGTACTTGTCGGTGAGCAGCCCCTGGGCGAGCACGGTGAAGGGGATGCAGCCGACGCCCTCGCGCTCGAGCACGTCGAGCAGCTCGGACTCCACCCAGCGGTTGAGCATCGAGTAGGAGGGCTGGTGGATGAGCAGCGGCGTGCCGAGCTCGCGAAGCAGCGCCGCCGCCTGCGCGGTGCGCTCGGGCCCGTAGCTGGAGATGCCCACGTAGAGGGCCTTGCCGGCGCGGACGGCGTCCGCGAGCGCCGTCATGGTCTCCTCCAGCGGCGTCTCGGGGTCGGGCCGGTGGTGGTAGTAGATGTCGACGTAGTCCAGGCCCATGCGCTCCAGGGAGGCGTCCAGGCTGGCGCGCAGGTACTTGCGCGAGCCGTGGTCGCCGTAGGGGCCCGGCCACATGTCCCAGCCGGCCTTGGTGGAGATGACCAGCTCGTCGCGGTAGGGCCTGAGGTCGGTCCTCATGAGCTCGCCGAAGTTCTTCTCCGCCGAGCCGTAGGGGGGCCCGTAGTTGTTGGCGAGGTCCATGTGGGTCACGCCGAGGTCGAAGGCGCGCCGCACGATGGCCCGCTGGCCCTCCAGCGACCTGTCGTCGCCGAAGTTGTGCCAGAACCCCAGGCTGACCAGCGGCAGGTCGAGGCCGCTGCGCCCGCAGCGGCGGTAGGTCATCGTCTCGTAGCGGTCGTCGGCGGCGGTGTGCGGCATGCCTTTCATCGTTGCAGAGGCCGTCCGGCCGGCGCCCCCGCGTACCGCGCCGGGCACCCGGTCGCGCGAGGGGGGTGCCGCCAGGCGCACCGGGCGCGCCAGACTGCGCCCGTGCTCACCGGTGCGCGCACCCCCCGCCCCTGGCAGGGCCTCGCCCTGGGCGGCCTGTCCTGGGCCGACGACGACGACGGCGGGGGCGGCGGCCTCGTGGTGGCCGTGCACGGCATCACCGCCAGCGCCGCGGCGTGGACGGCGGTGGCGCCGCGGCTCCTCGCCGCCCCGGGCGCCGCGGCCGTGTCCGCCGTCGTCGCCCCCGAGCTGCGCGGCCGCGGCGCGAGCCGCCACCTGCCCGGTCCCTGGGGCCTGGCGCGCCACGCCGACGACCTCGCCGCCGAGGTCGCCGCGCTGCTGGACGCCGCCGGCGGCCGCCGCGCCGCGCTGGTGGGGCACTCCATGGGCGCCTTCACCCTCGCCGCGCTGGCGACGCGCCACCCCGGCCTGCTGGACCGGCTGGCCGGGACCGTCCTGGTCGACGGGGCGCTGCCGCTGGAGGCCCCGGCGGGCAGCAGCCCCGCGGCAGCGGCGTCCGCAGCGCTCGGCCCGGCGCTCGCCCGGCTCCAGCGGACCTTCGCCGACCCCGCCGAGCACCGCGCGCTGTGGGCGGCCCACCCCGCGCTGCAGAGGGTGCCGGTGGACGTCGTCGACGCCTACGCGGCCCGGGACCTCGTCGAGGTCGACGGCGGCGGCTGGCGGGTGCCGGTCGTGAGTGACGCCGTCACTCAGGACATGGCCGACCTGTACGAGCCCGACCTCGTCGTCCCCGGGCTGGAGCGCCTCGCCGCCCGCGGTGCACCGCTGCTGACGTGCCCCCGCGGCCTCGACGACGGCGCCCCCCTGTACTCCGCCGGCCTCCTGGCCCGCTGGCGCGAGCGGCTGCCGGGCCTGCGCGTCACCGAGGTGGCGGGCACCAACCACTACTCGGTGCTCTTCGCCGACGCGGCCGCCGGCGCCGTCGCCGCCGCCGTGCTGTCCACCCTCACCGACCACCCCGACCACACCGGCTCCACCGACCAGCACGCCGCCGCGCCCGCCCACCAGGAGGTCCGATGACCAGCTCCCCGCGCGCCGTGCACCCGCTCGACGCCACCACCTCCCGGCTGCGGGTGCGCGGCCTGGACACCGGCCCCGCCGACCAGGTCGACCGCGTGGTGGTGCTCGTGCACGGCAACCTCTCCAGCTCGGAGTTCTTCCGCCGCCAGCTCGAGGCCCTGCCCGAGGGGTGGCGCGGGCTCGCGCCCGACCTGCGGGGGTTCGGCGGCACCGACCCCGAGCCCGTCGACGCCACGCGCGGCGTGCGCGACTACAGCGACGACGTGCTGTCCCTCCTGGACGCCCTGGGCGTCGGGCGCGCCCACCTGCTCGGCTGGAGCCTGGGCGGCGGTGTGGTGGCCCAGGCCGCGCTCGACAGGCCGGGCGCCGTCGCCTCCCTCGTGCTCGTCGACCCGGTCTCCCCCTACGGCTACGGCGCCACCCGCGCTGACGGCTCCCGGCTGGGGGAGGACGACCCCGGAGCCGGCGCGGGCCTGGCCAACCCCCGGCTCGTGGAGCTGCTGGCCGCCGGAGAGCGCGGCGCGGAGGACCCCAGCTCACCGCGCAACGTCATGAACGGCCTCTACTTCGCCCACGGCTTCCGCAGCCCCGACGAGGAGGCGCTGCTCACCGCGCTGCTCTCCACGCGCACCGGCCCCGACCACTACCCCGGCGACGCCGCCCCCGCCGGCAGCTGGCCCGGCACCGGCCCCGGCGCGCGCGGGGTGCTCAACACCCTGGCCCCCCGGCACTTCGACGTCTCGGGCCTGTCCTCGCTGGCCGACGACGACGGCCGCCGCCCCCCGGTGCTGTGGGTCCGCGGGGAGCACGACGCGATCGTCAGCGACGCCGCCGCGCTCGACCTCGCCGTCCTCGGGGGAGCCGGTGTGGTGCCCGGCTGGCCCGGGGCGGACGCCTACCCGGTCCAGCCCATGGTCAGCCAGACCCGCGCGGTGCTGGACGCCTACGCCGCCAGCGGCGGCTCCTACCGCGAGGTGGTGCTGGACGCCGGCCACAGCCCGCACGTGGAGCGGCCGGAGGACTTCGCCGCCGCGCTCCACGAGCACCTGCGGGCCAGCGACCGTGCCTGACGCCGCCGCTGGCGCCGAGCGGCACCTGGAGGGCCAGCGCGCCGTGGTCACCGGCGCCGCCAGCGGCATCGGTGCGGCCTGCGCCCGGTCCCTGGCCGCCGCGGGCGCGTCCGTCGTCCTGCTCGACAGGGCCGAGGAGGCCCTGCGCGCGCTCGCGGAGGAGCTGGGCGGGCGGGCCGTCGTCGTCGACCTCTCCGACACCGCGGCGCTCCCGGGCGTGCTGGAGCGCGCCGAGCTGGACTGCGACGTGCTGGTCAACAACGCCGGCGTCCAGCACGTGGCGCGGGTGGAGGACTTCCCGCCCGAGCAGCTCTCGCTCATGCTCCGGCTGATGCTGGAGGCGCCGTTCCTCCTGGCCCGGGCTGTCCTGCCCGGCATGTACTCGCGCGGACGGGGACGGCTCGTGCACATCGGCTCGGTGCACGGCCACCGCGCCTCGCCGTTCAAGGCGGCGTACGTGGCGGCCAAGCACGGGCTGGAGGGCCTGTCCAAGACCATCGCGCTGGAGGGCGGCGACCGCGGCGTCACCTCGGTGGTGGTGTGCCCCGGCTTCGTGAGGACGCCGCTGGTGGAGGCGCAGATCGCCGCCCAGGCCCGTGAGACCGGGGTGCCGGAGGACCGGGTGGTCGAGGACGTGCTGCTGCACATGGCGGCGGTCAAGAGGCTGCTGGAGCCGGAGGAGGTCGGGGCGACCGTGGCGTGGCTGTGCCGGCCCGAGGCGGCCTCCATGACCGGCACGTCGGTGCTCATGGACGGCGGCTGGTCGGCGCGCTGAGGAGGCCGCCGGGGACCGCCGCCGGGGACCGCCGCCGGGGACCGCCGCCGGGGACCGCCGCCGGGGACCGCCGCCGGGGACCGCGGCGCTGGCCGGCGGAGGTCGCGGACGGCTGCAGGTGGCTCGCAAGCCGGGTGCAAGCCGGTGGGGACAGCCTCTGGTCACCACCCGGGGGCGACCGCCCACCGGAACGGCCCACCGCAGACCCGGAGGACCCGTCATGTCCCGCACCGCCACCCGCCGCGCCCTGGTCACCACCGCCGCCGCCCTGGGGGCCACCGCCCTGCTGGGCGCCTGCTCGTTCAGCGCCAGCGTCGGCACCCCTGACTACGCCGGCTCGGACCTGGCCACCGACGTCACCAGCACCCTGCAGGCGCAGTACCCCGAGTCGACCTTCGACGGCATCAGCTGCGAGGACACGCCCACCGTCGAGGAGGGGGAGACCACCGCCTGCCACGGCGTGGTCGACGGCGCTGACATGGACTTCACCGTCAACTGGAAGGACTCCGAGGGCACCTTCGCCATCGACGCCGTCGCGGCCTGAGCGCGCCGGGCGGCGCACCGCCGAGCACCGCACCGCCGAGCAGCGCGGGTCACCGGGCTGCTGCGCGCTCCAGCGCGTCGACCCCCGTCAGGCGCGCGCTCAGGGCCCACAGGTCGGCCGCGAGGTCCAGGTCGCTGGCGAGCGCGGTGCGACCGACCAGCCGCGGGGCGCCGCGCACCTCGCCCGGGCCCGACGGGCCGGTGAAGGAGCCTCCCGGCAGGTCCGCGGTGGCCGCCAGCAGGGTCGGCAGCGCGCCCGCGGCGGCGCTCTGGGCGAACAGGCGGTTGCCCACCCCGGCGAGCCGGTCGCCCAGGGGGTTGCCGCTGCGGCCCTGCAGGTTCGTGGCGGCCCAGCCGGGGTGGGCGGCGAGCACGCGCTGCAGCGACCCGGTGGCGGTGAGCCGGCGCTGCAGCTCCAGCGCGAACAGCAGGTTGGCCAGCTTGCTCTGCGCGTAGGCCGCCTGGGCGCGGTAGGGGCGGCGCTCCCAGTTGAGGTCGTCCAGGTCCACCCTCCCGGCCTTGTGCACCAGGGAGCTCAGGACGACGACGCGACCGTCCGGCGCCAGGTGCGGCAGGAGCCGGCACACGAGCGCGTGGTGGCCGAGGTGGTTGGTGCCCACCTGGCTCTCGAAGCCGTCAGCGGTGCGCGAGAACGGCACCAGCATGATCCCGGCGTTGGCCACGAGGACGTCGATGCGGCGCTGCGCCTCGTCCTGCTGGCCCCACTCCTGCGCGAAGTCGGCGGTGCTGGCGAGGTCGGCCAGGTCGAGGCGGCGCACCTCGGTGGTGCCCGGCAGGCCCGCGGCCACCCGCTCGCCCTTGGCGGTGTCGCGCACCGCCAGCACCACCCTGGCGCCGCGGGCGGCGAGCTCGCGGGCCGTCTCCACCCCCAGACCGCTGCTGGCGCCGGTGATCACCACCGTGCGTCCGCTCTGGTCGGGGATCTGCGCTGCGCTCCAGGGCGTGGTCACACCGCAGACGCTAGTCCGCCAGCTCGTCGGCGTAGCACCAGCGCCAGGCCTCGCCGGCCTCCACGCTGCGCATCACGGGGTGCCCGGTCCGCTGCCAGTGGGACTGCGCGTGCTGCTGCGGCGAGGAGTCGCAGCACGAGACCGCGCCGCACTCCAGGCAGCCCCGCAGGTGCACCCAGGAGGTGCCCTCGCGCACGCAGTCCCCGCACACCGCGGTGTCCTCGAAGCGGCGCGTGCGCGGGGCGCGCCGCAGGTGCTCGCAGCCCGGGGTCGGCACGGCGGCGCCCACCAGCGGCTCGGCCCGCTGCTGCGGCGGCACCGCCGGGCCGTGCTCGGTGGTGCGGCTGACCCTGTCGACCAGGGACTCCTCCAGGTCGAGCTGGGCCAGCGCGGCGCGCAGGACGTGGTCGTCGTAGCCGCCGGTGCGGCGGGCGTCGAGGATGGCCCCGCGCTCGGCGGCGAGCATGAGCAGGCGCAGCCGGCGGTACTCCGCGGAGGGCGTCGCGCGCTCCTCCTCGGCCGGGCCCAGCCGCTCCCACGCCGCGTCGACCCGGCCCCTGGCACGCCGGCGCAGCTGCTCGGCGACCGGCGCCGAGGGGCCCTCCCCCGAGGCGACCACCTCGTCCAGCCGCGCCAGCCCGGCGCGCGCCGCACCCTCCAGCAGCACCGCCTCCGCGAGGGCGTCCTCGGCGGGGTCCGGACCGCGCAGCCCGAGCCGGCGCACCAGCAGCGGCAGCGTCAGGCCCTGCACCAGCAGCGTGCCGGCCACCACGGTGAAGGCGGCCAGCTGCAGCAGCGGCAGCTCCGGCGCCGCGGCGGGGACGGCGAAGGCGGCGGCGAGGGTGACCACGCCGCGCATGCCCGCCCACCCGACCACGAGCGCCTCGGCGCTGCTCCAGCGCGTGCCGCCGGATGCCAGGCGCGGCGCGACCCGGGAGACGGCGGCGGCCGCCAGCAGCAGCAGCACGCGCACCACCACGGTGACCGCGAGGACCAGCAGGCACACGCCGACGGCCGAGCCCGCCGACCTGCCGCTGCCGGCCACGGCGCGCAGCAGGCCCGGCAGCTGCAGCCCGATGAGGAGGAAGACGCCGTTCTCCAGGAGGAAGGCGATGGTCTTCCAGGTGGTCGTCTCCACCACCCGGGTGGTGGCGCTGCGCAGGCGCGCCGAGCTGCGGGCCAGCAGCAGCCCGGTGGTGACCACCCCGAGCACCCCCGAGCCGTGCACCTCCTCGGCGGCGAGGTAGGCCGCGAAGGGCGCGACGAGGGAGACGACCGTCACCATGACCGGGTCGTCGAGGTGCGCGCGCACCCACGACAGCACCAGGCCGACGACGGCGCCGGCGCCCACGCCCCCCACCACGAGCACGAGGAAGTCGAGGGCGACGCCGCCCGTGCTCACGCTGCCCGCCAGGGCGCCGCTGGCCGCGGCGAGCAGCGCCAGCGCCGTGGCGTCGTTGACCAGGCTCTCGCCCTCCAGCAGCCGCGTCAGCCGGCGCGGCATGCCGATGCGCCGCGCCACGGCCGTGGCGGCGACCGCGTCGGGCGGGGCGACCACGGCCCCCAGGGCGAACGCCGCGGCCAGCCCGACGGCCGGCAGCACGAGGGCCACCGCGGCACCGACGGCGGCGGTGGTGACCACCACGGCGCCCACCGACAGCAGCAGGACGCCGGTGACGTCGCGGCGCAGGTCGACCAGCGACAGCTGCACCGCGGCCGCGTACAGCAGCGGAGGCAGCAACCCGGTGAGCACCAGCTCCGGCTCCAGCCGCAGCTCCGGGACGCCGGGGACGGCACCCAGCACGGCTCCCACGACGACCAGCACCAGCGGCGTCGACCAGCCCAGGCGCTCGCACAGGCGCGCCACCGCCAGCACCACCGCCACGACGCCCAGCAGCACCGCTGCTGTGATCACTCGGCCTCCTCCGTGGTCCCCCGGCCGCAGCGGCACCACGTCCCGCTGCGCGCCGGCCACGGCTGTTGCCCGCGGCCACCGCACAGGCTGCACGCCGCACGCCCCGGCTGCACAGGCCCCCGGGCCGACGACGTGCTGCGGAGCCTCGCCGTGGGAGCATCGAGGGGCCAGGGCCTCTAGCTCAACTGGCAGAGCAGCGGACTTTTAATCCGCGGGTTGTGGGTTCGAGCCCCACGGGGCCCACCGTCTGACCAGCACTTTCGCGCCCCCTGGGCTGCCGCGAGCCTCCGGGGACGGGCGATGTGGTCACACGATGGTCACGATCTTGGTCACGGCGGCGCGGGACCAGCGCCGCGGCGCGCTCGGCGGCGTCGCGCCCGACGCCAGGCAGCAGGTGGCTGTACGTGTCGGACGTGAGGGTGATCGAGGAGTGCCCGAGCCGCTTGGAGACCACGGCGATCGGCACGCCCGCGGCGAGCATCAGCGAGGCCTGACCGTGGCGGAGGTCGTGCAGTCGGATGCGGCGAAGGCCGGCTGACGCGGTCAGCTCCGCGAAGCGCGTCGTGACGTGGTTGGGCAGCACCGGGGTGCCGTCCTCCCGGGCGAAGACGAGCCCGTGGTCGTTGTACGCGTCGGCCCACAGCGCCTTCTCGGCGTCCTGGCGCAGACGGTGCTCGAGCAGTAGGCCGAGGGTGGCGGAGTCGAGGTCGACCAGGCGGTGATCGCCACTGGCGGTCTTGGGAGGGCCGAAGGCGATGCCGCGGTGCCCTTGCTCGCAGGAGGGACAGGGGTGCTGCCGCCCGTCCTCGACCTGCAGCACCTGCTGGCGGACCGTGATGACGCCACGCGGGGTGTCGAGGTCGGTCCACCGCAGCCCGAGCGCCTCACCGCGGCGCAGGCCCGTCGCGGCCATCACCTCGAACAGCACGCCAAGACGGTCGTGCGTGGCGTGGTCGAGGAAGGCCCCGAGCTCAATCGGGTTCCACGGGACGACGCGGGGCCGGGTGACCTTGGGCAGCTCGAGGTCAGTGGCGGCGTTGAAAGCGACCAGCCGCCTGCGCTTGGCGCTGGCCAGGGCCGAGCGCAGGGTGGCGCGCACGCGCTGCACGGTGGCCGGCCCGGCCGGCGGGCGTCCGGAGCCGGTTGGTCGCATCACCAGGGCCAGGGCTTCCTCGACGTGGACGTGCCGCAGCTCGCCGAGGCGGAGGTGCCCGATGGTGGGGATGAG
Source organism: Quadrisphaera sp. KR29 (assembly GCF_052644995.1). Classification (NCBI taxonomy): domain Bacteria; kingdom Bacillati; phylum Actinomycetota; class Actinomycetes; order Kineosporiales; family Kineosporiaceae; genus Quadrisphaera; species Quadrisphaera sp. KR29. The sequence goes on from NZ_JBQXXG010000018.1 coordinate 8,716, forward strand.
GTGGGTTCTGACGTGCTGCCGGTAGGAGCGCAGGGTGGTGGGCCGCAAGCCGCTGGCTTCCTTCGCCTCCAGCCAGCGCAGGAGGTAGGCCTCGACCGTCAGGCCTGTGTCGTGGGTAGCCGTTCCTCCGGCCACCCCGTCGACGAGAGCGGCGAGCGCGGCCTCGGCCTCTCGGCGCGTCGCGAAGCCGCCGCGCTTGACCTGGCGCCGCAGCTGCCAGCGACCGCCCGAACCCATTCCGGGGCCGAGGTCTGCGACGAAGCACCAGGAGCCGTGGTCAATGCGGCACGACTTTTTCCGGCCCCGAGCATCTAATTCTTGAGGACAGGCACAGCGCTTGAAAACAGAACCCTTCACACCGCCCCCTCTGTGCTTTGCACATGGACGCCCATGCCCCTGATCAGCGATGACCCACCTTGACGAAGTCCCCGCTGATTTGCAAGGTGTTCTCGTGACATCTTCGAGTGAGATATCCCGAGCGTCCTTGTCCGCCGAGTTCTTTTTCGTGTCGCCTCGTCTTGCGTCGTTACTCCTCGTCTCAGCCAGTCCGGCCTCGTCTCACCCTGTCCGGCTGGTCCGTCCGTGAGCCGCCACGTGGCGCGCCTGCCGCGACCGCGCGATGCAGGCCGTCGTGGGCTGTTCACGGGCTCCGCGCAGTCCCGCGGCCGCCCTGAGCGCTTCGCGATGGTTCCCGAGAAACTGCTCGAAGCCGACCTGTCAGCCACCGCCGTCCGGCTGTACGGACTCCTGCTGCGGTGCCCTGTGGTCGACGGCGCTCATGTGCAGTCCCGGATGCGTCTTGCTGAGCGGCTCCACCGCTCGCTCGACACGGTCGACCGCGCGGTCAGTGCTCTGGTCGACGCGGGGTGGATACAGGTGGCTCACCGGTTCTCGGACGGACAGCAGATCGCCAACGCCTACGTCGTGATGCCGACGCCCGCAGACGGCCACGAACAGGTTGTCGCACCGCAGCGCTCGACCGGCGCCTCGGTCTCGGCATCTGTGGACGACTGGCCGCTCGTGACTGGAGACGTCGTGCCTGTGGGTGGGTGCGCGGCCGTCCATGACAGCAGCGCGCCGCTAGGGGGTGGCCGCACATCTGCGGCCCGGGGGGCCGCACTGCTGCGGCACGGAAGAGAGTCCTTGACCGAAAGAACCTCCTCCCCCTCCCCTCCTCGTCGTCCGCACCCGGGCCCCGGCGACCCCTCGGGCAGGTCACAATCGCCTCAGCGGCCGGCGCAACCGGGGCGAGCGGCGGTCCTTGGAGGCGACGGCCTGATGCAGCACCTCGTGCGCGAGCAGGCTCGCAATGAGCTGGCAGCCCGCGGGTTGCCACTGACGCGCGCGGCGATCACTCGTCGAGCCTGCGAGCTGCTCGGCGCCCGCCTGTCACGCCCGTGAGGTACGCCAGTCATGGCCTCCGAGCGCTTCTCAGCGAACCGGAAAGGGGGGAGCAAGATATGCATCTGGTACCCAGATGCGCCGCCGCGCGATGCGACATCGGCTCTGCGCGATGTCTTGGACCGAGCGCGGTCTAGGCCTACGGCGATATCGACGGTCGTCTCGAACGGAGAACGCGACGGCAGCATCGGTGACGGACGACGTTGCCTGGCAGGTCGACCAAGGTTCCTATGAGGGCACGTTGACCGGGCCGAAAGAGCGGGCGGGCCGGATGAGACTTGCGCACTCCCTGCGACGGACCGCCTGGCACAGGCCAGGGCGAGCTCGGTAAGCGGTCGTCGAGCGGGCAGCTGAGCGGAGTGCGGTCATCGGACCAGCACAGCGGTTGCATCGAACACGACGGGGTACGGATGACCCATGAAGGCACTCGTCTACAACGGCCCCCGCGACGTCCAGGTCACGGACGTCCCCGACGCCCGCATCGAGGCGCCCACCGACGTCATCGTCAAGATCACCTCCACGAACATCTGCGGGTCGGACCTGCACATGTACGAGGGGCGCACCGACGTGGAGCAGGGCAAGACCCTGGGTCACGAGAACATGGGGGTCGTCGCCGAGGTCGGCTCAGGCGTCACCCGCCTGAAGGAGGGCGACCGGGTCTCCCTGCCCTTCAACATCGCCTGCGGCCACTGCCGCAACTGCGGCCGCGGCAAGACGGCCTTCTGCCTCGAGGTGAACCCCGGCATGGCCGGCGGCGCCTTCGGCTACGCCGACATGGGGCCGTACCAGGGCGGGCAGGCGGAGTACCTGCGCGTGCCGTTCGCCGACTTCAACGCGCTGCGCCTGCCCGGCGGCACCGAGCACGAGCTCGACTACACGATGCTCTCGGACATCTTCCCCACCGGCTGGCACGGCACGCGGCTGTCGGGCCTGGAGCCCGGTGAGTCGGTGGTGGTCATGGGCGCCGGTCCGGTGGGCATCATGGCGGCGCTGTCAGCGCGGATCCAGGGCGCCGACCAGGTCTACGTGGTCGACCAGCACGCCGACCGCCTGGCCCTGGCCGAGGAGGCCGGCGCCACCCCCGTCGACTTCAGCAAGGGCGACCCGGTCGAGCAGATCATGGAGGCCACCGGCGGCGTCGGCACCGACCGGGGCGTGGAGGCCGTGGGCTGGCAGGCGCACGACCACTCCGGCGAGGAGCACCCGGCCGGCACCCTGGACACCCTCGTCCAGGTGGTGCGCGCGACCGGCGGCATCGGCGTCGTGGGCGTCTTCCCGCCGCAGGACCCGAACGGGCCGGACCCGCTCATGCAGGAGGGGCGCATGGCGTTCCCCTTCGGCGCCTTCTTCACGAAGGGCCTCACCATGGGCACCGGCCAGGCCGACGTGAAGCGGTACAACCGCCAGCTGCGCGACCTCATCACCCAGGGCAAGGCCTCCCCCGGCTTCATCGTCAGCCACGAGCTCGACCTGGCCCAGGCCGCCGAGGGCTACCAGCACTTCGACGCCCGCGAGGACGGCTGGACCAAGGTCGTGCTGCACCCCTGAGCCCCTCGGTCCACCCGCCTGACCCGTCTGACCCCTGTCAGCGCCCTACCCTTCCGCTTCGACTGGAGGACCACGCCATGGCTTCGACCCGAGAGACCAACACAGCCGCCCAGCAGCACCTGGGCGAGCTGCTGAACGCCGGTGAGATCGACCGCATCGACGAGGTCTTCGCCGCCGACGTCCTCGACCACGACAAGGCGCCCGACCAGGGCGAGGGAGTGGAGGGCACCAAGGGCTTCTTCCGCACCTTGACCGCAGCCTTTCCTGATGCCCACCTCGAGGTCGACCAGCTGGTCGCCGACGAGGACAACGTCGTGATCGCCTACCGCCTCAGCGGCACCCACCAGGGTGACTTCCAGGGGGTGCCCGCCACCGGCAAGCGCGTGGAGGCCCGCGGGGTGCAGGTGGGGCGCTTCGCCGACGGCAAGATCGTGGAGCGGTGGGGGGCGACCGACGAGCTCGGCATCCTGCGCCAGCTCGGAGCGCAAATCAGCGCGCCGGAGACGGTGCACTCCATCGCCCAGGGCGACCAGCCGGTCATGACCGAACGTCAGGACGGGTTCGACGACGACATCCGCGACACTGCCACCGCGGCTACTGGCAGCGGGCGGGCCAACGATTCCGAGTACCAGGCCGGCGCCCACCGCTGAGCGCTCATCCCACGCACAAGGGTCCCGGCGCCACCGGCGCCGGGACCCTTTGCCAGGAGACTCAGCAGTCATTGTGTACAGCGGCGATGACCTCATGCAGGTCGGTCTTTGGCACCGCGCGGTGGCCCACCCGCGCAGCTCCCACGCTCAACAGGTTGCCCGTGACAGCGAGCCCTTGCGCGGCCAGCACCGCGCGCGCATACGGTCGTCAAGGTCGGCGCGGGCGGTGAGTGTCCGCCTGAATAGCGATGATCAGCGAGACGCTGACCGGGCAGCGATCGACCAGCGTACGGTGATGACCGGGGGGGGCGCGGATGCTCCTGGGGGCCGACGCCGACCTGCAGGACCTGCGCGCCGCCGACACCGTGCTCGTGCCCGCGCTGCCCTCCTACGACGCGGAGTTCCCCCCGGCCCTGGTCGATGCGCTGCGGGACGCAGTCGAGAGGGGCGCGCGGGTGGCGGCGCTGTGCACCGGTGCCTTCGCGTTGGCCACAGCGGGCCTGCTGGACGGACGACGGGCGACGACGCACTGGCTTCGCGCTTCCCCGCCGTGCGCGTCGACCGTGGGTGCTCTACGTCGTGGACGGACCTGTCGCGACCTCCGCAGGAACCGCCGCCGGAATGGACCTGTGCTTGGAGCTGCTGCGCGCCGACCACGGCACCGCCGCTGCCGCGGAGGTGGCACGCCGGCTCGTGGTGCCCCCGCACCGCTCGGGCGGTCAGGCCCAGTACGTGTCCACACCCATGCCCCAGGCACCCGGGGCCTCCCTGGCGCCCCTGCTGGACTGGGCACGGGAGCACCTGGACCAGCCGCTCACCCTGCGCCTGCTAGCCCGACAGGCCGGTACCACCACCCGGACCCTGACCCGTCGGTTCACCGCCGAGCTCGGAGCGCCGCCGCTGCAGTGGCTAACTGCTGAACGGGTCCGGCGGGTACGGCAGCTGCTCGAGGAGACGACCCTGAGCATGGAGGAGATCGCCCGGCGCTGCGGATTGGGAACGGCAGCCAACCTGCGTGTGCACTTCGCCCGCGAGACGAGCACGACACCCAGCGCCTACCGCACCACCTTTGGAACAGGTCAGGAGAACCGCTCGGGCGCCTCCTGACCACGGCACTGCCGCACCCGGGCGGCCCCGCGATGACGCCGACGGCTCTCGGGACGCTGACGGCCCTGGAGCCGGCGATCGGGGTGCTGCTGGGGTTGCTCGTGCTGGCCCAGCAACCCCCTGCTACCTAGGTGGCCGGGGTCGTGCTGGGGGTCAGCGCTGGTGCCGCCGCCCAGCGCGGTGGGCGACGCCAGCGCCTCGTGCCCGCAGCGACCGGCGCCCTCCCCGCAGCAGCCGGCACCCCACCGGCCACCACCCGCCGTCCACCACCAAGGAGTGATCATCATGGCCGACAGCACCGACTCCCGCAGGCCTCTGTTCACCGGGCTCAGCGCCTTCCCCCTGACACCGGTGGATGAACAGCACATCGACGAGGCCGCCTACGCGCTCCTGGTCCAGCGCTGCGCGGCGGCCGGCGCTGACTCCATCACCGCCTTGGGCTCGACCGGCTCCTACGCCTACCTCACCCGCGCTGAACGGGCCCGCGTCGCCCAGCTGACCGTCCAGCACGCCGACGACGTTCCCGTCATCGTCGGGATCGGCGCGCTGCGCACGCAGCACGTGCTGCAGCACGCCGAGGACGCCCAAGCCGCGGGCGCATCCGGGGTGCTGCTGGCCCCGGTCTCCTACCAACCCCTGACCTGTCAGGACGTCTACGGCTTATTCGAGGACGTCACCGCCCAGCTGTCCGTGCCTGTGGTCGTCTACGACAACCCGGGCACCACCCGGTTCGCCTTCACCGACGACCTCTACCAGGCCGTGGCGTCTCTGCCCGGCGTCGCCTCCATCAAGATCCCCGGGATCGCCGAGCACCCCGCGGCCGCCGCCGCACGGGTCGAGCAGCTGCGGGAGCTGCTGCCCGCGCACGTCACCGTCGGCATCTCCGGAGACGCCCACGCCGCCCTCGGCCTGAGCGCTGGGTGCCAGGCCTGGTACCCCGTCATCGGCGGAACGCTGCCCGAGCTCGCTGTGGCCCTGACCTAAGCGGCGCTGCGCGGGGACGTCGGAGGCACCGAGCAGCTGTCGATGCGCCTGCGCCCGCTGTGGGACCTGTTCTTCCGGTACGGCAGCTACCGGGTCACCGCCGCCGTCGCTGAGCACCTCGGGCTCGCCCGCCGCTCGAGCCTGCCGCTGCCAATCCAGCAATTAGATGGTGCTGCTCGCACCGAGGTGGCAGGCGTCGTGGACGCCCTCGATGTGTGACAGCGACCGGTCGGTCATCGTCAGCGTCCCGCTGACCGGAGCGGAATCCTTTCTGCGACGAACAGTGGTCTCGCCCGTCGGCGCATCACGACGAACGCCGCGGCGGGGCGGTCCGCGTGGTCGAGCGACACGTAGATGCGCGCCTCGATGAGCCGTGATCGGCGTGCGCGGATCTTTCATTCGAGTTTGACTGAAGGCGCAGTGAAAACGCCGCTGCCGCGGTGGGCGGCGGTCGATGGAACGGCCGGCGTCCACCGTCGTGGCCAGTGATGGGCGCGTACCTGCCTCGATGAGCACTCGGGTGGGTCACGCCGTCGCTGGCTTACAGGTGAAGATGTCCCGGTGCTGACCCCTGCCGACCCACCGACGGAGCCGCCGGCCCCGGTGAGCCAGCCGTTCCAGCTCCCCGCGCAGCTGCCCGCCGAGGTCGCCGGCATCGCGGTGCCCGATGAGGTCTTCGACCGCTACGCCCACCTCGTGCGCGCCACCCTCGGCGTCCCCGTGGCCCTGGTCAGCCTCGTCACCACCGCCGGGCAGGTCTTCCCCGGCGCCGAGGGCCTGCCCTCGCCCTGGCAGCAGACGCGCTGCACCGGGCTGTCGCACTCCTTCTGCCAGTACGTCGTCGCCCGCGACGCCCCTCTGGTCATCACCGACGCCCGCGAAGACCCCGAGATGGCCGGCAACCTCGCCATCAGCGACATCGGGGTCATCGCCTACGCCGGGTTCCCCCTGCACGCCGCTGACGGCACCACGGTCGGCTCGTTGTGCGCCATCGACACCTCCCCCCGGGTCTGGTCCGAGCACGAGCTGGACGTGCTGGCCCACCTGGCTGCCACCGCCTCCAGCGAGCTGGCGATGCGCGCAGCGTCCGTGCTCGCCCAAGACGCCGTCCGCGCCGAACGCGCCGCCGCTGTCCGCATCGCCCAGGTGACCGAGTCGATGGCGGTGGCCTACCTGGCCATGGACGTCGACTGGGTCATCACCTACGTCAACGCCGCCGCTGAGCAGATCGCCGCCGCACCACGGACCCAGCTGGTCGGGCGCAGCTTCTGGGAGGCCTTTCCCGCCGCCGTCGACACCGACTTCGAGCGCCACTACCGCCGCGCGGTGGCCACCGGTGAGACGGTCACCTTCGACGCCTTCTACCCCGCACCGCTGCAGGTGTGGGTGCAGGTGCGCGCCGTCCCCGAAGGCGAGGGGCTGGCGCTGTACTTCTCCGACGTCACCGACCGTTACGACGCGGTGGCCGCCGCCGAGCACGCCAGCGCCCAGCTCGCGGCCCTGGGCTCCATCGCCCTGTCCCTGGCCGACGCCGAAGAGATCTCCGACCTGGTCGCCACCATCGCCGAGCAGGGCCTTGCCGCCCTGGGCGCCGACGGCGGCTCGGTGGCCGTCCCCGACCCCGACGACGACACCCAGCTGCTGTCCTACATCACCGCCAACTTCGGGGAGGGCACCCGCGCCGACTTCGGACGCCTACCGATGTCGGCGCAGCTTCCGGTGGCGCTGGCCGCCCGCAGCGGGCAACGGGTGCTGTTGGAGGACCAGGCGGCGTGCGTGGCGATGTCGGCGCACGTGCTGGCCGCCAACGAGGCCACCGGCTGCCAGGCGTGGGCCTCGGTCCCGCTGCGCGCCGGCGCCCAGGTGATCGGTGTGCTGACCGCCGGGTGGGCCCAGCCGCAGACCTTCGGTCCCGCGCAGGTGGCGCTGCTGGAGACCTTCGCCGCCCAGTGCGCCCAGGCCCTGCGCCGGCTGCAGTCCCGCGACGCCGAACGCCTCTCCGCCGCAGCTGAGCTGCGCGCCGGTGACCTCGCGCGCACCTCCGCGGCGCGCCAGGGCGCGCTGGTGACCATCGCCCAGGCGCTGGCCGACGCCGACACCCAAGATGAGGTCCTCAACGTTCTGGCCGGTCAGGGCGCGGACCTCCTGGGCGCCAACGGCTGCGGGATCTGCCTGCGCACCGATGACGGCGCCCACGTCGACACCGTGGTCACCGACTCCTACGCCGACGTCCGCCCCACCGTCCAGCGCACCCCCGCCGACTTTCCCATGCCCGCCGTCCGCGCCGCGGCCACCGGGCAGGCCTTCTACTTGTCCGACCGCGAGCAGACCGAGCAGACCTTCCCCGGGTCCGAAGCCATCTACATCGGCGCCGGCGTGCAGGCCTCGGCTGCAGTGCCGCTGCGCACCCGGGGCCGGTTGCTGGGGTGCCTGTCGGTGGGCTTCGCCGACCCCCGGGTGTTCAGCAGCGAGGAGCGCGAGCTGCTGACGGCGTTCGCGGCGCTGACCGCGCAAGCGCTGGGCCGCATCGCCGCCCACGAGGCCGAGCAGGCCGCCCTGGCGGCTGCCTCCAGCACCGCCCAGATACTGCAGCGCTCCATGCTCACCGCCCCACCCGAGCCAGACCACCTGCAGATCGCGGTGCGCTACGCCGCCTCCGCAGCCCACGCCGAGGTCGGCGGGGACTGGTACGACGCGTTCATCACCGCCGACGGAGTGACCAGCCTGGTCATCGGTGACGTCACCGGCCACGACATGCGCGCCGCCTCGATGATGGGCCAGCTGCGCAACCTGGTCCGCGGTGTCGCCTTCACCCTCGGTGAGTCTCCAGCACGGGTGCTGGCGGCGGTCGATCGCGCGGCGGCGGGTCTGGGCATCGACACCGTCGCCACCGCGATCCTCGCTCAAATCGAGGTCGATGAGGCCCACCGCGCCGCAGGGACCCGGCTGGTGCGGTGGTCCAACGCTGGGCACCTGCCCCCGTTGCTCCTGGAGGCCGACGGCACCGCGCGCTTCTTGGAGGCCGACTCAGATCTGGTGCTGGGCTGGGACCCGGCCGTGGACCGCCACGACCACGAGCACGTCCTGAAACCGGGCTCGACGGTGCTGCTGTACACCGACGGCCTGGTCGAGCGCCGCGGCATCAGCGTGGAGCAGGGGCTGGCATGGCTGGCCCACGCGGCCGGTGAGCTCGCCAGCTCACCGGGGGGCACGGTGGAGCAGCTGTGCGACGGGCTGGTGGGGCTGGTGGGTGACCACCTCGATGATGACGTGGCGCTGCTGGCGCTGCGGGCCCACCCCGAGGACGCCCCCCGCCCACCCGAGGCGGGTCCGGTGCGGGTGCCCGCGCGGCTGGAGGAGGCTCAGGCGGCTGCCGCGGCGGAGGCGGACTCGTGAATGGACAGCGCTGCGCGCAGGAGCTGGTGCATCGGAGCGGTGATCCCGGCGTGCTGGCCTGCCCGGTGGGTAGCACTCTGAGGTGAGCCGGGCTGCAGCGCTCGTGCCGCACCACCCTGCGACTGCGGGGACCGCAGCCGGGGGAACTCCATGAACATCACCACCATCGCCGCCCACCAGGTCGTGCCCCCTTCCTCGCCGCAGGGCGCCGGGCCGCCGGTTGACGCCCGCGGGGTGATGGTGATCACCGTCGACGGTGACATCGACCTGTACAGCGGCCCGGACCTGAAAAGGGCACTTGCGGAGGTGTTGGCCTCAGCCGGTCCAGGCACCGATGATCCCGGGAGGTCCACCACCTCGGACACAGCACCGGACCGAGACGGTCTAGACGGGTCGATGTGGGCGGTCGTCGTCGACCTGAGCGAAGTGGAGTTCATCGACTCCTACGCGGTGGGTGTGCTGGTCCAGGGCCACCACCTGGCCCGCCGCAGCGGACGTGCCTACGCACTGGTCGCGACCCACCCGATGATCCACACACTGTTCGAGATCACCGGGCTCGCTCGGGTGCTGCCGCTACACGCCGACGTGGCGTCAGCGGTGGCGAGCCTGCACGTCGCGCAGGCGGCGACGTTGACAGCTACGCGGCCGGCGGAGACGGCTGACGAGGCTCCCGGCTGAGAAGACGACTAGAACGACGATGAGTCGTTCCAGCAGGTGGTGCTGTGCGGAAGACCCCCAGGACCGTCCTACGGCTGCTCCGCGGGCCGGGTGCATCCTCGTCGGAGGTCGCCCAGCACAGCTTCGTAGCGCGCGACATCGACATGCCGTTCCCCGTAGATCGAGACAGCACGCCCCGCAGTAGCGCGTGCGGACAGCGATGCCTGACCGTGACGACATCGCGGACCACAACGCCGCCGTGTCCGAGCACCCGGGCACCGGGTCGGCGGTGCTGGGAATGCTGCAGTGGGGCACCGCCGGCCTCGCCGCGCCGCTGGCCGGGATCGGCGGGGAGCACACCTCCGTGCCGGTGGCCGTGCTCATGACGGCCGGTGCCGCCGTCTCCCTGGTGGCACTGCTCGTCCTGGCCCAATCACCGCGCCCCTGACCGACGGCGTAGAGCCACCTGCACGGGTAGGGATCCCATCTGCGACGGCCTGGCGGCAGCGGCCGCCAGCGTTCATGCGGATCGCCGCGGCGTGCGGGCAAGATCGGTCAGCGCACGATCCGGCTCTCACGTGAAAGTAGGGCTTGGGGAGTAAGGCTCCAACTGTTCACCTCTTGTGCGAAGGAGAGCCCTGCAGGCTGGGCTGTGAGGCTGCTCAACCAGCCAAGCTGGCTGGCACGGTTTCGGCGACGTCGCGGTTGCGGCCGCTGCGCTTCGCCTCGTACAGCGCGGCGTCGGCCGCAGCTAGGGACTCCCAGATCGTGCGCTGGTCGGAGTGCACCGCCCAGCCGCAGGAGAACGTCGTGCCGGTCCTGGACAGTGCCCAGGCCTGGTGCAGCCGGTTCAACACCTGAGGCACGGCCGCCTCACGCAGCCGCAGTACCAGCAGGAACTCTTCTCCGCCGTAGCGCACGGCGTGGTCCCCATCGCGCACCGCCTGGCGCAGCAGCCTGGCGAACTCGGCCAGCACCCAGTCACCGCGGGCGTGGCCGTGGGTGTCATTGACCTTCTTGAAGTGGTCGATGTCGCACACCACCAGCACCGTGCCCGCCGACGCGGACTGCAGATGCCCTTCCAAGGCCCGCCTGTTGTCCAGGCGGGTCAGGGCGTCGGTGCGTGAGGCCACCTGCAGCGCCTCGAGGGCTGCACGGTGCTTGGCGGTCAGGAAGGCCAGGGCCTCGGCGATCACTAGCCACACCAGGGCGACCACCACCAGGCGCAGCACGATCTCTCGGCTCCAGCCGCCCATGGTCGGCCCGTAGAGCACCACCGCCACCGGCAGCAGCAGCCAGCAACTGTGGGCCGGCAGGTACAGACCCACGTAGACGAAGGCCAGCACGAAGATGCCGATGTAGGCGGCCCCCAGACCACTGCCGTGCGCGCTCAGCGCCGACAGCGCCAGCAGCGTCGCCAGGGGGAAGACCAGGTGGGTGTGGTCAGGCCAGCGCCGCCAAGGCAGCACCGCGCTGAGCAGCACCAGAGCGCTCATCACCAGGCACAGCAGGAGAACTTGGCGCCACTCGGCGTCATCGGGAACGTGGAAGGGGGAGGTGAGGAGGACGATGGCGCCGGTGGCCATCAGCAGCACCGATCCACAGGCCGCCGGCAGGCCGGTCCGGGTGACCACGGCCTGCCACAGGACACGTGAGCGAGCGAAGCGCTGCACTGACACCGCACGCGCGTCGACACCCGGGCGCGCTGGGACGCTACCGCCCGCACCCGTCGACGTAGTCCTCACACCACCTGATCGGCGAGGATGGCCTTCCCCATGAGCGGCCCATCACCCTGTAATCCGCTCGCCGGGGTCCTCAGTGCGGCAGACAGCCTCCAGGCGAGGTCCTGACCCGGTGGTGTGGCTCTGACCGTGTGCGGCTGACACCGGCGATGCCTGGGCGACACGAGGTGGCCGTAGGCGCCTGGTCAGCGGTTAATCCATGGAGTTCACGCGCGGCCCTCGCCCAGGTGCAGCCAGCAGACCACGACCGCTGCGGTCATCTCGCGGGAACCGCACTGACGGCGGGCCGGTGGCAACGTCGACATCAGCCCGAACCTGGGCACCTCCCTCGGCCTGCTCGGCGGAGACGCCGACACACCCGGAGCCAGTCCGCGGAGCAGCAGGCCATCGGCGGCGCCGATGGTGACGCCGGGTCCGGCGGCGACGATGCAGAAGGTGACGGCACCGGGAGCGACGCCGGCGCGGTGACCGGCAGCGGCACGGCCAGCGGCGCCGAGACCAGGACGCAGGCGCGGGGAGTCTCCTGCGACCGCTCCTCGGACTTGAGCGCAGACAGCTCCGCGGACGGCTCGGCTACGGGCTCCTCGACCGCGGGTGCCGGCACCGGTGGTGATGGCGGTGACGGCGGCGCCGGGGCAGCTCCGGGAACACCAACATCAGCCCGAACCCCCGCCGCCTCCCTGAGCCTGCTCGACGGCACGGGCAGCAGCACCCAGAGCCAGGACGTCCTGGGCGCCGACGGCGGTGCTGGCGGTGACGTGGCATCCGGTGGTGACGCGACAGGCGGTGCCGGTACCGGTGGCGACGCGCTGACGGGCACGCTGTCCGGAGCGCACTCGGGCACCAGTTCCGACTGACGTCGTCCAACGCGAGCCTCCGCCGCTCGCGACCGCACCCCCTGGCCTCCCTGGCCGGGGGTGCGGTCGTCGGGATGCGACGAACACCGAGGTCGAGCCGCGCCACAGCCTCCACAGCGCTGAATGCACTTGCGGTGACCGCTTCATCTTCTCACCCCGCCACATCCGCGCTGACCCAACGTGTCCCACCCAGGGGCGCGTCACCCGCGCCGTCATCGAGCGCTCACCCGATGCGCTGGTAGTCGACACCTGTGCCGCCAGCTGGAAGAGGATCGGCTACCGAAACCGCAGGCGATGCGGACTCCCTCGACGTTGCGACCCTGCTCAGCGATGTCCGGGCTTCCAGGGGCGTTGTTGCTCATCTGGAGGAGGTCGCCCACGGGCGTCGCCCGCCACCGGAGGCCGCTGGCACCGAAGGGAGTGCAGCGACCTGGGTGATGACTGGTGAGGAGCGCCTGGCACCACCGCCGAAGAGCGTGTGGCGTCCCCGAAGACGCCGCGGGAAGACTGCGGCGGCCGCCACGAGCAGCACCGCAGCGCAGACGCCCGAGACAGTCGTGATGCTGCTGGTCGCGACCAGCGGTGGAAGGCTGGCCGTGGCGGCCGCGGAGCCCAGGGCTCGTGCTGCCGTGGCTCCTGCGAGGGCCTGCGTGACTCGACTTCCACCCGAGAGGCGGGCCGCGTCGTCGAACAGGCCTTCGGCCGCGGCCGAGGCGGCTCCGCCCAGAGCAGCCGCAGCACACAGCGCCACCACCGAGAACGGTGCGACCGCCCACCCGGCCACCATCGCCGTCCCGCACAGCAGCCACGCGGCGGACCGGTTTCCGACGCGTCGCTCGAGCAGACGCGCCAACGCCGGGCCAGCCAGCGTCCCCACTGTCAGGGCTGTGCCCACCAGCGCCACGCTCACCCGGCCGTGCAGCTCCTGGGCCAGGGGAACCGCCAGGAGCAGAGGTCCGGAGCTCAGGAGCGTCACCGCGGCGCCAGCTGTGGTGACCAGGGGCAGCCGCAACCGGCTCCGCCGAGGTCGCCCCCACCGAGCCAGATCGGCGCCTGATGCTGGCGCTCGCGGCACCCTCGCGCCGAGGGCAATGAGCAGCTGCGGAGTCAGGGCCAGGACGTAGGCGGTGGCTGCGATCCAGGTGAAGCTCTCGTGGTGGCGGTTAGGCAGCACGAGGGGGACCACCGCGGCGACCGCGACGCCGGCTGCCTCCACGGCCCCCACTCCGGCGGCGTACCACGACAGACCGCTCGCACCCTTGGTGACCGCGGCCACCTCGGCGCGCATCGCTGCGTAACCGGACCAGGTCAGGACGTTCAGCACCACCACAGCCAGCACCAGCACCGGCAGGGGCACTCGTGCACCACCGACGAGCACGAGCACCGCGACCACGGCCCGCGAAGTCGCCTCTCCTGCAGCCGTTAGCGCCAGCACCCCGCGCCCCGAGAACCGCTGCGCCAGCCAGCTCGAGGCCGGCGCCGATGCCGCGACGCCGACCAGCGCTGCGGCCGTCAGAAGACCGACGACGGCCAGGCCGCGCTGGTCCTGCACGCGCAGGACCAGCAGCGTCCACCCCAGCGAGAGCAGGAAGGAGTCCAGCACGCCGGCCGCCAGCAGGTTCCGGGATCGTCGTGTGCGGCCACGGCTGGCCCTGGCTGTCGTGGTGCGTGCGGGAGCGCGCACCACTCAGCCCACGCGGCGAGGCACTGCCGCGCGCGGCGGCTGCGGCACTCCCTCGCTCGCCGTCGTCACAGTGGCACTGGCGGCGTAGCGCGCCTGCGGCGGGGGGAACCCGTTGAAGGAAGAGGCGTAGCTGAGCGTGTAGGCACCCGCGCTGGCGATGTAGAGGCGGTCCCCCTCGGCCATCGTGGCCGGCAGCAGCGCACGGTCGAGGAAGGTGTCAGCGGAGTCGCAGGTCGGTCCGGTGACCACGTACGCCAGCGATGGTGCGGTGGCGTGGTCGCTGCGGGAGGTCCACAGCGGGTAGGGCCACCCAGACGGGCTCTGCTGGGTCTCGATGAGGCCGTGGTACGCGCCGACGTCGGTGTGCAGCCAGTCCTGGCCACCTCGCCGCTCCCGCCCCAGCACGCTGGCGACCATCACGGCGCTCTCCGCCGCGAGGTGCCTGCCCGGCTCAGCCGCGAGGAGCTCGGGCTCGTAGGGCAGGCTGGCCAGACCGCAGGTGATGGCAGCGCCGATCTCCTCGATCTCGGGCACCGGGGTGCCGTACCACGCGGGGAACCCTCCCCCGATGTCCACCATGTCCAGGCGGATGCCGATGTCGAGCAGCTCGGCGGCGACCAGCGCTGCTCGGCGCAGGGCCGTGGTCCAGGCTGCAGGCGCCGTGCTCTGTGACCCGACGTGGAAGGTCAGCCCGTAGGGGCGCAGCCCCCGGTCGCGGGCCTCGAGCAGCAGGGCCACGGCCTTGCCGCCGTCGACGCCGAACTTCCGGGACAGCGGGAAGGCGCTCTGGTCGTCGTCGACGGCCAGGCGCACGTACACCGCCGACCCCGGCGCCTCTCTGGCGATCTTGGCGACCTCGCCGACGGAGTCCACGGCGAAGCGCCACAAACCGAGCTCAGCGGCCCCCCTGACGTGGGAGGCGGGCTTGACGGTGTTGCTGTAGAGGACGTCGGCGGCCCGCACCCCGAGACCCACCAGCAGCTCCAGCTCGCCCAGGGACGCCACCTCGAAGCGGCACCCCTCGGCGGCCAGAGCGTCGAGCACGGCGACGTCCGGGTTGCACTTGACCGCGTAGAAGGGCTGCACCTCCGGGATGGCGCTGCGGAACCGGCGGAGCTTGGAGGTGACCAGGTCGGTGCTGCCCAGCAGGAAGGGCGTCGGACCGGCAGCTTCCGTCAGCACTTCCGGGCGCAAGAGGGACGGCCACCGGGTCGGCAGCGCCAGGTCCTGCCCGGCGCGCGTGCTGGGCCCACTCACATCCGCCGCGGACGTGCTCATTCGGTGTCTCCTGTCTGAGGGCTGCGGGAGTCCCGCAGCCGTGCTTCCCTGCTCTGACTCGGCGCTGCAGAGCAGCCCTTGAGGCGCGCGGGCCCGCCTTGGGCCGGAAGGGCGAGAGGCAGGCCGGCTGCGCTCAAGGCGCGCCCTCCGGGACCGATCAGACGTCCATGACCAGTCCAGACCACGGCCGGTGGCGTGCGGCGGCCACCGCGGGCCCCACGCTCGGCGCCCTCGCTGTGTGGAGCGCCGGTCTGGCTGTCACCGCCGGCGCTCCTGCCGCGCAGCACTTCTCGAACGGCGCCTTGATGGCAGTCGCCGTGGCGGCTGGTGCGGCCGCCCTGCTGCGGGCCCGGCGCGAGCACGGTCACGTCCGCCGCTTCTGGCTGCTGCTCGGGTTCGGAGTCCTGTCGTGGGGTGCCGGCCAGGCGGTGTGGACGTGGTACGAGTCCGTGCTGGGTCTGGAGGTGCCCTTCCCCTCCGCCGCTGACGTCGGCTACCTCGGTTTTCCGGTGCTGGCCGCTGCAGGGCTGGCTGCTGTGCTCCTGCGCCGCCGCAGCCGGGCCGGCCGGCTGCGCGACCTCGTCGACGGTCTGCTCGTCGCGACCGCGCTGCTCGTGGTGAGCTGGCTGCTGGTGCTGCGTCCCATCGTCAGCAGCGGTGACCGCCCGCTACTGACCGTGATCTCCCTCGCCTACCCGGTGGCGGACATCGTCGTCATGACCGCGCTGGTGCACGCGCTGGCTCGGGCGCGGCAGCTGCGCGAGTCTCTGCCAGTGCCCCTGGGGGTCGTCGGGGCTGGGCTGGCGGCCTTCGCCATCTCCGACGTCAGCTTCGTCTACCTGACCAACACCGGGCTGTACAGCTCCGGCAGTCCGACCGACTCCGGCTGGTTCGTGGGCTTCGCGCTCCTGCTCCTGGCCGCCCGGCTCGACGCACCGGCCATCGTGCGCGAAGGTGTGGAGAGCCACCGAATCCTGAGCAACGCGCTGCCCTACACCGCCGTGGTCGTCGCGCTGGTCACCTCAGTCACCGAGGTCGTCCTGCGCGACCACAGCAGCGACCTGGTCACGTTCTGGTTGCGCAGCCTGATGATCGTCCTGCTGGTCGCACGCCAGGTGCTGACCCTGGTGGAGGTGCACTCCCTGACCGGCGGACTCGAGCGGCGGGTGGCTGCCCGCACGCAAGAAGTGGTCGCCAGCCAGCAGCGCTTCGCGTCCCTGGTCGCCCACAGCTCCGACCTCGTCACCGTGGTCGACGCGGCTGGGCTCATCACCTACCAGAGCCCGTCCAGCGCTCGGGTGCTCGGTCGAGAGGCAGGAGAACTGGTGGGCCACCCGCTGACGGACGTCCTCGACGGGCGCCGGGACCAGTCGCTGCGCGAGCTGCTCTCCGTGCTGGCCGACGACGGGCTGCGCAGTCGCCACCTGCGCAGCGCCTGGAGGCACGCCTCAGGGCGCCGCCTCCTCCTCGACGTCACGGTGACGAACCTGCTGGCTGATCCTCACGTGCAGGGCTTCGTCCTCAACGGGCGGGACGTCACCGACCGCGTCCGGTTGGAGGAGGAGCTGACCCAGCAAGCCTTCACCGACGCGCTGACCGGTCTGCCCAACCGGGCGCTGTTCAAAGACCGCCTGGAGCAGGCCCTCCGCCGGCGCACCACCGAGGACGAGCTCGTGGTGGTCTGCTACTTCGACCTCGACGGCTTCAAGGCCGTCAACGACACCCTGGGGCACAGCGCGGGTGATGAGCTGCTGGCGCAGGTGGCCGACCGCGTCCGCGACGTCGTGCGCGAAGGCGACACCGTCGCCCGGCTCGGCGGGGACGAGTTCGCCGTCCTGGTGCAACAGGGACCGGGATCCGGCCCCGCGGAGGTGGAGGCGGACGGCAGGCGCCTGGCCTCGCGGGTGTGCGAGGCCATCCGCCGACCGTTCCAGCTGCGCGGCGGTGAGGTGCACGTGGCCGCCAGCGCTGGTCTGGCCACCTCAGCGACGACGGGCCGGGATGCCGAGCAGCTGCTGCGCAGCGCCGACCTGGCGATGTACCAGGCCAAGGCGGAGGGTGCAGGGGGCTACGCCGTCTACCACCCGAGCATGCACGAGCAGCTGGTCGACCGGGTGCGTCTGGAGGCCGACCTGCGACGGGCCGTGGCCGAGGAGCAGTTCCGCGTCGTCTACCAGCCTCTGATCGACATGGGCAGCGGCCGGGTCACCGGCGTGGAGGCGCTGGTGCGCTGGGCCCACCCCGAGCGGGGCACCGTCAGCCCCCTCGACTTCATCCCCCTGGCGGAGTCCACCGGACTGATCATCCCGATCGGTGCGTACGTGCTCCGGGAAGCGTGCCGCCAGACAGCGCACTGGCGCAGCGGGACCGTGGGGTGCGAGGACATGCGGGTGAGCGTCAACCTGTCCGGTCACCAGGTCAGGCTCCCCGGCCTGGCCGACGACGTCGCCGAGGTGCTCGCCGCCACAGGACTGCCCGCCACCGCCCTGGTCCTGGAGATGACCGAGAGCGTCCTGATCGACAAGGCCGAAGAGACGCTCGCAACGCTCCACTCCCTGCGAGCGATGGGCATCCGCCTGGCGATCGACGACTTCGGGACCGGTTACTCCTCGCTGAGCTACCTGCACCGGCTGCCCGTGGACATCCTGAAGATCGACAAGAGCTTCGTCGACCGCATGACGACCGGAGGCGACACGTCCCTCGTGGACACCATCCTCGGGCTGGCCGGTCACCTCCAGCTGACGACCGTGGCCGAAGGCATCGAGCACGAGCACCAGCGGGCCGCGCTCGCAGCACAGGGCTGCGACACGGGGCAGGGGTACCACTTCTCACCGCCCGTCCCAGCCGACGTCTTCCCTGAGCTGGTCGCGGGGGCCCTGAGGCCGCTCGTTCCGGCTGAGGACGTGATGTCGGTCGAGTAGCGGCCCGCCCGTCCGCGGCGGGACACAACCACCGTTGCTACGGGAACCCTAGCCCAGCGACTCGACCGGACAGCGGACTCACCGCCCGGACCGCCCTGAGCATCCCTATCGCGTGCAACAACCACCGGTAGCGGTTGCAGCGGCACATCCAGAAGGCGGTTGCCTGCAACCGTTGGAGGGACGAGAGACCTCCCCGAGCCCCGGGGTGGTGTGGGACCGCCTCGGCCAACACGACTCGACGCTCCCCGCACCACCCCGTGCTCGGTCCCCGCTGAGAGGGTGTCAGCCCTTGGCGACGGCTTCGAAGCTGTTCTCGATGTCGGCCACCTCGAGCTCAGCGGTCGCGGCGATGAGGTCCAGCAGCTCGGTGTCCACTCCGGGCGCGTACTCCTCGAAGCGCGGCGGGGCCACCGTGATCGGCTCACCGCCCTCGGGCAGCTGGCGCGGCACCGACAGGTCGGTGCCGTCCCCGGACGGCGAGGGGCCGCGGAGGATCTTGCTGGCCTCGCTGAGCCCGGTGAGGTCGAAGGTGTAGTTGACGCTCTGCAGGCCCTTGTCGACGAGCTCCTTCACCTCGGGGAAGCGCTCGGCGTTCGTCTTCGGGATCGGCAGCGTCTTCTTCCAGTCGACCCCGAGCGTCTCGAGCGCCCTGGCGTAGGCGTTCTCGTGGGCCTGGTCGCGCACGATGAGGTACGCCACCGTGGAACGGGCCGTCTTGTTGGCCGTCATCTCGTAGATGCGGCTCTTCTGGAGCCGGCCGGTCGACTCGAGCATGAGGTTGTAGAGCAGGTCGAGCACGAGGTTGCCCGAGTTGTAGACGTAGCTGCCGCTCCACGGGTTGCCCGCCGAGTCGACCGGCAGGGCGCCCTGCGCACCCACGAGGTAGTGGTGGATGTTGCCCTCGGTGAGGGCGCTGGCCAGCGGCGTGGCGCCGCCGGCGCCGGGCACGTCGAGGTCGTCGGACTGCTTCCCCTGGTAGCGGGGAGAGCCGTCGGTGAGCCGGGCGATGGTGGTGCCGATCAGCTCGACGTGGCTGATCTCCTCGGTGCCGATGCCCTGCATGAGGTCCTTGTACGGCTTGGACCTCGGATCGCCGCGGAAGTTCATGGACTGGAACAGGTACTGCATCATCGTGCGCATCTCGCCGAACTGGCCCCCGAGGCCCTCCTGCAGGGCGTTGGCGGCCGCGGGGTCCGGCTCGTCCTGGGCGATCTCGTTGATGAGCTGCTGGACGTGGAGGTACACGGTGTACTCCTCATGAGACATCGGATCCGGTCGACCCGCCCACCACGTGGCTACCCGCCCCACGCCACTCCATGCCTGAGCGTCGACAGGGCGAGCTTGTCGCTGGCAGGCGGGACGAGGCTCGCGCTGACGCTCTGGTAGCGACTCGGAGCCGGGCTGAGCCGCCGAAGGCATCCACGGAGTGAGTAGACGGCGGCGGCGTTCGAGAAGCCTCATCTGGTGGTGGGTCAGCACCGGCGCTGGGCATCCCGGTGCTGAGACCTGCCCGCACACCGGCCCGTCGCGGCTCCGGAGCAGGGTGGCGCCGGTGCGGCGACGCGCTCCGCGACGCTCCCACCGAGCTGGGCGGGCTGGTCGCCGCGAAGGGAAGACCCGATGATGGAGCCCGCGGCCATCGCGTGACGCTTCTTCGCAGGTACGGTGAGAGGTCTTCCGGGAGGCGCGCGCGGTGGCCGCCCGCACGCTCAAGGCGCGTCACCGAGCACCTCATCGAGGGTTGCTGGCTCCCTCCACGTCATCCCTGGGTCGCCGTCCGGACTCCGCTGATGACTCGTCCGATCACCTGTGACCAGCTCACATCAAGGCGTCGATAAGTCTGACGATTCAGCCGAGTCCCTCCGTTCACGCGTCGGAAGCCGCGGCAGGACCCGCGGGACCCTCGGTGGAGGAGCACGCGGTACCCCACGGGATCCCGGGAGGTTGACGATGACGAAGTACTTGGTCTCCTTCGACGATGGAGCCATGGACCACATCGGTGACGAGGACTGGCCAGCGGTCGCTGAGGCTTCGCACGCAGTGGTCCGCGAGGCCAAGGCGGCCGGCGTGTAGGTCTTCGGTGGAGGCCTGCAGCGACAACGAGCCACCGTGGTTCGAGTCGACGGGACCCGCGGCGAAGATGTGGAGCCGGGAGCGAAAGCGATGATCGGGGGCTTCTCGGTGCTGGACCTCCCCTCTCACGACCAGGCGCTGCTATGGGCAGCCCGCATCGCCGCCGGTTGCCGATGCGCACAGGAGGTCCGCGAGATCATGGACGACCCTCAGTCCTGACGCGACGCTCACGCCCCTGCCGCAACCACCTCGCCCGCTCCTGCGCAGGATCAGGTCGGTTCCTGCCTGACCATGGTCAGCGGAACATCCCGGCTCGGTGAGGTGAGCGCTTGAGGTGCCCCTCGCCTGCACCGATGAAGGAAGGATGAGCGTCCCGTCCTCCACGGAGCCTCCCAGGGGCCCGAAGACCCCGAAGAACGCGGTCCGAGGGCCGATCGGCGGGGTCCCAGCCGCGGTGGCGCACAACTCCACACACCCCACGGCCCCCGCCGACGTGCACGACCCCCTGTGGCGCACCGCTCTCGATGCGGTCATCGCCGAGCCGCACCGGTTGGAGCTGCACGTGCAGCCCGTGGTGGACACCGCGCACGGCAGCGTGGCGGGGTACGAGGCCCTTTCCCGCTTCTCCGGCCCCTTCACCGCCACTCCCGACCGCTGGTTCAACGCCGCCGAGACGTGGGGCGTCAACGCCCAGCTGCAGGGCCGCGTCGTCGCCGCCGCCCTCGGGCTGCGCCGCAGACTGCCGCCGGACACCTTCCTCACCGTGAACATCGACCCCCACCTCCTGCCGGTGGTGTACGACGAGGTGCTCGCGCCGGCCGGCGACCTCGGACGCCTGGTGCTGGAGCTGACCGAGCACACCCAGCCGGCGGTGCAGTCACATTTCGACGCCGCTCTGCGCGCGGCCCGCCAGCAGGGTGCACTGATCGCCATCGACGACGCCGGCACCGGCTACTCCGGGCTGGCGCAGCTGCTGTCGGTGCGCCCCGACATCGTCAAGCTCGACCGCGAGCTGGTCAGCGGCATCGATGCCGACCCGGTCAAGGCAGCCATGGTCGCCACCATCGGCGACCTCGTGGGGCGCATGGACGCCTGGGTGCTCGCCGAGGGCGCGGAAACGCTGGCCGAGCTCGACGCCCTGGTGGGCCTGGGAGTGCCCCTGGTGCAGGGCTACGTACTCGCCCGTCCGGCCGCCGACTTCGTGGTCGAGCTGCCCGAGAAGCTCGTCACCCACCTGCGCGCCACCTCGGCTCGCTGTGGCCTGGGCGAGCACGTCGCGAGCCTCGTGCGCCCGGCCGCTGCCACCCACGACCCCCAGCACCCCGACGCCCCGGTCCTGCTGGGTGAGGACGGCCGCATCAAGGCGGTCCGGCTGGTGGTCTCAGCCCACGCGAGCGAGGTGCCGCACGCCGGGGCGTGGACGCCCGCGGTCGTGGTCGCCCCGGCTGACAGCATCACCGACGTAGCACGGCGCTGTGCCACGCGACCAGCGCGCGACGGAGCGACGCCGCTGGTGTGCACCAACGGTCAGGGACACCTCCTCGGCGTGGTCAGCCCGGCCGACCTGCTGCTGGCGCTAGCGGCGGGGCACGCACGGTGAGTCGGCCATCGGGTGACGTCGGCGGATCCGGCTGCAGCCCGGTTCACAGGCGACCGATGACGATTCCAGGACCGACGCCTGCTGCAGGCAGCGTTCCAACGATGATCCGACATCAAGTGCGAGGAGCTGACGTGAAGAGCTTCCGGTGTGGTGACGTGGTGGCTGGGTGCACCCGGTCCTTCCAGGGATCTGAGCCCCAGATCCTGGGACAGGTCGCAGCCCATGCCCGCGACGACCACGGGCTGGTCGACATCCCCGCAGAGATGGTGGCACAAGTGCGCGCTGCGATGGTCACCATCTGAGGAGGGGGCAGTCCCGTACGGGCTCTCGCTGGCTCGTGCGTCGGACACCGAGCACCCTCGCGTCTCTGCGCTAGCCCGTCAGGTCACCGTCATGTGGTGGCGTCAGGTCACGTCCTCGCGCCGGCCCGGGTGGGGCGGGGGGCGTCCTCGGCGTGCAGGCGCAGAGCGACGAGAGCCACGTCGTCCTCAGGGCGCTGCGGCAGCATGCGGGCCAGCACCTGGTCGCACAGCGTCTCCAGGTCATCGCCTGCGAGCTCGGTGAGGACCTCTTCGAGGCGCTGGAGACCGACGTCCAGGGACTGTCCGCGGCGCTCGACGAGACCGTCGGTGTAGAACAGCACCACCGCACCAGGTTCAAGAGTGACCTCGTGCTCGTGGCGGCGGACGCTCGGTATGACGCCGAGCAGGAGGTCAGCGCCCTTGCCGCTGAGAGGTGCGACGGTGGCGTCGGGGTAGATGACCATCACGGGTGGATGACCAGCGTTGGACCAGCGCAGGCGCCCGACGCCGCGCCGTCCCTCCTCCTCAGTCTGCTCGACGCGAGCGACGACCGCCGTGGCGGTGGTGCCCACGCGCAAGGTCTGCATGACCGCGTCGACGTTGGCGAGCAGCTCGGCTGGTCCTGCGCCGTCCTGCGCGCCCAGCCCGCGCAGCAGGGTCCGCACCTGGCTCATGGCTGCAGCAGCCTGGGTGTCGTGACCGACGACATCACCGATGACGAGCACCGTGGCGCCGTCCGGCTGCAGGAAGGCGTCATACCAGTCCCCGCCCACCTGCGCCGTCTCGGCGGCCGGGGTGTACCGCACCACGACGTGCATGTTGGGGGACTCGGGCGGCTCGGTGAGCAGGGAGCGCTGCAGGGCCTCGGCCAGGTCGCGCTGCTGGCGGTACAGGCGGGCGTTGTCCAGCACGATACCGGCCCGGGCCGCGACGTGGAGAGCCACTGCGCGGTCCTCCCCGCTGAAGGGTCCGCGTGAGGCCGCCCGGCACAGGCTGAGGATCCCGACGGTGCCGTTGCGTCCGGTCAAGGGGTGGACGGCGACGTGCTCGGGCGCCAGCGCGGCCATCGCGTCGTAGGCGGGCCCGGGGTCCAGCATGGCCAACAGCGCCGGTGTCGCGCCGGACTCGATGTACTCAGCCTGCGCGGTCTGCATGGTCCGCACGACCACGCTGTCGTCGTGCATCTGCTGCAGGCGGTTGCTGGCGTAGGTCTCCACGAGCTGCTGGGATGCAGGATCGACGTGGGCTGCCCCCGCGGTCTGCAGGCCCCGGCGGCTCCCCGTGCCAGCGCTGTCCTCGGCGAGTGTGACCACCGCCCAGTCGGCGAGCACCGGCACCACCAGCTTCGCCAGGCGCTCAGCGGCCTGCGTCGGCTCATCGGCGCGCAGGAGCTCCTCGGTGATGGACCCGAGCAGGCGCGCCCGCTCAGCTGCGGCCTGGGCGCGGTCGTGAGCGAGCCGGCGGTCGGTGATGTTGAGGAAGTACACCGAGAGACCGTCAGCGGTGGGGACAGCGCGCACCTCGTACCAAGCGTCCAGAGGAGCGGGGTAGTACGCGTCGAAACGAGCCGGTACCTGCGTGGCCATCGCAGACCGGTAGTGCGTCTCGAACGGGGAGCCGATCGCCGCAGGGAACTGCTCCCACACGTTGCGACCGACCAGCTCCTCGCGGGAGCGCTCGAGCAACAGCTCCGCCTCAGCGTTGACCTGGGTGAAGTTCCAGGCGCGGTCTAGGGCGAAGAATCCGACGGCGAGGTCCTCGACCACGGCCGCGACCTCCGCGACGGCTTCGTGGCTGGCAGTGGCGTCCCAAGCTGCCCCGAGCAAGCGCGCGGCGGCGCCCGAGGGATCGCGCAGCGCCCGGCCGCGTGCCGCTACCCAACGGGGACGACGCCCGGGGATGACGACTCGGTAGGTCGCCTCGTACGTCCCACCGGAGGCGATGGCTGTCTGCAGCAACCCACTGACGTGAGGCAGGTCATCGGGATGCACGCGAGCGTTGAAGTCCTCGATGGACTCCCCGAACTCCCCACGCCGGTATCCGAAGAGCTCCACCAGGCGGTCGTCCCACGCCAGGCGCCCGGTGGTGAGGTCCCAGTCGAAGGTGCCCACGCCGGCCGCGGCGACCGAGAGTTCGTGCAGGACGCGCCGGGCGTCGTCGTCGGTGGCCGCGGTCGGCTCCAGCGCGAGGACCGCGAACTCGGCGAGCTGAACCAGCACGGCGACGTCGTCCTCGCTCCACTGGCGAGGTCGGTGGTCGAAGACGCACAGTGCTCCGACGACCTCCCCCGATGACCAGGACAAGGCGACACCGAGACAGGCACCGACGACACCAGCCCTGACCGGCTCGAGGTCGGCGACGCGCGAGTCTCGGGCCGCGTCACAGACGACTACCGGGCCGTCATCGACGACCACGAGGGTGCTAACCGCCTCGGTCAGCGCCGTCGGCTCCGCCACGCTGGGCTCGGCGGCTCCGCTGGCGGCTGCGGCGGTCTGGACCTCACCGAGGTAGACCACCTGGGCCGAGGCGGTGCGCAGCGAAGAGGTCGCCAGGGCCGCCAACCGGCGCAGGAGCCCGTCAGGCGCCGGGGTCGGCGCCGGGCCATGCGCGGCCTCCGCGCGCGAGGCGCCTCTCCCGGCGACGGGAACGGCCTCGGTGACGAGGTCTCCAGGGCCCTGGGCGGCGTCCAAGGTCCCCGCGCCGTCCGGATGGGCGCGGCGCGGGTCGTCCTGGTGCCTTGCTGGCTCGCCCACGTGCTCCCTCTCCAGGCCCGCGCTGCAGGTGCGGCCTGAGCGTCCTCCAGTGCACATCCTGCCTGTCAGGACAGCTACGCCGACACACCGTCGGGCGGGCTGCATCCTGCAAGCCGTTCCGAGACGCCTCCGTGCCGCTCACGGCCGGCTGACCCGGTCCAGCAACCGAGGCAGCGTCACCGAGGACCGAGGAGCTGCAGCAGCCGCCGACTGCACGGATCATCGGTGATGGGAGCAGTGGCGGGCCCAATCCTCCAGCCCGTCGAAGAGCGAGCTGCGGCACCGATGCGGATGTGCTGCAGATCACGAGTCCGCAGCCGCGATGACCTCTCCGAGGTAGGCCCGGCGCACCGCTCGGTACCGCCGCAACGCCCTCGCGCCGGCGCTCAGCAGGCCCCCGCGATCGGCGAGGGCCTCCGCCGCCTCGACAGCCGCCATGAACTCCATGGCCGCCGGCCGGGTGCCGGCGGGCAGTACGAGCCTAAGCCGCACCACTGCCTCACCGGACGCCACCGCCAGGCTCACCTGCTGACGCACCTGTCGGCGCACAGCGTCGAAGCGGCGCGCCGCCGTATCCAGACGGTGGGCCAGGTCCAAGCCGTCTGCCGCAGGTCCGGCATCGACGCGGTCGTCCGCGGCGCGGGAGGAGGCTGAGCCATCTCGAGGATCCAAGAGCACCAGCTGCAGCTCACGCAGCATGTCGTCCATGCTCTCCTTGGCGGCCAGCAGGTCAGCGGCGTCCAACGCGGGCAGGACCACCTCGCGCTCGCCCTTCACGCCGGGCTCCGCGACATGACGCACGGTCGCAGGACCCCCGCCGATGCTGAGCCCCGTCGGCACGGGCGCGACCGGGGCTGGATCGCCCTCGCTCCAGGCAGCCAACAGGTCCTCGACGCTGGGCTCCGGCCCACCAAGGCGAGAGGCAGGACCGTCTGCCGGAAACAGGTTGGCCGCTGCTGCCGCATCGTCGTGGCCGCCCATCAGCTCCAACTCGAACCACACGCCCTTACGAGCGCTGGAGCTGGGTCCCGCTCCCCAACGCGAGGCCAGGGTCTGCACCAGGGCCAGCCCGCGTCCGCTCATGGCCGTCGCGCTAGGCGCTGTCACCGTGGGCAGCGCCGCGACGTCATCACGCACCGTCACGCGCACTCCGGAGGAGTCGTGCAGGGCGGAGACAGCCACGTCGAAGTCGGTGCGGGCGTGCAGGACGGCGTTAGCCGCCAGCTCGCTCACCAGGAGTCCGGCATCATCGGCGAGGGCACCCAGCGACGTGCTCGCCAGGCACTGCTGGACGAAGCGGCGAGCAGCTCGCACGGACGCCGTCCCCGGCGAAAAGCTCTGCAGCCCGAGCAGCTCCCGCACCACCGGCAAGCTGCCCGTAGGCGCACCCCAGTCCTGCACCGCGCGTCCCTCCCCCGGCGACCTCCACCACTGCTGCAGACCGGCCGCTCGCACGAGTCACCTCTCGTGCTCGGGCGACAGTAGTCGTGCTGCGGCTCAGCACCGCTCTCGGTCGCGACGTCGCGTCCTTGCTCGTGTCCGAGCGTGGTTCCAGCAGCAACTAGCGGGCGGCTGGTCCCGTCTCAGGAGGAGGGGGCCCCGTCTCCTGTGCGCCAGACGAGTAGTGGCGGGTGCGCCGTTCATCGGAGCGGTGAGTCGTACCCGTCACCCTCGTCTTGAGCAGCAGGGAGGCGCCGATCCGAGGTGTTGTCGACGACGGTCGAGAAGTCGGCGAGGAGGCACGGGCCGGAGGCGCGCTGGCCGCGCGGCCCCCTGGGGACGGTTTCGTCGAGAGGTGGGCACGGTCACTGCATGTCACTGCTCGGGTGACTCGACAGCCGCCTTCGAGCAGCCTGGACAGCAGTCGAAGTGGTCACACGATGGTCACAGACGCAGGACAACGGGGTGATACCAGCCGGGACTCCGCGGACCTCCGTGAGACATCAGCCCTGCTCAGCGGACTGAGCGGCATCAGACGACACGGGGCCGCACGCCTCGGGCCCGTCTTTTAATCCGCGGGTTGTGGGTTCGAGCCCCACGGGGCCCACCGTCTGACTGCGTTGGTTCGCGACGTGCTTGACGGACGTCAGTCGGCAGGTCCTTGACACACCTCCGGGACGTCCTTGACGGCTGCTCCGGGTCCTGCTCGACGCTCCCTACCGCACCTGGGCGGCGGTGCACCTGCGCGCGAGGGGCGAGGCCCGCGCCGGGACGAGCACAGCGACTGCGTCAGCGCCGGGGTGAGCGCCTTGTCCCAGGCGCGGTCGGAGGCAGGACCCTTGCGGACCCAGCCCCACGAGCTCACTGCCCCAGGACGGCCGCGGGGGTGAGACGTCCGCCCACCACCGCCTCAGCGACCTCGTCCACGGTTCCGCCGTGCACGGCGCAGTAGGTGCGCATCGCGTTCAGCGCCCCATCGACGTCCATCCCCGGGTGGGCCCGCACGAGCAGCTCCTCGGCCACCCACACCTGCGACCGCCGCCGAGTGGAGGAGGAGTCCAGCCACTCCCTCCCAGGCGCTCCGCTCCCGCCGGTACCGCTCAGCACGTCCCCCACGCCGCGGGCCAGCAGCGTCAGCGCCCCAGCGTCGGTGGCCCGCCCGGACAGCCGCGCACGGCTGTAGAGGTTCAAGACCACGGGCACCCCCAGCCGCACGCGCAGCGGCAGTGACACCACGCCGCGGAACGGCGTGGACTGCAGCATCGCTGCGGTGTAGGCCGGCCACTGGCGGTGCACCGCCGACCGCTCCCCGCCCCTGCCGGGCGAGGGAGGAGCCGTGGAGCCGCCGGTCTGAGCGGTCGGGAGGGCTCCGCCTTCCCCGGACGCCCCGGCGAGGTCGTCGACGAGCATGGCGATCCCGGTCTGGTACGCCGCCCAGCACGGCCCTTCGCCCACGCTGAACTGGACCCGCTCGGCCATCTCCGCGCCCGCGTCACTGACCCCGACCGGTACCGACATCTGCGGGGCCAGCAGCACGCTCACCCCACCTGCATCCACCCCCAGCAGTCCGGCGGCAGCCCCTGCCAGCCGGTCGGCCCGACGCTCGGCCGGGGCGCGGTCCACCGACCGGAGCAGGACCTCCCGCGCCTGCACGGCGAAGGCGTCGGGGCCTTCGGCGGGTGCACCCCCCAGGCCGCCGTCGTCGTCGTGGCCGTGCTGCGCGCCGTCGTGTCCGCAGTCGTCGTGGCGGGTCACCAGCCGGGCAGCCCGGTCAGCGCCAACGACCCCGGCGGGTCGGCGAGCGCCTCCACGCGCACTCCAGCGTCCACGCCGCCCACCAGCTGCAGCAGCCGCAGGACCGCCTCGCTGGGGCGCCGCACCACGACCGGGGCACCTGGTCCGCTCAGCGCCAGCACCGCGCGCAAGCCGCAGACGTCCACGAACGCCACCCCTGCCGCATCCGTGAGGACGGGGTGCGGCCAGTGCCGCAACAGCCTGCCGACCGCACCGAGCTGCCCGGTCATGCTCATGTCGAGGTCCCCGGACAGCACCACCACCGGCTGGTGACCCGCCCAGCGCACCAGCGCAGAACCGGCGTGACCAGCCACCGCCTCGTGCCCCGGGAGCAGTGGCGCTCCCGGGGGCTGGGAGCGCTCCTGACCATCGGGGGGGGGGCAGGCGGTGTCGAGGACGCTGTGGCGCGCCGCGCCGGTGCGTCGTGGAGCAGGGACGGTGGAGCCGGCCTGGTGCACCGCGGCCTCGCAGGGGAAGGCGTCAGCCGCATCGTCGACTCCCACCACCGTAGGCCGCTCGACGGGTGACAGGCAAGGCTGACAGCCACCACGCGCCACCCCCGGTCACCCTCGGCGACGCGCAGGAAGGTGGAGGCGCCTGCCAGGGCGGCGCGGAGGACGCTTCAGCCATCGCTGCCCCGTTCGGACAGGCGGGTCGGGGGAACGAGGAGGACGTCGCCCGGTCGACCGGTCCAGCGCGTCGCTGAGGCAGCAGCCTTGCTCAGAGCCGGGACACCACTCCTCAGCCGAGCCCGAGCTCGGACGGTGCAGGACAGCCCGGACCGGTCACGCCGATGTAGCCGTCCACCGCCGAGGGGTCGGCAGCAGCCGCCGCGGTGATCGTCGCCTCGTCCGGTGGAGGCTGCGAGGCCGGGTCGAGGTCGCCGCTGTCCCCGGCGAAGCCGACGGCGCCGATGGCGACCCCGTCGGCGAGCACGGCGGTCGGGGCGGACGGGACCAGCAGGGCGACCACGGAGCCGTACTGGCTGTGTGCGCTGGCCACCTCTCGCCCGCCCTGGCGCAGGCTGATCTCGACCGGGGTCCCCGAGGGGTGGGCCTCGTCGGGGCCGGCGCAGACGACGACGCGCCCGACGGACACGCTCGGAGCGTCCGATCCGCAGCCCGCCAGGACGGCAGCCAGCGCCGTCGCCCCTACCGCGAGCAGCGCCGACGCCGACGTCCTGGACACAGCCACGGCGGATCAGACCACGACCCGCTGCCCTGGTCCAGGAGTCGGGCACGTGTCGCGAGAGGGGTCGCCAGGGCAGGCGCTGGGTGGCGGAGGAGGCCTCAGGCCTCGATCTCGGTGAGCACGCGCGGCACCTCCGCGCCCAGCTCGCGGGCGAGGAACCCGAGGCGCCCGACGCTCGCCGCGAGGCGGTCGCCGGCCCGCCCGTGCAGGTGCACCCCCCACACCGCCGCCTGCGCCGGGCTGGCGCCGCGGGCCGCGAGCCCGGTGACCAGCCCCGCCTGCACGTCGCCGCTGCCGGAGGCGCCCAGGCCCGCGCCGCCGGACTGGTCGACCCACAGCCGGCCCTCGGCGTCGGAGATCCACGACTCCTCCCCGCCCGCGAGGACGACGACGCCCTCGCTGGTGGCCAGCTCGCGGGCGTGACCCGCCGGGTCGGCCGTGACCGCGTCCCGCTCGGCGCCCAGGGTGAGCGCGAGCTCGGTGGGGTTCGGGGTCAGCAGCGCCCGCGCGCCGGTGCGGCGCAGCACGCCGCGCGAGCCGCCCACCCAGGCGTGCGCCGCGGCGTCCAGCACGAGCACCCCCACGTCGTCGAGGCGCGGCACCACGCGCTCGCACAACTCCCGGGCGACGTCCACGTCGCGGATGCCGGGGCCGACCAGGACCGCCGCCGCGCCGCTCGCGGTGGAGACGACCTCGTCGGCCGCGTCCGGGTCGACGTCGCCGCCGGGGCCCTGCGGCAGCCCGACGACGAGGGCCTCGGGCAGCGCCACAGCGAGCACGGGGGCGACGGAGGCGGCCGTGACGACCTGCAGCTTGCCGGCGCCCGAGCGCAGCGCGGCCTCCGCGGCCAGCAGCACCGCCCCGGGCGTCTGGTCGCTGCCACCGACGATGACGACCCGCCCGCGCGCGTCCTTGCCCCCGCCGGCGGCCGGCAGGGGCCACTCGCGCAGGACGGCGGAGGTGATGGTGGTGGCCTCAGTGGGGGACATCGGCGCCGGGCTCCTCGGTGACGGCCGCCCTCGAGGCCTCGACGGCGGCGGTGTCGGCGTAGCGGACGAGCCGGACGCCGTCGGGCCCCGCCGCGTAGCGGGTCAGGGCGCAGTTGGGCTGGGGGTCGTCGCTGTCGATGCGGACCGCGTCCTCCGGGTCCAGCCCCTCCAGGACGATGCGGAAGGCCATGACCACGGCCTGGTGGGTCACGAGCAGGAGGCGCTCCCCGTCGTGGCGGGGCAGGGCGGTGGCGACCACGGCGCGCACCCGGCCGACGACGTCCGCCCAGCTCTCCCCGCCGGGCGGGCGGTACCAGACCTTGCCGAGGCGACGGCGGCGCTCGGCCTCCTCGGGGTAGCGGGCGCGGATGCCGTGGCCGGTCAGCCCGTCCAGGACGCCGAGGTCGCGCTCGCGCAGCCGCTCGTCCCCCGTGACGGGAAGGTCGAGGCCCCCGGCGGCCAGCGCGGTCGCGAGGGTCTCGCGCGCGCGGCGGTAGGGCGAGACCAGGACGCGCGTGGGGCGCTCGGCCTCCGGCAGGCCCGCGAGCCAGCGGCCCACGGCACCCGCCTGGTCGCGCCCGCGGGCGCTCAGCGGCACCCGGGCGTCGGGGGTGTCCAGGTCCAGGGCCTCCGCGCCGGCGGCCCACGCCGCCTCGCTGGCGAGGTTGCCCTCGCTCTCGCCGTGGCGGAGCAGCCAGAGGCTGGCGGGGAACGGGTCCCCGGGGCTCACCGCCGGCTCGGCGGGCACGGCAGGAAGCACCCCGCGACGCTATCCGGGGCCGAGCGGGGGCGCCCGGTGACCACCGGCGCCGGGGGAGCCACCGCGGGAGCGCACCCGTCACCGGCGCGCCCGGGGCTCACGCGCCCGCGGCGGCGATGACCTCCCCCAGGTAGGCGCCCCGCACGGCGCGGTGGCGCCGCAGCGCCCGGGCGCCCGTGCTGAGGAGGACCCCGCGGTCGGCGAGGGCCGCGGCCGACTCCACCGCCGAGCGGTACTCCACGGCCGCCGCCCGGGTGCCGGCCGGCAGGACGAGGCGCAGCTGCACCCGGGCCTCGCCCGCGGCCACCGCGAGGCTGACCTGCTGGCGGACCTGGCGGCGCACGACGTCGAAGGCGCGCGCCGCAGCGTCCAGGCGACGGGCCAGCGCCAGGCCCTCGGCGGCGGCGCCGCCGTCCACGGCGCCAGGCGCCCCGCCGGCGGGAGCCGGCCGGTCCCGCGGGTCCAGCAGCACCAGCTGCAGCTCGCGGAGGAGGTCGTCCATGCTCTCCTTGGCGGCCAGCAGGTCGGCGGCGTCCAGCGCGGGTAGCAGCACCTCGCGCGCGCCCGCCGCGGCGGGCGGCGCCACCTCGTGCGCCGCGGTCGGGTGCTCGACGCGGCCGGCGCGCCCCGCCGGCGCGGTCACGGCCGGCGCCGGCCTGCCGTCGCTCCAGGCGGCGAGCAGGTCCTCGACGCTGGGGTCCGGCTCGTCCCGGGGGTGCGCAGGGCCGTCCTGGGGCAGGAGGGGGTCCGTCGGCGCCGCGTCAGCGGGCACGAGGTCGAGCTCGAACCAGACGCCCTTGCGGGCGCTGGAGCTGGGGCCCGCCCCCCAGCGCGTGGCCAGCGTCTGCACCAGCGCCAGCCCCCGTCCGCTCATCGCCGTCGCGCTGGGGGCGGTCACCGTGGGCAGCGCTGCGGCGTCGTCGCGGACCGTCACCCGCACGCCCGCGCGGTCGTCCAGCTCGGAGACGGTGACGTCGAAGTCCGTGCGGGCGTGCAGGACGGCGTTGGCGGCCAGCTCGCAGACCAGCAGCCCGGCGTCGTCGCCGAGGGCCTCCAGCGCGCTGCCCGCCAGGCACCCCTGGACGAAGCGGCGGGCGTCGCGCACCGACACCGCCTGCGGCGGGAAGCTCTGCAGACCCAGCACCTCCCGCACCACCGGCAGACTGCCCGTGGGCGCACCCCAGTCCGGCAACGCGCACCCTCTCCCCCCGTCGACCGCCCGCCGCTGCTGGAGGCCAGCCGCTCGTGCGGGACCAGCCCGCACCCGGGCGACAGTAGCCGCGCTCCGCGGGCGGGGCCGCTCCAGCGGGATCCGGAGTGCGCGAGGATGGGCCACCGGCCCGCGAGGGCCGGCCCAGGGCGTCGAACAGGTGCGTCGGGCGTCGAGGAGGCGATGACGTCATGACACCCGCGGACGAGCCCGCCGTCGTCGGCGTCCCCGCGCCCCCGCAGGCCGCGGGCGCTGCGGCGTCGCCGGTGCTGCAGCACCTCGTCGACCTGACGATGCAGCTGCTGCGCACCGCCGCCGCCCACGTGTCGCTGCTCACCGAGGTGCAGACGGTCGCCGCGGCGGCCGGCCTGTCGCGCGGCCTGGCCGAGCGCACGCCGCTGGACGAGGCGCTGTGCACCCTGACCGCGGTCGAGCGCGGGCCGGTCCTGGTCACCGACGCGGCCGGTGACCCGCGGGTGGCCGGCCTCCCGCCCGTGACCTCCGGCGTGGTCGGCGCCTACCTGGCTGCGCCCATGACGGCCCGCGACGGACGCGTCCTGGGTGCCCTGTGCGTCTTCGACCCGCTGCCGCGCGAGTGGACCTCCGCCGAGCAGCGCACGCTGGTGCAGCTGGCCGCCTTCGCCGCCACCGCGGTGGAGCTGGCGGCCTCGAGGGCGGCCCCCGTGCAGGAGGAGGCCCGCAAGCTGCTGTGGGACCTGTCCATCGCCTCGGCGGGGGTCGGCTCCTTCGACTACGACCTCACCACCGGGGAGCTGCACTGGGACGAGCGGCTCGTGGAGCAGTTCGGCTACGACGCGGCCACCTTCGACCAGACCATCGACGCCTTCAACGCCAGGGTCCACCCCGACGACCTGCGGCGCGTCAGCGAGACGCTGGCGGCCTCCGTGGAGCACGGCACCGACTTCGAGGCGGAGTACCGCATCCTCCTGCCCGACGGGCGCACCCGCTGGATCAGCGCCAAGGGCCGGCCCCTGCGGGGCCAGGACGGCGCGGTCGAGCGCCTCCTGGGCGCCACCCTGGACATCACGGGGACCCGCGCCGGCGAGGCGGCGGTCGCCGCGGTCCACGAGGCCATGAACGCCGCCTTCTTCGCCCTGGACCGCTCCTGGCGCTTCACCTACGTCAACACCCACGCCGAGCGGCTGCTGCAGATGAGCCGCGGCGAGCTGCTGGGCGCCAGCATCTGGGAGCTCTTCCCCGCCTCGGTCTCCTCCGACTTCGAGCGCCACTACCGCGCAGCGGTGCGGACCGGGGAGCCGGTGACCTTCGAGGCCCACTACCCCGCCCCCCTGGACGCCTGGTACGAGGTGCGCGCGGTGCCCACCGCCGAGGGCCTGTCGGTCTACTTCCTCGACGTCACCGAGCGCCGCCGCGCCCAGGACGCGGCAGCCGCGGCGGCGCGCCGCACCGCGCTCATCGCCGACGTGACCACCGCCCTCGTGGAGCACCTGGACGCCGAGCAGGCCGTCACCGAGCTCGCCCGCCTCGTCGTCCCGCAGCTGGGCGACTGGAGCCTGGTCACGCTCGTCGACGACGACCACCAGGAGGCCGGCCGCTCCGGGTCGGTGGGCCCGCGCGGGCTGCGTGACGTGGGAGGCGCCCACGTCGACCCCGCCCAGCAGCACCTGGTGGACCACTACGCCCGGCTCAGGCTCCAGGCCCTCGGGAGGAACGCCTTCCTCTTCCGGGCGCTGGCCTCGGCCCGGCCCGTGGTCGTGCCCGGGGACGCGACGGCCGCCATCACCGCCGCCCTGGGCACGCCCGAGGCCGTCGACGCGCTGCGCCGCCTCGCCCCCGCGCACGGCGTGGTGGTCCCGCTGCGCGCCCGCGGCCGCACGCTCGGCGCCCTGAGCCTGTTCTCCGGGGCGCAGCGCGACCCCCTGGGCCCGGAGGACCTGGCCACCGCGGTGGACGTCGCCGGCCGGGCCGGCCTGGCGCTCGACAACGCCCGCCTGTACCGCCAGCAGACCGAGATCGCCTCGGAGCTGCAGCGCTCGCTGCTCACAGCGCCTCCCGAGCCCGACCACACCCACGTGGTGGTGCGCTACGCCCCTGCGGCGGAGGCGGCGCAGGTGGGCGGCGACTGGTACGACGCCTTCCTCCAGCCCGGCGGCGCGACAGTGCTGGTCATCGGTGACGTCGTCGG
The DNA here is from genome assembly GCF_052644995.1 of Quadrisphaera sp. KR29. Classification (NCBI taxonomy): domain Bacteria; kingdom Bacillati; phylum Actinomycetota; class Actinomycetes; order Kineosporiales; family Kineosporiaceae; genus Quadrisphaera; species Quadrisphaera sp. KR29. The sequence goes on from NZ_JBQXXG010000018.1 coordinate 43,220, forward strand.
CCACGACACGCAGGCCGCGGCCGCGATGAGCCAGGTGCGCACCCTGCTGCGCGGGCTCGGCGCCGTCGGGGACACGAGACCGGCGGCGCTGCTGAGCCAGGTCGACGGGGTGATGCGCACCCTCGCCGTGCGCACCACCGCCACCGCCGTGGTTGCGCGCCTGGAGCAGACCGACGACGACGCCGACGCCGCCCGGACGGTGCTGCGCTGGTCCAACGCCGGGCACCCGCCGCCCATGGTGGTGCTGCCCGACGGGAGCGTCACCGAGCTGACCGGCCCGTCGGCGGACCTCCTGCTCGGGGTGCTGCCCGACACCGAGCGCCAGGAGCTGGTGCGGGTGCTGCCGCGGGGGTCGACGGTGCTGCTGTACACCGACGGGCTGGTGGAGCGCCGCGGGCAGTCGCTGGAGGAGGGCCTCGAGCGCCTGCGGCACCTCCTGGCCGAGCTCGCCGCGCGGGACCTCGACGCCGGCGCGCTGTGCGACGCCGTGCTGCGCCGGATGCTGCCCGAGCGGGCCGAGGACGACGTCGCGCTGGTCGCGGTGCGCCTGTACCCGCAGGACGGGCCGCGTCCGCCGGAGGCCGGGCCTGAGGTCCTGCCCGGCGACGCCGACGACGCGCCCGAGGTGCTCGGCCTGCCCTGAGCGGTCCGCGCTCGGCGCGCCTCAGGCGGCGTCGAGCGGAGCCCGCAGCCCCGAGCGGTCCTGCGACCACGCCCCCAGCAGGTGCTGGGTCAGCAGGCCGTCGAGGTGCCCGGCTGCCTGGATGCCCAGGACGACGTCGGCGGCGAGCTCGGGCTCGGCGGCCAGCAGCGGCGCGATGATGCCGCGGCGCACCACCTGCTCGTGCACGGCGTCGGCCTCGACGTGCTCGGCGTAGAAGCCCACGGTCGCCGGGCCGCACCCGAGTCGCTCCGCGGCCCGCACCAGCCGCGCCGAGCCCGGTGAGGAGGTCAGCTCCACCGCCGCGAACTGCCCGACCAGCGCTCCGCGCAGCGCGCGGTGCAGCCCGAACAGCGACATGAGGTTGACCTCGGCCAGCACGGCAGCCGGTGCGGCGTCGACGTAGGCGCCGTAGCGGTCGCTCAGCCCGAGCTCGAGCATCATGTCGGCGAAGAGGCGGGCGTGCATGCGCTCGGGGCGGCCCGCGCCGTACTCGTCGTGCTCCACCGTCACGAGCGCGGCCTTCGCGGCCCCGTCCAGCCGGGGGATGACCCACGCCTGCGGGTCGGCCTCCTTCAGGTGGTAGGCCGAGCGCAGGGCGATGTACTCGCGCAGCTGCCACAGCTCACCGCGCCGCTTGAGGTGGGCGGAGACGCCGACGGCGTCGACGTCCTCGACGAGCAGCGCCTCGACCTCGGCCGCCACGTCGTCGCCGCCGGCGACGTCGGCGCGCACCGCCGCGAGGAAGCGGTCCTCCAGGCGCCGCCGCAGGGCGAGCAGCGCCGGGTCCCACTCGAGCTCCTCGCTGACGCCGTCGAAGCCGCGGTAGTGCAGCTCGTAGCAGGCGTACAGCGCCAGCTGCAGGTCGTCGCCGTAGGGGTCGGCCGCCTCGGCGTCGGCCCGCGCGAGCTCCACGGCGTCGCCGCGCAGGTGCGCCAGGACCGCCGAGGACAGCGGTCCCCTCGCGGCGGGCAGCGGCGGCGCGCTGGGGCGGGCGGTGGTGGCGATGCTGGTGGTGGTCATGACGGCTCCTGCCGTGAGCGGACGCGGCGGCGGTGGCTGGTGTCGCAGAAGGGGTAGCGGCGGCTGTTGCCGCACGCGCACAGCGCCACGACCGGGCGGCCGGAGCGCACGCGGGCGCCGTCGGGCAGCTCCACCTCGACGGGGCCGTCGACGAGGAGCGGTCCCTCGCCGGTCACGACCACCCTGGTCGGCGGGTCAGGCGGCATGCGCGGGCGCCTCCGCTGCGGCGCGGCGGGCGGGCGTCATCCTCCGAGTGTGGGCGGCGCCGGCGCAGCGCGCCCGCCGACCGCCGCCGGGACCTCGCCCGGCGGTCCGGCGTGCACCAGGACGGCCAGCAGAGGCCGACCGGACAGCCTCAGGCGAGGTCCTTCTCGGCCTCGGCGAGAGCCGCGAACTCCTCGTCGGGGGAGTTGGCCACCACCCTCTTGCGGCTGTAGACGGCGAAGTAGGCCATGAACGCGAGGAAGGCGACCAGGCACCACAGCGCGGCGGTGCTGTCCACCAGGAAGGTGGCGATGACCGCCAGCACGGCGACCACCAGGGCGAAGCCGGTGGTGGCCACCCCGCCGGGGGTGCGGTAGGGGCGCGGCATGTCGGGCTCGCGCACGCGCAGCACGATGTGGCTGACCATCATCAGCACGTAGCTCAGCGCCGCGCCGAAGACCGCCATGTTGAGCAGCAGGGCGCCCTGGCCGGTCAGGGAGAGCAGGAACCCGACCAGGCCCGGCACGACGAGGGCCAGCGTGGGCGTCTTGCGGCGGTTGGTCACCGACAGCGCCCGCGGCAGGTAGCCCGCGCGGGAGAGGGCGAACAGCTGGCGCGAGTAGGCGTAGATGATCGAGAAGAAGCTGGCCACGAGGCCGGCCAGGCCGATGTAGTTGACCACCGTGGCCGCCGCCGAGCCCCCGAGGGCCTCGACCAGCGGGTTGCCCGAGTCGCTCATCGCCTCGGCTCCCCCCGCTCCCGGGACCAGCACGAGGGTGAGCGCGCAGGTGGCCAGGAGCACCAGCATCGCGGCGATGATGCCGCGGGGGACGTTGCGGCCGGGGTCCTTCGTCTCCTCCGCGGCCAGCGGCACGCCCTCGATGGCCAGGAAGAACCAGATGGCGAACGGGATGGCCGCCCACACCCCGAGGTAGCCGAACGGCAGCAGCTCCGAGGCGCCCGCGGCGTCGGTGGGGGCGATGTCGGTGAGGTTGGCGGCGTCGAAGCGCGGCAGCGCCGCCAGGCCGAAGACGAGCAGGCCCACCAGCGCCACCGCGGTGACCGCGAACATCACCTTGAGGGCCTCGCCGACGCCGACGAGGTGGATGCCGACGAACAGCGCGTACGCCGCCAGGTAGACCCACCACCCGTCGGTGATGCCGAACAGCCCGAGGGACTCCACGTAGGCCCCGATGAAGGTAGCGATGGCCGCGGGGGCGATGGCGTACTCGATGAGGATGGCGGTGCCGGTGGCGAAGCCGCCCCAGGGGCCCAGGGCCCGGCGCGCGAAGGTGTAGCCGCCGCCCGCGGTCGGCAGCGCCGAGCTCAGCTCCGCCATCCCCAGCACCAGCGCCAGGTACATGCCGGCCACCACGACGGTGGCGATGGCCAGCCCCCCGAAGCCGCCCTCGGCCAGCCCGAAGTTCCAGCCGGAGTAGTCCCCGGAGATGACGTAGCTGACGCCCAGCCCGGCGAGGAGCACCCACCCGGCGCTGCCCGTCTTCAGCTGGCGGCGCGCCAGGTAGTCGTCGGTCTCGACGCGCTCGCTCACACCCGACATGCGAAGGCTCCCTCGTCCCGGCGGTCGTCTTCGCCGGACCGTAGACCCGGTGCCTGACCTGCGTCTACGGGGTGGGCCGACATCGCCTGCGGAAAGGTCTGTCGTCAGGCCGATCGGGCCGCCGCGCTCACCGCGCGCGGGTGTAGAACGGCAGCGCCACCACCTCGACCGGCTCGTGGCTGCCGCGCACGTCCACCGCCAGGCGCGTGCCCACCTCGGCGCTGCCGGGGCGCACGAGGGCCATGGCCACCGGGCGCCCGAGGGTCGGTGACGGCGAGCCGCTGGTCACCTCCCCGACGGCCTCGCCGGAGGCCGGGTCCACCACGGCCTGCCCGGCCCGCGGGGAGCGCTTGCCGCTCGCCACCAGGCCGACCAGCACGGAGGCCGGGCCCTCGTCGCGCCGGCGCGCCAGGGCCTCCTCCCCGACGAAGCCGTCGGGCTTGCCGAAGACCACCACCCGCCCCAGCCCCACCTCGAACGGGGTGGTCGCCCGGGTCAGCTCGTGGCCGTACAGCGGCATGCCCGCCTCCAGCCGCAGCGTGTCCCGGCTGGACAGCCCCGCCGGCACCAGGCCGAGCGGCTGCCCGGCGGCGCTCGCGGCGCGCCAGACCGCCTCGGCGTCCGCGGGGCGGCAGAAGACCTCGAAGCCGTCCTCGCCGGTGTAGCCCGTGCGGGCCAGCAGCACCTCGTGCCCGGCCACGCGCGCCGGGACGGCGGCGTAGTACTTCAGCGCGGCGACGTCGGCGTCGCTGACCGCCTCGAGGACCTCCGCCGAGCGCGGGCCCTGCACCGCCACCAGCGCCCACTGGTGCGAGGCGTCGTGCACCACGGCGTCGAAGCCGTCCGCGCGGGCGGTGATCTCGGCGGCGACCTCCTCGGCGTTGGCCGCGTTGGCCACCACGAGGTACTCCTCCTCCCCGAGGCGGTAGACGACGAGGTCGTCGATGACGCCGCCGTCCTCGGCGCACAGCATCGAGTACCGCGCGCGGCCCACGCCGATGGCCGAGGCCCGCCCCACGAGGGCCCTGTCGAGAGCGCGGCCGGCCTCCGGGCCCCGGACCTCGACCTCCCCCATGTGGCTGAGGTCGAACAGCCCGGCGGCGCTGCGCACGGCGAGGTGCTCGGCGGTCTCCGAGCCGTACCGCACCGGCATCGACCACCCGGCGAAGTCGACGAGCTTGGCGCCGAGCTCGCGGTGCACCGCCGCGAGGGGCGTCTCCTGGGCCACGGGTCCTCCTGGGGGTCGGGACGGGTCGTGCTGCGCGGTGTCAGGCCCGGGCCGCGGCCACCAGGCCGCGGAACAGGCCGGTGTCGGCCACCACCTCCGGGTGCCACTGCACCCCGAGGTGGAACGGTCCGGCGCCGGTGCGCTCGATGGCCTCGAGCGTGCCATCCGCCGCCCACGCCACCGGCGCGTACCCGGGCGCCGAGCGCACCGCCTGGTGGTGGTGGCAGCGGACCTCGGCGTGCTCGCCGACCAGGGCGGCCAGGCGGCTGCCGGGGGCGGTGCGCACGCTGACCTCCCCGAAGCCGTCACCGCCGGGGTCGTGCAGGTCGTGGTCGACGACGTCGGGCAGGTGCTGCTCCAGCGCCCCGCCCGCGTGCACGGCCATGACCTGCATGCCGCGGCACACGCCGAGCACCGGCAGCAGCCGCGCGGCGGCGGCGTCGAGCAGCGCTAGCTCCCACGCGTCGCGGTCGGCCCGGGGGGCGCCGGTGCGCGGGTGCGCGGGCTCGCCGTAGGCCGCGGGGTCGACGTCGGCGCCGCCGGCGACGACGAGGGCGTCCAGGCGGGCCACCACGTCGGCCGCGAGCGCCGGCTCGGCCGGCGGGAGCAGCACGGGCGCGCCGCCGGCCAGGCGGACGGCGTCGGCGTAGGTGGCCGGCAGCAGGTCGGCGCGCTGGCGCCACACGCCCCAGGCCGCCTCCTCCCGGTAGGTGCTGATGCCCACCAGCGGCCTGGCCGGCGGCCGGGCCGGCGGCTCGGGGGCGCTCACAGGGGCGTGACGTAGGCGGCGGAGATGCCGCCGTCCACGAGGAAGGTCGAGGCGGTCACGAAGCTGGCGTCGTCGGAGGCCAGGAAGAGGACGGCGCTGGCCAGCTCCTCCGGCTCGGCGAACCGGCCCATGGGCACGTGCACGAGGCGCCGGGCGGCCCGCTCGGCGTCCTTGGCGAACAGCTCCCGCAGCAGCGGGGTGTTCACCGGGCCGGGGCACAGCGCGTTGACGCGGATCCCCTGGCGGGCGAACTGCACGCCGAGCTCGCGGGTCATGCTCAGCACCCCGCCCTTGGAGGCGGAGTAGGAGATCTGGCTGGTGGCCGCGCCCATCACCGCCACGAAGGAGGCGGTGTTGATGATCGAGCCGCGGCCCTGCTCGAGCATGTGCGGCAGCACCGCCTTGCAGCACAGGTAGACGCTGGTGAGGTTGACCTCCTGAACCCGCCGCCAGGCGTCCAGGTCGGTGGTGAGGATCGAGTCGTCCTCGGGCGGGCTGATGCCGGCGTTGTTGAAGGCGACGTCCACGGAGCCGAAGCGCTCCTTCGCCCCGGCGAAGAGGGCGTCGACCTCCTCCTTGCTCGTCACGTCGACGCGGGTGAACGCCGCGACGCCCTCACCGCCGAGCTCGGCGACCACGCGGGCCCCGGAGGCCTCGTCGATGTCGCCGACGACCACCTTGGCGCCCTCGGCGACGAAGCGCCGCGCCGTCGCCAGCCCGATGCCCGAGCACCCCCCGGTGATGACGGCCACCCTGTCCTGGAGCCTGCCTGCCACGCCGCTGCTCTCCTCGCCTCTGGTCCTGGTCATTCGCTGCTGATGAAGACGTTCTTCTCCTCGGTGAACGCGTCGGGCGCGTCGGGCCCGAGCTCGCGCCCGAGGCCGGACTGCTTGTAGCCGCCGAACGGCGTCCAGTACCGGACCGAGGAGTGGGAGTTGACCGAGAGGTTGCCGGCCTCCACCCCGCGGGCCACGCGCAGCGCACGGCCCACGTCGCGGGTGAAGATCGAGCCCGACAGCCCGTACTCGGTGTCGTTGGCCTTCGCGACGGCGTCGGCCTCGTCGTCGAAGGGCATCACGGCGACGACGGGGCCGAAGACCTCCTCGCGCCAGAGCCTGTCGCGCGCGTCGTCGACCAGGGCGACCGTGGGCGGCACCCAGAAGCCGGGCAGGTCGGGCGCGGAGCCGGTGAAGGCGACGTCGGCCCCGGAGACGTAGCCCTGCACGCGGTCGCGCTGGGCGGCGGAGATGAGCGGGCCCATCTCCGCGTCGGGGTCCTGGCCCGGGTGCGCCACCCGCAGCCCCTCCACCGCGGGCTGCAGGAGCTCCAGGAACCTGTCGTGGACCGAGCGCTCGACGAGGATGCGCGAGCGGGCGCAGCAGTCCTGCCCGGCGTTGTCGAAGACGGCGCCCGGCGCAGAGGCGGCGGCGCGCTCGAGGTCGGCGTCGGCGAAGACGATGTTGGCGCTCTTGCCGCCCAGCTCCAGCGTCACGCGCTTGACCTGCTCCGCGCAGCCCGCCATGACGCGCTTGCCCACGGCGGTGGATCCGGTGAAGACCACCTTGCGCACCGCGGGGTGGGTGACGAAGCGCTCGCCGACCACCGAGCCCTTCCCCGGCAGCACCGTGAGGACGCCCTCGGGGAGGCCGGCCTCCAGGGCCAGCTCCCCCAGCCGCACGGCGGTCAGGGGTGTGAGCTCGGCCGGCTTGAGGACCACGGTGCACCCCGCGGCCAGCGCGGGCGCGAAGCCCCACGCGGCGATGGGCATGGGGAAGTTCCACGGGACGATGACGCCGACCACGCCGACCGGCTCGCGGAAGGTGATGTCGACGCCGCCGGGGACGGGCACCTGCCGGCCGAAGAGCCGCTCGGGGGCCGCGGCGTAGTAGTCCAGGCAGTCGCGGACGTTGCCGGCCTCCCACCGGGCGTTGCCCAGGGTGTGGCCGGAGTTGCGGACCTCCAGCGCCGCGAGCTCGTCCACGTGGTCGTCGACCACCCGCGCGAAGCGCCGCAGCAGGCGGGCGCGGTCGGCGGGGGCGACCTCGCGCCAGGCGGGGAAGGCGGCGGCCGCGCGCGCGATGGCGGCGTCGGCCTCCTCCGGGGTCGCCAGGTGGACGTCGGTGACGGGCTCGGCGGTGGCCGGGTCCAGGACGGTGAAGGTGCTGGTCGTGCTGCTCACGGGGCGCCCCTCACATCCGCTCGAAGCTGCGGCGGCGCTCCCAGTCGGTCACGGCCGACTCGAAGGCGGCCAGCTCGACGTCGGCGGCGTTGGTGTAGTGGTCGACCACCTCGTCGCCGAAGGCCGCGCGGGCCACGGCGGAGGCGGCGAAGGCGTCGCGCGCGCGGCGCAGGGTGGTGGGCACCTTCGGCTTCCCCGAGGCGTAGGCGTTGCCCTCGGTGGCGGGCTCGAGCTCCAGCTGCTGCTCCACGCCGTGCAGACCGCCGGCCAGCATCGCCGCCAGCGCCAGGTACGGGTTGACGTCACCGCCGGGCACGCGGTTCTCCATCCGGGCGCCGGCGCCGCGGCCGACCAGGCGCACCGCGCAGGTGCGGTTGTCCTCGCCCCAGGCGATCGCGGTGGGCGCGAAGGAGCCGTCGGCGAAGCGCTTGTAGGAGTTGATGTTGGGGGCGTACAGCAGCGTGAGCTCCTCCATCGTGGCCAGCACACCCGCGACGAAGGAGTCGTACAGCGGCGTACGCCGCCCGCCGTCGGCGTCGTCCCAGAAGACGACCTGGTCGTCCAGGCCGCGCAGGCTCAGGTGCACGTGGCAGGAGCTGCCCTCGCGCTCGTCGAACTTGGCCATGAAGGTCAGCGACTTGCCGTGCTGCGCCGCGACCTCCTTGGCCACCGTCTTGTAGACGGCGTGGTTGTCGGCGGTGACCACGACGTCGTTGAAGAGGAAGCCGATCTCGTGCTGGCCGAGGTTGCACTCGCCCTTGGCGCACTCCACGTCGAGCCCGGCGGCGTAGGTGGTGTTGCGGATGTCGCGCAGGAGGGGCTCCACGCGCGAGGTGCCGATGACGGAGTAGTCGACGTTGTACTGGTTGGCGGGCGTGAGGTGCTGGTAGCCGGCGCGGTGGGCGGCCTCGTAGGTGTCCTCGAAGACGATGAACTCCAGCTCGGTGCCGGCCACCGCCCGGTAGCCCAGGGCCGCGGCGCGCTCGACCTGGCGGGCGAGCACCTGCCGCGGGCTCTGCACGACCGGGGAGCCGTCGGTCCAGGCGAGGTCGCACTGCACCATCGCCGTGCCGGGCAGGTGCGGCAGCAGGCGGGCGGTCTCCAGGTCCAGCACGAGCTCCATGTCGCCGTAGCCGCGCTCCCAGGAGGTGATGGCGTACCCGGCCACGGTGTTCATCTCGACGTCGACGCCGAGCAGGTAGTTGCAGCCCTCGGTGCCGTGGTCGAGCACGTGGTCGCGGAAGTACGCGCCGTGGAACCGCTTGCCCTGCAGGCGGCCCTGCATGTCGGTGAAGGCGACGACGACGGTGTCGAGCTCGCCGGAGTCGATCCTGGCGACCAGGTCGTCGCGGCTCAGGTGCCTGTCGTTGCGCACGCGGGTCTCCTCCGTCAGCGGTGCAGGGGCGTGGTGGCGGCCGGGTCAGTCGAGCAGTCCGCGCAGGAGCGCGGCCGTGTCGTCGCAGTGCTCCTCCATCGCCCGGCGGGCGCGGGGGCCGTCGCCCTCCAGCACCGCGGCGGCGATGCGGGCGTGCTGGGCGTCGGAGTGGTCGATGTTGGTGGGCAGCACGGGGATGGCGCTGAGCATCTCGTGCAGGCCGGCCTGCACCGCGGTGACCGCCTCGATGGTGTGCGGGGAGCCGGTGAGGCTGGCCACGGTGAGGTGGAAGCGGGAGTCGGCCTGGCGGTGGGTGGCCGGCTGCGCGGCCGAGACCACCGCGGCGTGCGCGGTGCGCAGCCGCTGGCGCTGGGTCTCGGTCAGGTCCCTCGAGGCCGCCAGCGCCGCCGCGCCGGGCTCGACGATGCGGCGGAAGTCGAGGACGTCGAGCCAGGCGCTGCGGCGGGCGGCGCGCTGGGCGGCGCTGGTGCGCTGGGGCAGGGTGGGCCGCTGGACCACCACCGTGCCGCCGCCCCGGCCCCGGCGGGTCTGCACGACGCCGGCGGCGCGCAGGGCCGCGATGGCCTCGCGCAGGGTGGCGCGCGAGACGCCCATCCGCTCGGCCAGCTCGCGCTCGGCGGGCAGCAGCGAGCCGCGCGGGTAGAGGCCGAGGCGGACGGCGGTGCCCAGCTGCTCGACGCACGCCTCGAAGGCGTGCAGGCCCCGCACCGGGCGCAGGACCTCCGCGGCCAGGTCCGCCCCGGCGTCCGGGCCGGCGTCGGCGCGCAGGGCGGCGGCGCCCTCGCCCGTGGTCATGGCCGGAGTCTGCCGACCGCCCCCGGCGCCGTCAATGGTCTGGTGTCGTGCCAATGCGGCCCGTTGGGGCGCGCCCGACGGGCGCAGCCGGCGGGCCGCGGCTTCCGGTCCGGCCCGCGGCGGGTTACCGTGGGAACGCCGTTCATCCCGCGCGGGAGAGCCCTGACGGCCACCGTCGAGCAGGGCGCCGAAGGGGCAACCCTCCCCGGAACCTCTCAGGCACCAGGACCGCGCAGGCGAGGCGACTCAGGAGCCCACCGAGGGCGACTGAGGGGGAGGCACCGCTGCGTCGTGCCAGGGAGCCCCAGTGTCCGACCACTCCACCCTCGCCGAGCTCGGCGAGGACGCCTTCGCCCCGCGCCACATCGGCCCGGACGCCGACCAGGTGGCCGCCATGCTCGCCGTGCTCGGCCACGCCTCCCTCGAGGAGCTCGTCGACGCCGCCGTCCCCGCCGGCATCCGCACCGCAGGCCCGTTGGACCTCTTCGAGGCCCGCACCGAGCGGCAGGTCGCCGCCGAGCTCGGTGAGCTCGCCGCCGCCAACCGGCCGCTGGAGCCGATGATCGGGCTGGGCTACCACGGCACCACCACGCCGCCGGTCATCCGCCGCGGCGTGCTGGAGGACCCCTCCTGGTACACCGCCTACACCCCCTACCAGCCCGAGATCTCCCAGGGGCGCCTGGAGGCGCTGCTGAACTTCCAGACCCTCGTCGCGGACCTGACGGGCCTGCCCACCGCGGGGGCGTCCCTGCTGGACGAGGGCACCGCGGCCGCCGAGGCGATGACGCTGGTGCGGCGCGCCGACAAGGGCGCCACCGGTCCTTTCGTCGTCGACGCCGACGCGCTGCCGCAGACCGTGGAGGTCGTGCGCACCCGGGCCGCCGCCATGGGCGTCGACGTGCTCGTCGCCGACCTGTCCGGCGCCGCGGACACCGCGCTGGACGGGCTGCCCGAGCGGGTCAGCGGCGTGCTGGTGCAGTACCCGGGGGCCTCCGGGCGCGTCCCGGCCCTGCGCGGGCTGGCCGACGCCGTCCACGCCCGCGGCGGGCGCCTGGTCGTCGCCGCCGACGTCCTGGCCCTCACCGTGCTCGAGGCGCCCGGCGCCCTCGGCGCCGACGTGGTGGTGGGCAGCACCCAGCGCTTCGGGGTGCCGCTGTTCTACGGCGGCCCGCACGCCGCCTACATGGCCGTGGCCAAGGGCCTGGAGCGCAACCTGCCCGGGCGCCTCGTGGGCGTCTCGGTGGACTCCTCCGGGAAGCGGGCCTACCGCCTGGCGCTGCAGACCCGCGAGCAGCACATCCGCCGGGACCGCGCCACCAGCAACATCTGCACCGCGCAGGTGCTGCTGGCCGTGGTGGCCTCCATGTACGCCGTCTTCCACGGCCCCGAGGGCCTGCGCGCCATCGCCCGGCGCACGCACCGCACCGCCGCGGTGCTGGCCGCGGCGCTGCGCGAGGGCGGCGCGGAGGTGGTGCACGAGCAGTTCTTCGACACCGTCCTGGTCCGCGTGCCGGGCCGCGCCGCCGCCGTGGTCGCAGCCGCCCGCGAGGCGGGGGTGCACCTGCGCCTGGCCGACGCCGACCACGTGGGGGTCTCCTGCTCCGAGCGCACCGACCTGGAGGTGGTCGGCCGCGTGCTGGGCGCCTTCGGCCTGGAGGAGCAGGCGACCTCGGAGCGCGCCCTGGCCGACCTCGACGTCCGCACCCCCGACGTCCTCCCCCGCGACCTGCTGCGGACCACGCCGTACCTGCAGCACCCGGTCTTCCACCAGCACCGCTCGGAGACCTCGCTGCTGCGCTACGTCAACCGCCTCGCGCGCCGCGACTACGCGCTGGACCGCGGCATGATCCCGCTGGGCTCCTGCACGATGAAGCTCAACGCCACCGCCGAGATGGAGCCGATCAGCCTGCCCGGCTTCGCCGACCTGCACCCCTTCGCCCCCGCGGAGGACGCCGAGGGCTACCGCGTGCTGGTCGAGCGGCTGGAGGCCTGGCTGGCCGAGGTGACCGGGTACGACAGCGTCTCGGTGCAGCCCAACGCCGGGTCCCAGGGCGAGCTGGCCGGCCTGGTGGCCATCCGCGCCTACCACCGCTCGCGCGGCGAGGAGCGGCGCGACGTCTGCCTCATCCCCAGCTCGGCGCACGGCACCAACGCCGCCTCCGCGGTGATGGCGGGCATGCGGGTGGTGGTGGTCGGGTCCGCCGCCGACGGCTCGGTGGACCTCGACGACCTGCGCGCCAAGTGCGACCAGCACGCCGACGACCTCGCCGCGATCATGGTGACGTACCCCTCCACCCACGGGGTCTACGAGGCCGGCATCACCGAGGTCTGCGACCTCGTGCACGCCGCCGGCGGCCAGGTGTACGTCGACGGCGCCAACTTCAACGCGCTGCTCGGGTACGCCAAGCCCGGGGAGTTCGGCGGCGACGTCTCGCACCTGAACCTGCACAAGACCTTCTGCATCCCCCACGGCGGGGGCGGTCCGGGCGTGGGCCCGGTGGCGGTGCGCCAGCACCTGGCGCCCTTCCTGCCCACCCACGCGGCGCACCCGGACCCGGCCCGCCGCTCGCGGGAGGGCTCCACCGGGCCGGTCGCCGCGGCGCCGCACGGCTCGGCGGGCATCCTGCCCATCTCCTACGCCTACCTGCGCCTCATGGGCGGGGCCGGCCTGGCGCGAGCGACCGCCACCGCGGTGCTGTCGGCCAACTACGTGGCGGCGCGCCTGCGCGAGGCCTACCCGGTGCTCTACACCGGCGAGGGCGGGCTCGTGGCCCACGAGTGCATCCTCGACCTGCGCCCGCTCACGAAGGCCACGGGGGTGACCGTGGACGACGTGGCCAAGCGGCTCATCGACTACGGCTTCCACGCCCCCACCACGAGCTTCCCGGTGGCCGGCACCCTCATGGTGGAGCCGACCGAGAGCGAGGACCTCACCGAGGTCGACAGGTTCGTCGACGCGATGCTGGCGATCCGCGCCGAGGCCCAGGAGGTCGCCGACGGCGTGCGCGCCCTGGAGGCCTCACCGCTGCGGGGAGCGCCGCACACCGCTGAGCGGGCCATGTCGGGGGAGCTGCCCTACAGCGCCCAGCTGGCGGCCTTCCCCGCCGGCCCCGACCCCGACAAGTACTGGCCGCCGGTCGGCCGCATCGACGGCAGCTTCGGGGACCGCAACCTCGTGTGCTCCTGCCCGCCGCTGGAGGAGCTCGCGGAGGGCTGAGCCGACCGACCGGTGCCGGCGCCCCGGCCAGCTCCCGAGGGGGCTGGTCGGGGCGCGCCGGCCACCGCGGCTGCTCTCAGCGGCGCATGACCGCCCGCGCCAGGCGGTTGCCCAAGGCCTGGCCGGCGATGACGATCGCGACGATGACGACGAGGGCGGCGTAGACGACGCCCCAGTCGTACTGCTGCGACCCGTAGGTGATGGCGTAGTTGCCCAGGCCCCCGCCGCCCACCAGGCCGGCCTGGGCCGACATGTCGACGATGCCCACGAAGATGAAGGTGTAGCCGAGCACCAGCGGGCCCAGCCCCTCGCGGACGACGACGCCGAAGAGGATCGCCGAGCGGGAGGCGCCCATCGCGCGCGCCGCCTCCACCACGCCGGGGTCGACCCCGACCAGGGACTGCTCCACGATGCGCGCCACCGCGAAGCCCGCGGCGATCGCGATGGCGAAGGTCACCGCCCCGGTCCCCAGGAAGGTGCCGAGGACGAGGATCTGCAGCGGCCCGATGGCCAGCAGGAAGATGACGAACGGGATCGGCCGGATGACGTTGATGAGCAGGCCGAGCACCGCGAAGACGAGCCGGTTGGCGAAGAGGTTGCCGGGCCGGGTGGCGTACAGGGCCACGCCGAGCCCGAGGCCGACGACGCCGGAGACCGCCATCGAGACGAGCACGATGAACAGCGTCTGCCCGATGGCCTCGACGAAGACGTCGGGGCGGGAGGTGACCCCCTCGAAGAACCCCATCAGCGCTCCTCCTCCACGGCGACGTCCTGCGCCCGCAGCGCGGCCAGCGCCCGCTCGGCCGCGGCGTCCTCACCGGTCAGCTCGTAGGTGAGCGACCCGGCGCGGCGCTCCTTGATCTCCCCCACCCCGCCGAAGACCAGCTCGGCGGTGAGGCCGGCGTCGCGGAAGGCGCCGTCGATGACCTGCTGCAGCCGGGGCCGGTCGTCCACGCGCACCGTGACCAGGCGCCCGGGGTGGTGCGCGCGCAGCCGCGCAAGCACCTCGGCGGAGGGGCGGTCGTGGGTGGCCGAGCGCACGAAGCGCCGGGCCGCCGCGGTCTGCGGGTCGGTGAAGACGTCGTAGACGTCCCCCACCTCCACCACGCGCCCGGACTCCATCACCGCGACCCGGTCGGCGACGCGGCGCACCGCCTCCATCTCGTGGGTGATGAGCATGACGGTGACGCCCAGCTCGGTGTTGACGCGCCGCAGCAGCCCCAGCACCTCCTCGGTGGTCTCCGGGTCGAGGGCGCTGGTGGCCTCGTCGGCCAGCAGCAGCGGCGGGCTGGTCGCCAGCGCTCGGGCGATGCCCACGCGCTGCTTCTGCCCGCCGGAGAGCTGCTCGGGGTGGGCGTGAGCGCGCTCGAGCAGGCCCACGAAGTCGAGCAGCTCGGCCGTGCGCCGGTCCCGCTCCGCCCTCGGGGTCCCCGCCACGCGCAGCGGGTAGGCCACGTTCTCGGCCACCGTGCGCGAGCTCAGCAGGTTGAACTGCTGGAAGATCATGCCGATGCCGGCGCGGGCGGCGCGCAGCTCCTTCTCGCCCAGCCGGGTGACGTCCTGGCCGGCCACCCTGACGCTGCCGGAGGTCGGCAGCTCCAGGGCGTTGACCAGGCGCACGAGGGTCGACTTGCCGGCACCGGAGTAGCCGATGACCGCGAGCACCTCACCGCGGCGCACGGAGAGGGTGACGTCGTCGACGGCGGTGACGGAGCTGCCGCCGCGCTGGAAGCGCTTGGTGACGCCCTCGATCTCGACGAGGGCGCCACCCGGCGCGGTGGTGGTGGGAGGGGTCGTCACGTCAGGCAGCGGCGGTGGCGTCCTGCTCGACCTTCGCGAGGTCGGCCTGCAGCTCCTCAGCGCTCTTGTCGACCACGACGGCGCTGGAGTAGTCCTGCGCGAAGACCTCCTGCACGCGCGGGTCGTGCCACAGCTCCGCCAGCGCGAGGTAGGTGGGGTCCTGCACGTCGGCGGCGCGCGCGGCGAAGATGTTGACGTAGGGCGCGGCGGCCGGTGCGGCCGGGTCGTCGGCGACGATCACCTGGTCGGCGGTCAGGCCGGCGGCGGTCGCGTAGTTGTTGTTGACGACGGCGGCTGCCGCGGAGCCGCTCTGGAGGGCGCGGGCGGTCTGGTCGGCGGAGATCGGCGTGACCTCGACCTTCGCGCTCGTGATGTCGTCGACCGAGGAGAAGGCGGTCCCGCCGCCGTCCAGCTGCACCAGGCCGGCCGACTGCAGGAGCAGCAGGGCGCGTGCCTCGTTGATGGCGTCGTCCGGGACGGCGACGACGGCGCCCTGCGGCAGCGCCGCGACGTCGCTCACCGTGGTCGAGTACAGCGGCAGGGGGTACACGGCGGTCGCACCGACGGGCTCGATGTCGTCACCGGAGGTGACGTTGTAGTTGGCCAGGTACTGGATGTGCTGGAACTGGTTGAGGTCGACCTGGCTCTGGCTCAGCGCCGGGTTCGGCAGGCTGTAGTCGGAGAAGTTCACCAGCTCGACGTCGACCCCCAGCTCGCTCTCCGCCAGCTCCGTGTAGGTCTCCCAGTACGGCAGGGCGCTGTCGGAGACGCCGATCTTCACGCTGCTGCGGTACTCCCCCGTCGAGCTGGCGCCGCCACCAGCAGCCGCGGCGGGCGCGTCGTCGCCGCCGCGGTTCGCGAGCCAGACACCCCCGCCCACGAGGAGGAGCAGGACGACGGCGGCCGCAGCGATCGCCGCGACCGGCGCCTTCCGCTTCGGCTTGTCGGGCAGGGCGGGGCCGCTGCTGCTGGGGGCGGGGCTGGACATGGCTCTCCCTGGGGTGCGTGGGACGTGGTGCCGTGCGCGGGCGCGGCGGGGGGCCGGGGAGGGGGTCAGCGGGGACAGCGCCGTGCGCGCGGCGCAGGCGGTGGTGTCCTCACGACGTCTCCTCGGGCGGGTCCGCTCTTGCCGTGCTGGTCGCACGGCCGGGTCGTCACCTGGAGCACCCCGCCGCGGAGGAGGGTTGCCGGACAGCCAGCCAGGGCTTCGCGCTGTCGCTCGTGACCTGGTCCAGACGGTACGGACGCCGTCCGGCGGGCGTCAAACCGGGGTGCGCGGCGCACGCGGACCGCCCGCCCCGCGACGGCGGGACGGGCGGCGTGGCGGGCGGTGGGAGAGAGCCAGGGGCGGGCGGTGGGGGGAGCCGGGTGCGGGTGCCCCGGGTCTCAGCGGCGCTGACCAGCCTGGAAGGCGCCGGCCATGGAGGCCTGCTCGGCCAGCACGTCGGAGGTGCGCGCCTGGACGGCGTCGAGCTGGCCGATGGTGGCCGCGGCGGTGGTGATGCCCTCCGCGACGGACTCCGAGGAGCGCTGGATGTCGGCGATCCGCTGGGCCACCTGCTCGGTGGCCTCGGCGGTGGCGCGCGCCAGCTCCTTGACCTCGCCCGCCACCACGGCGAAGCCGCGGCCGGCCTCCCCGGCGCGGGCGGCCTCGATGGTGGCGTTGAGCGCCAGGAGGTTGGTCTGGGCGGCGATGGAGGAGATCACCTTGATGATGTCGCCGATGGCCGCGGACGCGGCGCTCAGCGCGGCGACCTCGGCCTCCACGGCCTGGGCCTGCGCCGCGCCCGCCTGCCCCACCCGGGCGGCGTCCTCGGAGGCCGACCGCAGGCGCGAGACGGTGTCGAACAGGGCGCTGGCGGCGGCGGCGTCGTCCTCGGAGCGCTGGAGGGACTCCAGGCGCAGCGAGACGATGTCGGCGACCTGGCGCAGCGCCGCCTCGCGGGAGGCGGACAGCGTCGTCGTCGTGGTGGTGAAGAAGTCCATGGTGCCGACGACGCTGCCTGCGGTGATGACGGGGAAGCAGACGCCGGAGCGGACCCCGGCGCGCTGGGCGGCGGGCGCCCGCACGCAGTCCTTGAGCTCCCCGAGGTCCTCCACCGCCACCAGGTCGCGCGCCCGCCAGGCCCGGCCCGACAGGCCCACGCCCTCGGCGAAGGAGGCCGCCAGCGTGACCCTGCGGAACTCCTCGCCGGCCGACCCGGACTCCTGGACGAAGCGCAGCACGGGCTCGTCCTCGGCCATGGCCCAGTAGGAGCCGTAGGCCCACCCGAAAGCCGAGCGCACGGAGTCCAGCGCCGAGCTGAGCACCTGCTCGCGGGTCGTGGCCGTGTTGACGGCGGTCACGACGGTGGTCACCGCCTCGCGGTCCTGGAGGACCTCGGCGGTGGCCGCGCGGGCCCGCACGCTGATGACCACCTGCGAGGCGATGCGGGAGATGGCGGCCCACTTCTCCTCGCGCCCGTCGAAGAAGGGCAGCGGGTCCGCGGAGCGCAGCTCGTGCACCGCGGTGGTCCGCCCGTCCTCGACGATCGGCAGCAGGGCGCCGTGGGGGGAGCCGGCGCGGACGAAGCGCTCGCACCGCTCGCCACCGCGGGCGGTGCCCGCCTCCAGCGGCAGGCGCACCGGCCGGGTCGCCGACTGCACGGCCCGCTGGCGCAGGGCCGCGAAGCCGCCGGCCCGGTCCCCCAGCGCACCGGCCACGTCGACGGCGGAGGCGAGGGGACCGGAGGCGGCCCGCAGGACGAGCTCGCCGTCGGCCTCCGGCAGCCACACGGCCGCGTAGGTGCAGCCGAGCCGCTCGGCGAGCACCGCGGAGATGCGGCGCTGCACCTCGAACTCGTCGGCCACCGGGGCGTCGAGGGCGGCCAGCACCGCCTCGAGGGTCTCCACGTCCCGCGGCTGCGGCGCCAGCTCCCCTGCGGCCCCACGTCGTCCCCACACCGTCGTCCACCTCCGCTCACCCCGGGCGCGGCGCGCACCGGGTGAAGTGGTGATCGGTCGCCCCGGCCCCCGGCTGTAGCCCCGGCCTCCTGCCGCCGCGGAGCTCCGCTGCCCGCGTGGCAGCCTTCGGCGGGTGGCAGCACCCTCCGCGCCCTCCCCCTCCCGGCGCTCCCTGGCCGTCGAGCCCTTCCACGCGATGGCCTTCGCCGCGCGCGCCGCCGAGCTGAGGGCGCAGGGCCACCGCGTGGTCGCCCTCAGCCTCGGCGAGCCCGACGAGGGCGCCCCTCCGGCGGTGCTCGCGGCCCTGCGCGAGGTCACCGACGGGCGGCCGCTGCCCTACACCCCCGCCCTGGGGCTGCCGCAGCTGCGCGAGGCGGTCGCCCTGCGCTACCGCGAGCGCCACGGGGTCCACCTCGACCCCGGCCGCGTGGTCATCACCTCGGGGGCGTCGGCGGCGCTGCTGCTGGTGCTCGCCCTGGCGCTCGACCCCGGGGACGAGGTGGTCATGGCCGACCCCTCCTACCCCTGCAACCGGCAGGTCGTGCGGGCCCTGGGCGCGCGTGCGGTGGAGGTGCCCACCTCCCCGGCCACCCGCTACCAGCTCTCGGCGGCGGGGGCCGCCGCGGCGTGGAGCCCGCGCACCCGCGCGGTGCTCGTGGCCACCCCCTCCAACCCCACGGGGACCACGGTGCCCGCCGCGGAGCTGGCGGCGGTGTGCGCGCTGGCGCGCGAGCGCGGTGCCTGGCGCCTGGTCGACGAGATCTACCTCGACCTGGCCGACCCCGTCGGCGGGGAGCCCCCGCGCAGCGCGCTCGCCGTGGACGACGGCGCCGTGGTCATCGGCAGCTTCTCCAAGCACACCGGGATGACCGGGTGGCGCCTGGGCTGGTGCGTGGTGCCCGAGGGCGCCGTCGACGCCGTGGAGCGCATGGCCTCCAACTTCTTCATCTGCGCGTCCACCCCGGCGCAGCACGCGGCGCTGGCGGCCTTCACCCCGTCCTCGCTGGCGCTGGTCGAGCAGCGCCGCCTGGACCTGCTGGCGCGGCGAGCGCTGGCCCTCGAGGGCCTGGCGGCGGCGGGCCTGGAGGTCCCCGTGCCCCCCGACGGCGCCTTCTACGCCTACGCGGACGTCTCGGGCACAGGCCTGGGGGCCTGGGAGTTCTGCGAGCGCCTGCTGGCCGAGCAGCACGTCGCGCTGACGCCGGGGCGCGACTTCGGCGCCACCACGGCCGAGACCCACGTGCGGCTGTCCTACGCGGCCTCCCCGGCCGAGCTGGCCGAGGGCCTGGAGCGGCTGGGGCGCTTCACGCGCGGGCTGGGGGCCGGGCGCGGGTAGACGGCAGCGGCGGCGGCCGGTCGAGGACCGGCTGGGGGCTCGGTCAGGGGCAGAGCTCGGTCAGGGGCAGGGGGTGGCGCCGAGCGCGGCGTCGCTGAGCACCGCGGTGCCCCCCAGGCCCGTCACGGCGCTGACGCCGAGGTCGGCCCAGGCCCCCGCGGTCGCCGGGGGCAGGCACTCGCGCCGGGTGAGCAGCAGGGGTTCGCCCAGGGCGGCCCCGGCCAGGGCGTCGGGGAAGACCTCCCCGCTGGCCAGCAGCGGCGCCGGCGCGGACTCCCAGGTGTCGCGCGCCACCGCGGCGGCCGTGCCGTACCTGTCGTCACCGGCGAGCCTGACCACGGCGGCACCGGGCAGGAGCTGGCGCAGCTGCTCGACGGCGGCCGGGGAGACCACCGCGGGGCCGCCCACCACCGTCACGCGGGTCGGCGCCAGGCCGGCCAGCGCCGTCCGGGTGGGCGCCGGCAGCGCGTCGCGCCTCGTGAGCAGCAGCGGCGCCCCCAGCGCCGCCGCGGCCGAGCCCCCGGCGAGGGCGTCGGGGAAGCCCTCCCCGGAGGCGAGGACCACCTCGGAGGCCTCCCCGAGCGCACCGGTGGCCACGGCGGCGGCCGTCTCGTAGCGGTCACCGCCCTGGGTGCGCTGCACGCCGCCGCTGGCCAGCGGCTGGAGCTGGCGGACCACGTCGGCGCTGACGGCGGTGGTGCCGCCCACCACGTGCAGCCGGGCCGGCCGCAGCCGCGCCAGCTCGGTGAGCACGGCCGGCGGCAGCGCTCCCGCGGGCACGGTCAGCACGGGCCCGCCGAGGTGGGCGGCCAGGGGCGCGGCCGCCAGGGCGTCGGGGAAGCTGGCGCCGCTGACGACGACGACGTCGTCAGCGCCACCGGGGAAGGCCTCGCGGGAGACGGCGGCCGCGGTGGCGTAGCGGTCCGGGCCCCACCACCGCTCGGGGGCGGCCGCCGCCGCGGCGGCGGGCGGCGGGGCCGCCGCGCCCAGCGCCCCGAGGACGACCGCGCAGGTCACCGCGCCGGCCGCGCGGAGCACTCCCGACGCGCCCATCCGGCCACGGTGGCACAGCGGCCGCCCCGCGGGGGGCGGAACGCGCCAGGACGGGGGTGGCCGTGCGGCGCGGTGACCGGTGGGCCAGCATGGCGGCGTGCCCGCTGAGCAGACTCCCCGGCCGGCGGGCATGGCGCTCGACCCGGACGACCCGAGCCGGCTGGTGCTGAGCGGGGACATCGACGTCTACGCCGTGGCCGGTCACCGCATGGCCCCCGAGCAGCTGGCCGGTGTGCGCGTGGTGGACCTGCACGCGGTGGACTTCGTCGACTCCGCGGGGCTGGGCTTCCTCATCGGGCTGTCGCGGCAGGTGCGCCCGCACCGCCTGCGCCTGGAGGGCCTGCACGGCACGGCCCGCCAGATGCTGGTGGTCATGGGCGCCCACCACGTGCTCGACCTCTGAGGCCCGTCCCCGGCCCGGTGCGGCGGCCGGCTCAGACGGTGACGGCCAGCGCGTCGCGGTAGTGGGCGAGCAGCTGCTCGCACAGCACGCCCCAGGTCCGCCCCCGGGTGCGCTCGCGCGCGGCCTCGCCCAGCGCGCGCCGCTTGGCGGCGTCACCGGCGAGGTCGGTGACGTGGGCGCGCAGCCCGGCCAGGTCGCCCGGGGCGTACAGCCACCCGGTGCGGCTGGGGTCCACGAGGTCCTTCAGCCCACCGGCGGCGGGGGCCACCACCGGCACCCCGCTGGCCAGGGCCTCCTGCGCGGCCTGGCAGAAGGTCTCGTGCTCCCCGGTGTGCACGAAGACGTCGAGGCTGGCGACGGCGGCGGCCAGGCGGTCTCCGGAGAGCGGACCGAGGAAGGCGGCGTCGGGCAGCAGGGCCTGCAGGCGCGCCCGCGAGGGTCCGTCCCCGACGAGCACCAGGCGGGTCCCCGGGACCCCGGTGAGGACGGCGAGGTCCTCCAGGCGCTTCTCGGGTGCCAGGCGCCCGACGTAGCCGACGAGCACCTCGCCGTGCGGGGCGAGCGCCGCGCGCAGCGAGGGGTCGCGGCGGGCGGGGTCGAAGGCGTCGTCCACCCCCCGGGCCCACACCCGGGTGCGGGGGATGCCGCGGGAGCGCAGCTGGGCGGCGACGGAGGCGGTCGGCGCCAGGGTCAGCTCGGCGCGGCGGTGGATGGCCTCCACCCGCCACCACGCGGCCTCCTGGGCGCTGCCCACGCGGGCGGTCAGCGGGTAGCGGCTCGCGAAGCCGGCGACGTCGGTCTGGAACACCGCGACCACGGGCAGGCCGAGCCCGTTGGCCGCCCGCGCCGCGGTGCCGCCCAGGCCGAAGGGCGAGGCGAGGTGGACCACGTCGGGGGCGAAGGCGGCGAGCACGGCCCGCAGGCGCGTGGCCGAGGGCAGCGGCACCCGCACCTCGGTGTAGCCGGGCAGGCCCAGGGAGGGGACCTCCACCACCATGGCGCCGTGCACGGTGCTCGGGGCGCCCGGGCTGGCGCACACGACCAGCGCGGAGTGCCCCTCGCGCTCGAGGTGCTCGAGCACCCGCAGCACGGAGCGGACCACGCCGTTGACCGCCGGCAGGAACGAGTCGGTGACGATCGCGACCCTCACGGGCCCACGGTGGCCCCCGCGGGCCTCCCCCGGGCCAGCGCCCGGTGACGCCCGGCCGTCGCGCTGGTGACGATCGCGCGACCGGCGGTCGCGCGAGGCGGCCCGCTACCGGCTCGGGGCCCCCACCGGCGCCTCCGCGGACGCCTCCGCGTGGCGCTGCCGGGGGATGAGCACGGCGGGCGCCACGGCCGGCACCGCTCCGGTGGTGTGCACCCCGCCGGTGCGCAGGCGCGAGGTGCCGAGCAGGCGGGCCACCTCGGCGGGGTCGGTGCCGGCGTCGAGGAGGCGCTGGGCGCGGGTGGCGCGCAGCGCGTGCGAGGTCACCCCGGGCAGGCCGGCGGCGTCGAACAGGGCGCGCAGCCGCCGGGTGGTGGCGGCCGGGTCAGCGGCCGTGCCGCGCGAGGTGGGGAAGACCAGCGCCAGGTCGCCCACGTCGGCGCTGGGGCGCCGCCGGCGCGCGCGCAGGAGGGCCGCCAGGGAGTCGGTGACCGGCACGAGCCGCTCCTCGGAGGTGGCCCGCGCCTCCGTGGAGCGGCCGGAGGCGCGCTCCAGCCGGGCCGCCACCCGCACGGACGCCGCCCCCTCGGTGACGTCGACGTCGGCCCAGCGCAGCGCCAGCGCCTCCCCGAGCCTGGCCCCGGTGCCCAGGAGCACCGCCACGAGGTCGGCCAGGCCGTGGCGCACCGCGTCGGCGTCGGCGGCGGCCACCACGAGGAGGTGCGCGGCCTCGGCCACGGTGAGCACCGGCGCAGCCGCGGGCGCGGCCGTGACGGGCAGTTCGACGCCCCGCAGGGGGTCGGTCTCCAGGACGCCCTTGGCCAGCGCGACGTCGACCACCCCGCGCAGGCAGTTGCGCGCGGTGCGGGCCGCGGCGGGGCCGGAGCGGTCGGCCACCTCGGCCAGCCAGCGCTCGGCCACCGGCGCCGAGAGGTGCCGCACCTTGAGCATGCCGAGGCGGGGCACCAGGTGGGCCACGACCGAGCGGCGGTACAGGTCGCGGGTGCCGGGCCTGGCCCCGGTGGCCTCCAGCACCGCCAGCCAGGTGGCGGCGGTGTCGGCGACCGTGGTCACGCGGTCGTCCGCGGCGGCGGCGGCCTCCGCCTCCGCGCGGGCGCGGCGCGCCAGGTTCTCCGCGAGCGCGGCCTCGGCGTCGCTGCGGGTCGCGCCGGTGGCGCGCACCTGGCGCGCCTCCCCGTCGGCGCCCCTCAGGCGGCACCGCGCCACCCAGCGGCTGCGGCCCATGCCGTGCGCGCTCGCGGCGCGCACCCACCGCCCGGTGAGGGGGTCGAGGGTCTCGACGTGCGTGCTCACCTGGCCTGCGGCCCCTGTCGCCAGGGCGGGTCGTCCCACGTCGACGACGCTAGACCGCGCACCCCCGCGCCGGAGGGGTTTTGGCCGCAGCGGGGTTGTGGGCGCGGGCGGCTCAGACCTCGACGACCACGCCGAAGGGCAGCTCGGCGACCACCTCGTCGTTGACCGAGAGCACCAGGGCGTGGGGCCCGGTGGCGCTCAGCGGGGCGACCACCGCCACCGCGAAGCACGCCGACACGCGCCCCGGGGCCTCGCCCTGCTCCAGCCCCGGGCGGACCTCCCAGGCGGAGATGGTGCCGACGTCGCCCTCGGGCGTGCGCGCCGACACCTCCAGCCACGCGGCGGGCTCCCGCCGGCCCATCCACAGCCTGCCGGCCGCGGCGAGCACCTGCTGGGCGGGCAGCTGGGGGACCGCGATGACGGTGCGGTGGGCGCCGACGGCGGTCAGGGTGCCGTCGGCGTCGACACGCGCGTAGTCGGCCAGCAGGGCGTAGTCGAGCTCGGCCACGCGGCCATCCTGCACGGGCGCCGGCCCGCCCGGGTGCGCACCCGGGTCCGGACCCGGCCGGGAGGCGCCGGGCCCGGACCTGCCGGGGTCAGCAGTTCTGGGGTCAGGGGTTCCGGGCTCAGACGTGCCGGCGGGAGGAGCCCAGGTTGTCGGGGTCGGCGTCGGGGTCGTCGCGGTCCTCGGGGTCCTCCTGCACGGAGGCGGTGTCCGAGACGTCCCGGGGCGGGGTGCCGGAGGTGTCCGGCGGCGACGGCAGGTTGGCCGGGTCCGCGTCGGGGTCGGGGGCTGCCTGCTGGTCCTCGGTCATCACCCGAACCTGCCACCGGGGCGCTGCTGCGGCACGTGGATCTCGCCCGCCGTCCGGGCGAGCGGCCCGCCGCCGCGGTGGCCGACGGCCCGCGCTGCGTCCATCATCGGGCGCGTGGACAACGACCGGCGCTCCTCGCTCCCCCTCGTGCTGTTCGCCGGCCTGGCCGGCGTCTCCGCGTGGCTGCTGCTGCGCGCCCGCGGGTCCTCCGGCGGCCGCACCTCCGCCGAGCGCCCGACCACGCCCATCGGGCGGGTCGGGGAGCCGGGTCCGGAGTGGACGGTCGTGCAGACCGTCGCCATCGCCCGCCCCGCGGGCGAGGTCGCGCAGCACCTGCACGACCACGGTGGCCTGCCCGGCCTGACGGGCGGCCTGGACGGCGCCGTCATGGACCGCCTCGAGTGGGACGTCGAGGGCACCGGTCACTTCGAGGCGGAGGTGCACAGCCTCCCGGGGGCGAACCACACCGAGGTCACCCTGCGGGTCGCCGCCCAGGAGCGCTCCGGCCGCAGCGCCGCCGAGCACGCCACCGCCCACCTCCCGCTGGTCGGCGGTCCCTCCCTGCGCTCGCAGGTCTCCCGCTCCCTGGCCCACCTGCAGCGCCTGCTGGAGTCCACCCAGCCGGGCAGCCCCGAGCGCGCCGCCGCCGTGGCGGAGCAGACGTCCTCGGACGTCACCGTCCGGCGCTGAGGCCCCGCGCTCAGCCGCGGCGGCCGAGCAGCCGGTCGACGACGAGGCCCAGCAGCCCCGCCACCAGCGCCTCCTGGGGCATCCGCCGCGGGCTCTCGCGCTGGATGCGCGCGTGGAAGGCGTCCCAGCGGGCGGGGAACGGCGAGCCGCCGAAGAACAGCGTGCTCGGCTTGTCGAGGTCGGGGAAGGCCCCGCCGGCCATGCCCGCCAGCACCGAGAGCAGCACCGCGGGCCGCCGGCGGGAGGTGGCGCGGGCGACCAGCGCGATCGCGGCCAGCCCCGCCAGGCCGTCGCACACCGCGGTGACCAGGAAGACCCGGCGCCGCTGGTCACCCCAGTGCGGCACGGTGTCGAGGGCGAGGTGGGAGGCCACGCCCGCGGCGAAGGCCAGCACGGGCCGCCGCGCGAGCGGCCCGGAGCCCAGCACGGCGCCGGCGAGGACGTGGTTGGTGACCAGCACGGGCCCAGCATGCCGCCCACCGGCCCCCACGAGCGCCGCCGCGGGCGTGCGCTGCGCCGGGCGGGTCGCACCGGGCGGCCCCCGGGCGCGGCGGGGGCGCTCCCGGTCGCGCGCTGGCGGGCGGCGACGGACCATCGGCGGGTGACGCAGCGCGCTGAGGGCCTCGACGAGGTCTGGGACGACTGGAAGCACGCGGTCAACATGACCGCGAAGGAGCTGGAGGACTGGCTCGGCACCGAGGAGTCCGGCGAGGTCGGGCAGAAGTCCGGGGGCTCCGGGGAGTCCACCGGGCACGCCTCCGGCC
Organism: Quadrisphaera sp. KR29; assembly: GCF_052644995.1. Taxonomy (NCBI): domain Bacteria; kingdom Bacillati; phylum Actinomycetota; class Actinomycetes; order Kineosporiales; family Kineosporiaceae; genus Quadrisphaera; species Quadrisphaera sp. KR29. The sequence continues at coordinate 68,518 of NZ_JBQXXG010000018.1, forward strand.
GGCGCATCGTGGAGCTGCTGCGCACCAGGAAGGACGACCTCACCGACGACGACGTCGCCCACATGCACAAGGTGGTCGGCTACGTGAAGCGGCACCTGTCGCAGGGCGGTCCCGACGACGACGCGGAGCACAGCCGCTGGCGCTACTCGCTCATGAACTGGGGTCACGACCCCCTGAAGGGGTGATCGCAGCGTGAGCGCTGCCACCGTCGCGGAGGCGGAGGAGCTGGAGCTGCTCACCGTCTCCCCGCACTCCCCGGGGTGGACCCGCCGGCGCTCCGGCAAGGGCTTCACCTACCTGGACGCCTCCGGCGAGCGGCTGGCGGCGGCCGACGGCGAGCGCTGCAAGGCGCTCGTCATCCCGCCGGCGTGGAAGGAGGTGTGGATCTGCCCGCAGCCCGACGGGCACATCCAGGCCGTCGGCACCGACGAGGCGGGACGGCGCCAGTACCTCTACCACCCGCAGTGGCGGCTGCAGCGCGACCGGGCCAAGTTCGAGCGGGTGCTGCAGGTGGCCGAGCGGCTGCCGGCCGCCCGCGAGCGCGCCGCCGCGGACCTGGCGCGCCCCGGGATGCCGCGCGAGCGCGCCCTGGGCTGCGCGTTCCGGCTGCTCGACCTCGGCTTCTTCCGCATCGGCGGTGAGGGGTACGTGGAGAGCGGGCAGTCGTACGGGCTGGCCACCATCGAGAAGCAGCACGTGCGCCTCGAGGCCGGCGCGGTGGTCTTCGACTACACCGCCAAGCACGGCAAGCGGCGCACGCTGCGGCTGGTCGACGCCGAGGTGCACGACGCCGTCGGGGTGATGAAGCGGCGCCGCGGCGGCGAGGACGACCTGCTGGCGTGGAAGGACTCCGCCGGCTGGCACGACGTCACCAGCACCGACATCAACGAGTACGTCAAGGCCGCTTTCGGCGGGGAGGACGTCTCCGCCAAGGACTTCCGCACCTGGCACGCCACGGTGCTCGCGGCTGTCGCGCTGGCCGTCTCCACGCACGCCGCGGAGTCGCCGACGGCGCGCAAGCGGGCGGTGGCGCGGGCGATGCGCGAGGTGTCGGAGTACCTCGGCAACACCCCGGCGGTGGCGCGCGCCTCCTACGTCGACCCGCGGGTGGTGGACCTCTTCGAGGACGGGACCACCATCGAGCCGGCGCTCACCGACCTCGGGGAGGGCGCGGCCTTCGGCGAGCCGGGCACGCACGGCGCTGTCGAGCGGGCGGTGCTCGACCTGCTGCGCAACCCCGGGCAGGCCGCGCGGCGCGCGAAGCGCCGCTGACCCCCCTCCTCCACCGGCACGGGGTGGCCCCGTGCCAGTCAGGCCCAGCCGAGCTCGTGGAGGCGCTCGTCGCTGATGCCGAAGTGGTGGCCGACCTCGTGCACCACGGTCACGGCGACCTCCTCGACCACCTCCTCGCGGGTCTCGCACGCGCGCAGCGTCGGGCCGCGGAAGACGAGGATGCGGTCGGGCAGCGCCCCGGCGTCCCAGCCCGAGCCGCGCTCGGTCAGGGGGATGCCCTCGTAGAGGCCGAGGAGGTCGTCCTCCCCGTCGGGCGGCTCGTCCTCGACGAGCACCACGACGTTGCTCATCATCCGCGTGAGCTCCTCGGGCAGGGCGTCGAGGCCGTCGGCGACGGCGTCCTCGAACTCCTCCTCGCTCATCTCCACGGGCACCGGCCCACCCTCGCACGGCCCTGCGCCGCTGCAGCGCGTCCCACCGAGCCCCGCCCGTGGCGACGGACGTGCGGAACCCCGCCAGGGAGCTGTCGGAGCGGCTCTGCAGGCACACCTGCACGTCCGGCGTCACGCCCGAGCGCCTCGGACCGTCCCGCCGGGCGGGCAGAAGTGCTCAGGAGCGCCCCCGGAGGGGCTCCACACAGTCTTCTGCCCGCTCAGCGGGACGGACGGCGCCGGTCAGCCGAAGGCGCGCTCGTACTCCGCCTGCAGCTCCGGCGTCGCCGGCCCGGACGCTCCGCAGACCGCCACCACGCCGTCGGTGGCCGTGATGAGGTAGTCCGAGCCCACCTCGAACGGGAACCCGCCGATCGTCGCAGCGGCCTGCGCGTCCGCGGGCGGGGCGTCGATGACCACCCGGTCACCTGGCTCACCGCGGTAGACGCGCTCGACGTCCAGGCTCACCCGCTCGCCGTCCACGGCGACGACCCGGGCGCCGAAGGCGGTCTGGGTGCGGGCGTCGCCGAGGATGTCGGCCACCGGCAGGCACGAGGCTGTCAGCGGGTCGACGTCCGTCACCGTGAGCGCCGTCGCTGGACCGGGAGCCTCCTGGGAGCGCACCTGGGGGACGACCACCGCGGCGACCACCGCGGCGGCGGCCGCGGCGCCTAGGACCAGGACCCACGGACGGCGGCGGCGCGCGCCGGGCCGTGCGGCCTGCGCGGCCGGGGCGGCAGGTGCGAGGTCGGGGGTGGGGCGGGTGCTGCTCACGGCGTCCTCCAGCAGGTGGGCGACCCGGGCCGGGTCGGCGGGCGGGAGGTCTGCCGCGGGGTCGGCGCCGCGCAGCGCTGCGCGCAGCTCGTCGTCGGTCACCGGGCCTCGCCTCCTGCTCCCACCTGTCCGGCAGCGCCGCCGTCCTTTCGCAGCTGCTCGGCCAGCTCTTTGCGGGCCCGGTGCAACCGGATGCTCGCCGCGTTGGGGCTCACGCCGAGCACCTCGGCGATCTGGGCGGGCGCCAGCTCCTCCCACGCCCACAGGCGCAGCACCTCCGCCGAGGCCGGTCGCAGCGCCGCGAGCGCGGCACGCACCGGGGCGGGGTCGGGGCGCCCGTCGTCGTCCTCGCCCTCGACCGGCACCGCGAGCGGTGGCGGGTCGACGGCGGCCACCCGGGCGGCCAGCCGCCGCTGGCGCCGGGCGGCCCGCTCGGCGTTGGCCAGGCAGCCGCGGGCCACGCCGTACGCCCACGGCAGCGCCCCTGCGCCGCCGTCACCGGTCGGGACGTCGTCGAGGCGCCGCCACAGCACCAGCAGGACGTCGGACAGGGCGTCGTCGGCCACCGCTGCGCCGGCGCGCCGCGCGAGGTAGCGGCGGACGGGCTCGAGCACCTCACCGGCGAGCGACTCGAAGCGCGCGCGGCGCGCTGCGCCGTCCTCGACCCCGCTGCCGGCCACGGGGCCACCCTGGCCCACGTCCGGCACCCCCATGCCCCTTTCACCGCCGTGGGCATGGGGGGGGGGGGGCGGGGGGGGGGGGGGGGGCCCGGGCACCGCCCGCGGGGGGGGGGGGGGGGGGGGGG
>NZ_JBQXXG010000019.1:0-67453 GCF_052644995.1 Quadrisphaera sp. KR29
GGGCCCCCCCCCCCCGCCCCGCCCCCCCGGGGGGGGCCCCGCCCCCCGGCCCGGGGCCCCCGGGGCCCCCGGCCACCCTGGTCAGGGGCGCAGACCGGCCTCGGCGGCGAAGCCCTCGATGTGGGCGCGCACGAGCGCTGAGGCCTCGTGCGCCCGCCCGGCCGCGACGGCGTCCAGCACCCCCCGGTGCTCCGCGCGCAGCCGCGCCGCCGTCGCCGCCCAGTCCGGCAGCGTGGCGACCCCCGCGGTGACGTAGGACTGCACCGCCTCGCGCAGGGACGTCATCACGGCCTCCACCACGGCGTTGCCCGCGCACGCCGCCAGCGCGACGTGGAACTGCGCGTCCAGCGCGATGAACGCTGCCGCGTCAGCGCCGTCGTCGTCCATCGCGTCCAGCAGCGCCGCCGCCCGGGCGAGGGCCTCGGCGCGCTCTCCGCCGTCGTCGCGGCGCCGGGCGGCGGCGTCGACGGCCCACGTCTCCAGCAGCACCCGGGTGGCCACGACGTCGGCCACGGGCAGGCGCGAGGTGGCGGTGTGCAGGCGCAGCGCGGCGCCGAGGGAGTCGCCGATCCCCGTGGCCGGGCCGCCGACGACGACGGCGCCGGCCTCCGGGCCCGAGCCCGTGCGTGCGCGCACGACGCCCATCGACTCCAGCACGCGCACGGCCTCGCGCACGCTCGGCCGGCTCACGCCGAGCTGCGCGGCGAGCGCCCGCTCGGCCGGCAGCCGGTCGCCGACGCCGATGCGCCCCGCGGCCAGCTCGGCCTCCACCCAGGCGAGCACCTGCTCGTGCGCCCTCACACCGGCCGAGACTAGGGGCTACTGTGGTCAGACCACATCGGCCGCGCGGGTGCGGACCGAGCGTCAGCGGGGGAGCCGCGATGAGGATCGCCGTCATGGCCACGTGCCTGGGGGACGCCGTGGCGCCGCACGTGGTGCGCGCCACCGTGGAGCTGCTCGAGCGGCTCGGCCACGAGGTGGTCTTCCCGCCGGGGCAGACCTGCTGCGGGCAGATGCACGTCAACACCGGCTACCTCGACCTCGCCGCACCGCTGGTGCGGCACAGCGTCGAGGTGTTCTCGCCCGTGCTGGAGGGCTCCGGCGGCGGCTCGCGCGGCTGGGACGCCGTCGTGGCCCCGTCGGGCTCGTGCACCGGCTGCGTGCGCCACCAGCACGCGATGGTCGCCCGCCGCGCCGGCGACGAAGGCCTGGCGCGCACCGCCCACGCCATCGGCGAGCGCACCTACGAGCTGTCCGAGCTGCTCGTCGAGGTGCTCGGCGTGACCGACGTCGGCGCCTACTACCCGCACCGCGTGACCTACCACCCGACCTGCCACTCCCTGCGCATGCTGCGCGTGGGCGACAAGCCGCTGCAGCTGCTGCGCGCGGTGCGCGGCATCGAGCTGGTCGAGCTCCCCGAGGCGGAGGTCTGCTGCGGGTTCGGCGGCACCTTCGCGCTGAAGAACGCCGAGACGAGCACGGCGATGCTCGCCGACAAGCTCGCCAACGTCCGCGCGACGCGCGCGGAGGTGTGCAGCGCGTCCGACTCCTCGTGCCTGCTGCACATCGGCGGCGGGCTCTCGCGGCTGCGCACCGGCGTGAGGCCCGTGCACCTGGCCGAGATCCTCAACAGCACCGACGGCAGGGTGGCGAGCGCCCATGATCACAGAGAGGGTGGAAGCTCGACCGTGATCATGGACGCTAGCCACCCGACGCGCGCCCAGGCCGAGCCCACCACCGCCCAGGAGGCCCCGCTGTGAGCGAGACGACCACCGCCGCGGCCGGTGCCCCGGCGCACGCCCCGGCCGGCGTCGGGCACCTGCGCGGCGAGCGCCCCTTCCCCAAGGCCGCGCGCGAGGCGCTCGCGGACACCCAGCTGCGCCGCAACCTCGGCAAGGCCACCGGCGTCATCCGCGCCAAGCGCGCCGCCGTCGTCGGCGAGGTCGACGACTGGGAGGCGCTGCGCGAGGCCGGCAGCGCCCTCAAGGCCGACGTCATGGCGCGCCTGCCCGAGCTGCTCGAGGAGCTGGAGCGGCGGGTGGTCGAGCGCGGCGGCGTCGTGCACTGGGCCCGTGACGCCGCCGAGGCCAACGGCATCATCACCGACCTCGTGCGCGCCACCGGCAGCCGCGAGGTGGTCAAGGTCAAGTCGATGGCCACGCAGGAGACCGGCCTCAACGAGGCCCTCGAGGCCGCGGGGATCGAGGCCGTCGAGACCGACCTCGCCGAGCTCATCGTCCAGCTCGGCCACGACGCGCCGAGCCACATCCTCGTGCCCGCCATCCACCGCAACCGCGCTGAGATCCGCGAGATCTTCCTGCGGGAGATGCCCGGCGTCGACCCGTCCCTGTCCGACGAGCCGCGCCAGCTGGCCATGGCCGCGCGGGCGCACCTGCGGCGCACGTTCCTGCGGGCCCGGGTGGCGGTCAGCGGCGCCAACTTCGGCGTGGCGGAGACGGGCACCCTCGCCGTCGTGGAGTCCGAGGGCAACGGGCGCATGTGCCTGACGCTGCCCCAGACCCTCATCACGCTCATGGGCGTGGAGAAGGTCGTGCCGACCTGGCGCGACCTGGAGGTGTTCCTGCAGCTGCTGCCGCGCTCGAGCACGGGGGAGCGGATGAACCCGTACACCTCGACGTGGACGGGCGTCACCCCCGGAGACGGGCCTGCTGAGTTCCACCTCGTGCTGCTCGACAACGGGCGCTCGTCGGTGCTGGCCGACCCCGACGGGCGCCAGGCGCTGCACTGCATCCGGTGCTCGGCGTGCCTCAACGTCTGCCCGGTCTACGAGCGCGCCGGCGGTCACGCCTACGGCTCGGTCTACCCCGGGCCGATCGGCGCGGTCCTCTCCCCGATGCTCACGGGCATCTCCGGCGACGACGACCCCAACGCCTCCCTGCCCTACGCCTCGACGCTGTGCGGCGCGTGCTTCGACGCCTGCCCGGTGCGCATCGACATCCCGAACCTGCTCGTGCAGCAGCGCGCGGCCTCGGTGGCGGCGCACCGGCGGCCGACCGGGCAGGACGTCGCGATGCGCGCGGCGGCCGCGGCGATGGCCGGGCCGAAGCGGTTCGCCGCGGCCGAGAAGGGGCTGGCGGCGGGGCGGCTGGTCGCTGGCGCGCAGTCCCCGGACGGTGGCCGGATCACGGCGCTGCCGTGGCCGATGTCGCGGTGGACGGCAGCGCGCGACGTGCCCTCACCGCCCGCGGAGACCTTCCGGCAGTGGTGGGCGCGCGAGCGCGGCGGCTCCGAGGGCGGCCAGCGGTGAGCGCGCGCGAGGAGGTGCTCGCGCGCCTGCGGACCGCGCGCGACGCGGGTGCGCCCGAGCGCCGCGGGCTCCCGCCGGTGCCGACGGGGGAGGCGCTGCCCCGCGCCTACCGCACCCGCGGCGCGCTGGAGCCCGGCAGCACCGCCGTGTGCGACCTGGCCGCCGAGCGCATCGAGGACTACCGCGCCACGGTCACCCGCGTGCCCGTGGGCGACGACGACGGTGCTGCCGGGGTGGCGGCCGCTGTCGCCGCGCTGCTGGCGGGAGTGCGCCGGGTGGCCGTGCCGCCGGGGCTGGACCCGGCCTGGCTGGCCGGGCTGCCCGCCGAGGTCGAGGTCCTCCGCGACGGTGGCGGGGAGCTCCTGACGGCGGCGGAGCTCGACGCGGTCGACGCCGTCGTCACCGCCAGCGCCGTCACGATCGCCGAGACCGGCACGGTCGTGCTGGCCGCCGCCGACCCCGCCCAGGGCCGGCGCCTGCTCACCCTCGTGCCCGACCACCACGTGTGCGTGGTCCACGCGCGCGACGTGGTGGCCTCCGTCCCCGAGGGCCTGGCGCGCCTCGACCCCGCGCACCCGCTGACGTTCGTCTCCGGGCCCAGTGCCACGAGCGACATCGAGCTGGACCGGGTCGAGGGCGTGCACGGCCCACGCCGCCTGGACGTCGTCCTCGTCGGCTGACTGACGGGAGACCTGCTCGGCGGCGCTGTCCGGCTGCGGACCAGGCCCCGTGGATGCAGCTGACGCCCCTTCGGCGCAGCTGGCGCCCCGTCCGGTGCGGTGAAGGGGCGTCAACTGCGGTCAAGGGGCGTCGGCGGTGCGGACTCGATCCACGGAGGTGGCCGATCGCCCATGATCACGGTGATCGTGGGCGACCGGCCACCGAGCCGTCGAGCCGCCGGCGGGGAGGGCCCGTGCGGGACAGGAGGGGTGGGTCAGCCGCCGCCCTCGCCCTCGGGCAGCAGCAGCGCCCGCGGCGCCGGCGCTGCCGGGTCGGGCAGCACGAGGCGCAGCGCGAACCCGGGCACGGACTCCACCGCCGCCGGCAGCGGCGAGGGCAGGACCACCTCGAGGGCGTCGTCGGTGCGGCGCACCTCCAGCGGCGCCGGGTGCCCGAGCAGCCTCACCTCACCGAGGGAGCGCACCGCCAGCGAGGACGCACCGCCGAGGGAGCGGATGCGCACCACGCCGTCCTCGGGCCTGACCATGCCCATCGCGTACAGGGACGTCTGCCCGACCTCGGCGCGCTGCGTGAACCGCAGGTCGGCCGCGGTGAACGGCAGCGACGCGGCGTCGGTGAAGGAGCCCTCCGGCACCGCCGTGGGTCCCTCGCCGGGCACGCGCCACGGGCGGGTGCCGTACACGGCCTCGCCGTTGACCGTCAGCCAGGCGCCGAGGCCCTCCAGCAGCGCGGCTTCCTCGGCGGGGACGGTCCCGTCGGGCTTGGGCCCGATGTTGAGCAGCAGGCAGCCGTTCTTGGCGACGACGTCCACGAGCTCGCCCACGAGGTCCACCGGGCTCTTCCACTCGTGGCCCTCGACCCAGCCCCACGACGTGCGCGAGACCGAGGTGTCGTTCTGCCAGGGGCGCTCCTGCACGTCGGCCATGCCGCCGCGCTCCACGTCGAGCACCGCGGTGCCCGGCCGGAAGGCCTCCCACTTGTACTGGATGACCACGCCGCGGCCCCACTGCGCAGCCCTGTTGTAGTAGTACGCGGCCAGCAGGCGCCGGTACGGCTCGAAGGCGGGGTGCTCGATCCACCAGTCGAACCAGAGCACCTGCGGGCGGTAGCGGTCGATGATCCGCACCGTGCGCAGCAGCCAGTCCTCGAGGTAGGCCTCGGTCGGGCCGGTCGCCTGCGGCATCGCCGGGCCGTACAGGTCGGCGAACTCGGGGTCGTCGCGCACGTCGGAGGCGAAGGCGCGCCCGGGGTGGAAGAAGAACCAGTGCTCGGCGCGGTGGCTGGAGGCCCCGCGCACGATCCACTGCTCCTCGCACGCGGACAGCACGTCGCCCAGCACGTCGCGCTTCGGGCCCACCTTCGTGGCGTTCCAGCGGGTGCGCGGCTCGTCGTACATCGCCAGGCCGTCGTGGTGCTCGGCCACCGGCACGACGAACTGCGCGCCCGCCCGCCGGAAGAGCTGCGCCATGCCCGCGGGGTCGAAGGCCTCCATGGTGAAGCGCGGCAGGAAGTCCTTGTAGCCGACCTCGGCGTGGTCGCCGTGCACCTCGCGGTGGTGGGCGTGCTCGGGCGTGCCCTGCTGGTACATGCGCCGCGGGTACCACTCGTTGCCGAACGCCGGCACCGAGTAGGCGCCCCAGTGCATGAAGATCCCGAACTTGGCGTCGCGGAACCAGTCCGGCACCTCGTAGGCGGCCAGGGACTCCCACGTGTCGCTGAACGGCCCGGCGTCGACGACCTCGCGCACCGCGGCCAGCGCGGCGGCGGTGTCGGGGACCTCGACGGGCGCGGGCACCCAGTCGCGCTGAGGGGTGGCGGTCATGCGCGTGCTCCCAGGGTGAAGGCGACGACGGCGGGCCCGTGCTGGACCGCGGACTGCGGCACGTCGACGACGACCGACGCCTCGCCTCCGGCGCCCTCGCGGGCGCTGACGGGCGTGCCGTCGAGCAGGCGGGCCGAGCCCAGCTCGACGGCGCTCGCGGTCAGCGGCAGCGCCACCTCACCGGAGGCGTCGACCACGGAGTTGAGGACCTCCCCCGAGCGCGTCCAGCGCACCCAGGTCGCGCCGCTGCCGTCGTCGTCGTGGCCCTGCTGGCCGCTGGGGCGGGCGACGGACTCCTCGACCGTCGTCGTCCCGTGCACCGCGGCGCTGTTGACGGCCATCCAGTCGGCCAGCCCCTCCAGGCAGCGGCGCTGCAGCTCGGGGATCCGCCCCGACGCCGTCGGGCCGACGTCCAGGAGGAGGTTGCCGCCGCGGGAGACCACGTCGAGCAGGTGCTTGACGGCGCCGGGGCCGGTCAGGTGGTGCTCGGGGCCCTCGACCTGGTTGTAGCCGAAGGAGTACCCGATGCCCCGGCAGTTCTCCCACGCCCCGGACTCCAGGTCGCGGCCCTGCTGGTACTCGCTGGTGCGGAAGTCCCAGTGCGTGGCGCCGAACCTGTCGTTGACGACGCCCTCGGGGGCAGCGGCGTAGAAGTCCTCCAGCACGCCCACCAGGGACAGCGGACCCTCCGGCTTGCCGGCGTCGGGCCACTCGATGTCGTTCCACAGCACGTCGGGCGCGTAGCGCTCCACGAGGTCGCGCACGTGGGCGTTGGCGTACCGCGTGTACTCCTCGTCCTTGGGCCGCTGGCCGTCGAACGACGTCCCCGTGAGCGGACCGAAGTCGGCCACGTGCCAGTCGAGGCCGCCGGAGTAGTAGGTGCCGAAGCGCAGCCCGGCGCGGCGGGTCGCCGCGGCGATCTCGCCGACGAGGTCGCGCCGCGGGCCGCGGGCGACGGTGTTGCGGCCCTCCGTGCCCGGGGCGTCCCACAGGCAGATGCCGTCGTGGTGCTTGGTGGTGGGGACGACGTAGCGCGCGCCGGCGCGGGCGAACAGCGACGCCCAGTCGTCGGGGTCGAAGTCCTCCGCCTTCCAGGCGTCCAGGAAGTCGTCGTAGGGAGCCCCGCCGAAGACCTCGCGGTGGTGCTGCGCGGCCGAGGAGCCCTCGATGCGGATGGTGTTGGCGTACCACTCGGCGTAGGGGTTGTGGGCGAACCAGTACTCGGCGTCGAAGGTGCCCAGCTCACCGATCGGCTCGGCCCACGCCGGCACCGAGTAGGCGCCCCAGTGGATGAAGATGCCGAGCCCGGCCTCGGAGAACCAGGACGGCACGGGCCGCTCGAAGCGTCGGTACTGCTCGGGGCGGGCGTCGTCGGCGAACACGGCAGAGGGCCTCCGTCGGTGGCGAGGTGGTGGTGCGGGGTGCGAGGGCGGGTCAGCGGCCGCCGAGCCCCGACAGGGCGATGCCCTTGACGAGGTAGCGCTGCAGCAGCAGCACGAGCAGCGCGGTGGGGGCCATCGAGATGGTCGCGGCGGCCATGAGCAGGTTCCACGCCTGGCCGTTCTGCCCCAGGAAGAGGTTGAGGCCGAGCGGCACGGTGGTGGTGGAGACGTCGTTGGTGATGATCAGCGGCCACAGGAAGCTGTTCCAGTACGTGATGAACGTGAAGACGGCGAGCACCGCGAAGGCCGGCGCCGCGATCGGCACGATGATCTGCGTGAGGATGCGCCAGTGCCCGGCGCCGTCGATGCGCGCGGACTCCTCCAGCTCCTTGGGGATGGTCAGGAAGAACTGGCGCAGCAGGAAGGTGCCGAAGGCGGTGAACGCCCAGGGCAGGATCAGCGCCTGGAAGGTGTTGACCCACCCGAGCTGGTTCATGATCAGGAACATCGGGACGACGACGACCTCCTGGGGCACCATGAGCGTGCCCAGGTAGACCAGGAACAGGGAGTCGCGCCCCCGGAAGCGCAGCCGCGCGAAGGCGTAGGCCGACAGCGCCGAGGTCACCAGCGTGATGAGGGTGCCCGTCACCGCCACGAAGGCGGTGTTGACCATGAAGCGCCCGAACGGCAGGAAGTCGAGCGCGTCGCCGTAGTTGCGGAACAGCAGGGTCTCGCCGAACAGCCTGGGCGGCGTCGTGAAGATCTCCCCGGCGCTCTTGAGGCTGGACAGCACCATCCAGGCCAGCGGGGCGAGGAACACCAGCAGCGCCAGGGTGAGCAGCAGCTGGGAGACCACCGGGCGCCTCTTGTGCCGCTTCTGCGGGACGACGCCGCCGACGCGGCCTCCGCCGTCGGGGGAGCCGGTGCCGGACCCGGCCGCGGTGAGGCCCGTGGACGTGGCGCCGAGGGTCTCACTGGTCATAGTGCACCCACTTCTTCTGCCCGAGGAACTGGATGGCGGTGAGCGCCATGATGATCACGAACAGCACCCAGGCGATGGCGGAGGCGAACCCGAGGCGGAAGTTCTGGAAGCCGCTCTGGTACAGGTACATGACCAGCGTGGTGGTGCTGTTGCCCGGGCCGCCGCCGGTGAGGATGTAGGGCTGCACGAAGACCTGGAACGAGCTGATGAGGGTCAGCACCGTCGCGAAGAACAGCGACGGGCTGAGCAGCGGCAGCACCACCGAGAAGAACTGGCGCACCGGGCCGGCGCCGTCGATGGCGGCCGCCTCGGTCAGGTGCGCCGGCACGGCGTCCAGGGCCGCGGAGAAGACCAGCAGGTTGTACCCGAAGCCCTGCCACACCGACATGAGGACGACGGCCGGGAGGGCCCACGTGCTGGAGCCCAGGAAGTTCGGCGCGCTGACGCCGAAGAGCGTCTGGAAGAGGCTGTCGATGAGCCCGCGCGGGGTGTACAGGAGGCCGAACACCACCGCGTTGCCCACCATCGGCGTCACCGCGGGCACGAAGAACAGCACCCGGTAGTAGCGCCGCCCCACGATGCGCGGGGAGATCCACACCGCCAGGCCCATCGACACCACGATGTTGACCGGCACGTACAGCAGCACGAACACTGCGGTGTTGAGCAGCGCCGTCTTGAAGACCGGGTCGGTGGTGAAGAGCTCGGTGAAGTTGCGCAGGCCGACGAAGCTGGGGTCGCCCAGCACGGGCCAGTCGAAGAAGCTCATCACCAGCGAGGCGACGATCGGGAACGCCGTGAAGGCGACGAACCCGATCGCGCCCGGCAGCAGGAAGGCCGAGGCGGCGCGGCCGTCGCCCCGCCTGGTCCCCCGCGGGGGAGCGGGGGCCGCAGACGAGCCAGCGGCATCGGTGACGCGGACGGCGCCGGTCAGCGCCATGGGACCTCCTCGGGCCTGGACATCGCGGGGACTGAGGCGCCGGGGCGCGTCAGGCCTGCGCCATGACCTGCTGGATGAAGGAGTCGACGTCGGTGTCGCCGTTGAAGCACGTGACGGCGTACTTGTTCCACTCGTTGTTGACCTGGGTCCACTTGGCCGTGGTCCGGTACCCCTCGGAGGCCGCGATCATGGCGTCCATGACCTCCTGGGCGTCCTGCAGGTCGTTGCCGTCGTACCAGGACTGCTGCTGCGCGGTGCGCGCGGGGAAGGCGCGCCCGGACTCGCCCAGGTAGGCCTCCGCCTCGACGCCGGTGAGCCCGGCGACGGCCTTGGCGGCCAGGTCCTGGTTGGCGGCCCTGGCCGAGACCCCGAAGCCGGAGCCGGCGCTGACCGTCTTGGAGCCGCTGCCGCCGACGGGCATCGGGGCGATGCCCACCTCGAAGCCCGCGGTGGCCTTCGCGTTGATGAGGCTCCACGGGCCGTCGATGTTCATCGCGGCGTTGCCGGCGAGGAACTGGTTGGTCGAGGCGGCCTGGGAGCCGGCGGCCGCCAGCGGAGCGGCCACCTTCTCGGTGACGATGAGGCTGCGGTACCAGTTCAGCGTGTCGCGCCACTCGTCGTTGTCGATGTCGAGCTCCCCGTCGGCGGTGACGGCCTGCACGCCGTGCTGGCTCATGGCGAACGGGATGATGCTGTCGGGCACGGCGCCGGCGAAGAAGCCGTAGCTGCTGCCGGTGGTCAGGGCCTTGGCGGCGGCCACGAAGTCGTCCTGGGTCCACCCGATGGCGGGCAGGGGCAGCCCGGCCTGCTCGAAGGCCGTCTTGTTGTAGAAGACCACCAGGGGCCCGAAGTCGTAGGGCAGCGCCACGAGCTTGCCGTCGACCTTGAGGGCGTCGAGGATCCCCGCGTCGAAGTCGGACTCGCTGACGCCCATGTCCGCGAGCTTCGGGCCGAGGTCGGTGAACAGCTGGGCGAACTGCGGGGCGCGCAGCGACTGGATGCTCACCAGGTCGGCGGTCTGGCCGCTGGCGGCCTGCGAGGTCAGCTTGGTCCAGTAGTCGTTCCACGCGGCGGTCTGGAAGGTGACCGTCGACCCGGACTCCTGGCCGGCGATCTCGGCGACCTTCTTCCACGCGTCGACCTCGGCGGTCGAGGCGCTCCACATGAACCACGACAGGTCGGTGGAGCTGCTGCCGCCGGAGCCTCCGGAGGAGCCGCCGCCGCAGGCGGTCAGGGCCAGGGCGGCTGCCGCGCCGCCGCCGAGGCCGAGCAGCTGCCGGCGCGAGAGGGTGGGTGCCATCGGTGCCTCCGTGACGACGTCGTCGGGCGAAGAGGGGGTGCTGCGCTCGGACTCCCGGGCCGGGGAGCACCAGCGCTCCCCGGGGCGATACATCCGATGACTGCGCACTCTTGTCCGACGGCTGCGCCCCTGTCAAGCGTTCTGGCGGTGTTTCGGCGCGAGCGTGCGGCGCATCCAGGACTCCACGTTGGCGACGTGCAGCAGCGCGGCCGCCGCGGCGCGCGGGGCGTCCCCGTCGCGCACGGCGTCGTAGATGGCCCGGTGCTCGTCGATGGTGTGGCGGGAGGAGTCCGCCTCGGTCAGCGCCCGCCAGACGCGGGCGCGCAGCGTCACCCCGGAGATGCCGCGCAGGATGGCCGCCAGCGCCGCGTTGCCGCTGGCCGCGGCGATCGCGGCGTGGAAGTCGGCGTCGTGGGCGATGAGGTCGGCCTCGTCGGTGGCCGCCTCCATGAGCTGCAGGTGGCGGTGGATCTGCCGCAGGTCCTCGTCCTCGCAGCGGGTGGCCGCGAGGGCGGTGACCTGCGGCTCGACCACCCGTCGGCACTCCATGAGCTCCAGCAGCGACTCGTCGCCCATGAGGTCGACGGCCTCGCCGATGCCGGTGAACAGCTGCTCGGGGGTCAGGGCGGTGACGAAGGTGCCGTCGCCGCGCTTGACGTCCAGCACGCCGGCCGTGGCCAGGGCCCTCACGGCCTCGCGCAGGCTGGAGCGGCTCACGCCGAGCTGCGCCGACAGCGCCGCCTCGGCCGGCAGCCGCTGCCCGGGCTCCAGGTCGCCGCTGCGGATGAGCTCGCGGACCTTCTCGATCGCGGCCTCCGTCAGGGGAGCTGCCACGCGGGTCACCTCCCGGTGCTGGGTCCGGCGGGAGTGCCCAGCGCCCCCCGCGGTCGGGCTCCACTCTGCCTGTCTGATGTCTGCGACGTCTAGACATCGGATGACTGACTCGCTAGCGTCAGCGCCGCGTCGAGGACGACGCCGCGCCACCGGCGCCGCAGCGCGGCGACGGGCGTGGCAGCCCGCGGTGTCGCGGAGCCCGCCCCCGCGCCCGCCCGTCAGCCCTGTGGAGGTCCCCCGTGCCGTCCGACCCGACCGCCTCCCCTGCGGTCTTCACCGCGCTCGAGGTCCACGACGTGCGCTTCCCGACCTCCGAGCACCTCGACGGCTCGGACGCCATGAACCCCGAGCCGGACTACTCCGCCGCGTACGCGGTGCTGCGCACCGACGCCGGGGACGGCCTGGAGGGCCACGCGCTGGCGTTCACCACCGGGCGCGGCAACGACGTCCAGTCCGCCGCCATCAAGGCCCTGGCGCCGTGGGTGGTCGGCCGGCGCGTCGAGGAGGTCCTGGACGACCTGGGCGCCTTCTCCCGCGAGGTGGTCCACGAGCCCCAGCTGCGCTGGCTCGGCCCGGAGAAGGGCGTCGTGCAGATGGCGGTGGGCGCCGTCCTCAACGCCGCGTGGGACCTGCGCGCCAAGCGCGCCGGGCAGCCGCTGTGGCAGCACCTGGCCCACCTCGACGTCGAGGAGCTGCTCGACCTGGTCGACTTCCGCTGGCTCACCGACGCCATGACCCGCGCCGAGGCGAAGGCCGTCCTGGAGCGCGCGCTCCCCGGGCGGGCTGAGCGCGAGGCCCTGCTGCTGGAGCGCGGGTACCCGGCGTACACGACGACGCCGGGCTGGCTGGGCTACTCCGACGACAAGCTCGAGCGCCTGGCCCGCGAGGCCGTCGCCGACGGCTTCACCCAGATCAAGCTCAAGGTGGGCGCCGACCTCACCGACGACGTGCGCCGCTTGAAGGTCGCCCGCGCCGCCGTCGGCGACGACGTCAGGATCGCCGTCGACGCCAACCAGCGCTGGGACGTCGGCCAGGCCATCGCCTGGATGCACGCCCTGGCCCCCTACGACCCGTACTGGATCGAGGAGCCCACCAGCCCCGACGACGTCCTGGGCCACGCCACCGTCCGCCGCGCGGTCCACCCCATCAAGGTGGCCACCGGCGAGCACGTCGCCAACCGCGTGGTCTTCAAGCAGCTGCTGCAGGCCGGCGCTGTCGACGTCGTGCAGGTCGACGCCGCCCGGGTGGCCGGGGTCAACGAGAACCTCGCGGTGCTGCTCATGGC
Organism: Quadrisphaera sp. KR29; assembly: GCF_052644995.1. NCBI lineage: Bacteria > Bacillati > Actinomycetota > Actinomycetes > Kineosporiales > Kineosporiaceae > Quadrisphaera > Quadrisphaera sp. KR29. The sequence goes on from NZ_JBQXXG010000019.1 coordinate 12,492, forward strand.
CGCCCACCACGGCGTCCCGGTGTGCCCGCACGCCGGCGGCGTCGGCCTGTGCGAGATGGTCCAGCACCTGTCGATGCTCGACTTCGTCTCCGTCTCGGGCACCTGGGAGGACCGCGTGGTCGAGCACGTCGACCACCTCCACGAGCACTTCGTCACCCCGGTCCAGCTCGAGCGCGGGCGCTACCGCGCACCGCTCGCGCCCGGCGGCGGCGGGCAGATGCACGCCGCCTCGGTGGCCGACTACACCTTCCCCGACGGCCCCCAGTGGCGGGCGCGCGGTGCGCGCTGACGGGCCGCCCCAGCCGGTGGGCGTCCACGGCGGGTCCGGCGGTGGGGGCGTCCAGCAGCCCCCGGCCGCGCCGGCACCGACCGCCGTGGACGCCCACCACCACCTGTGGGACCCCGCCGACCCCGGCCAGGACTGGCTCGCCCGGCCCGAGCACGAGGCCATCGACAGGGTCTTCACCGCCGCCGACCTGCGCGCGGCGGGCTCGGAGGGCGTCGACGGCAGGCCGCTGGGCGCCGCTGTGGTGGTGCAGTCGGTCTGCACCGCCGCCGAGAGCCGTGCGCTGCTCGCCGCCGCAGCCGCCGACCCGCTGCTCGCCGGCGTGGTCGGGTGGGCGGACCTCACCGGCGACGTCGACGCCCAGCTCGAGGCGCTGCGGGCCGCCCCCGGAGGGGAGCTGCTGGTCGGGGTGCGCCACCTCGTGCAGGACGAGCCGGACACCGCCTGGCTGCTGCGCGAGGACGTCCAGCGCGGCCTGCGCGCGCTCGCGACCCACGGCCTCGCCTTCGACCTGCTCGTGCGCGAGCCGCAGCGCGCTGCCGGCGTCGAGGCCGCGCGCCGCGCCGCGGAGCACGGCCTGCGCACCGTGCTGGACCACGCCGGCAAGCCCGACGTGCGCCGCGGCGCCCCCGCCGGGGCCCTGGAGGCCTGGGAGCGGCAGGTGCGCGCCCTGGCCGCCGTGCCGGGGACGGTCTGCAAGGCCTCCGGCCTGCTCAGCGAGGTCGGCGGCGCGGGCTGGGACGAAGCGGCGGTGCGCCGCGTGCTCGACGTCCTGCTGGACGCCTTCGGGCCGGGCCGCGTGGCCTTCGGCTCCGACTGGCCGGTCTGCCTGCTGACCACCTCCTGGCGGGCGTGGGCGGACCTCGTGGCGGCCCACGCCGCCCAGCTCACCGCCGCCGAGCGGGAGGCCCTCTTCGGCGGCACCGCCCGCGCCGCCTACCGCCTGGGCGCCGCGCCGGAGGCCCTCGGCCTGCCGGCACGACCGACACCCCCCGCCAGCACCCTGGAGACCGTGTGATCGCCGGACGGCTCGTCCACCCGCCCCTGCTCGCGGCGCTCGCCGCCGCCGGGCACGGCGCGCGGGTGCTCCTGTGCGACGCGCACTACCCGGCCACCACGGCCGTCGGCCCCCGCGCCGAGCGCGTCCACCTCAACCTCGCCCCCGGGCTCCTCGACGCCTCAGCGGTGCTCGACGTCCTGCTCGACGCCCTGCCCGTGGAGGCCGCGGCCGTCATGGTGCCGCCGGACGGCACCGACTCCGCGGCCGCCACCGCCCACCGCGCGCGCCTCGCCCAGCAGGGCGAGGTGCCCGTGACCGCGCTGGACCGCCACGCGTTCTACGCCGCGGCCCGGGGGGAGGACCTCGCCGTCGTCGTGGTCACCGGGGACGTCCGCCAGTACGCCAACCTGCTGCTGACCGTCGGGGTGCAGGGCGTCTCCGCGGCCGACTCCGCCTCCGGCAGGGCCGTCCTGTGACCGCCCCGGGCACGGCGGTGAGGGCCGCGCAGTACCGCGGCGGCGGCGTCGTCGCCGCCGGGGACGTCGAGCGCCGCGCGCCCGGCCCGGGCGAGGTGGAGGTGGCCCCCGCCTACACGGGGATCTGCGGCACGGACCTGCACATCGCCGCCGGGCACATGGACGCCCGCGTCACCACCCCCGCCGTGATCGGCCACGAGACCGCCGGCCGCGTCACCGCCCTCGGCGACGGGGTCACCGGCTGGTCGGTCGGCGACGCCGTCACCGTGGTGCCGCTGCGCGCGGACGGGACCTGCCCGGCGTGCCGGGCCGGCCACGGGCACGTCTGCGAGCACCTCGACTTCCTCGGCATCGACTCGCCCGGGGCGCTGGCCGAGCGGTGGGTGGTGCCGGCGGACACCCTCGTCGCGCTGCCGGACGGGCTCGACCTGCGCACCGCGGCGCTGCTGGAGCCGACCGCGGTGGCGGTGCACGACGTGCGCCGCTCCCGGCTCGCCGCGGGGGAGTGCGCGGTGGTGGTCGGCGGGGGCCCGGTGGGCCTGCTCATCGCCCTGGTCGCCGACCGCGCCGGCGCCGACGTGCTGCTGGTCGAGCTCGACGCCGCGCGCCGCGACCTGGCAGGCCAGCTGGGGCTGGCCGCGGTGGACCCCCGCGAGGCCGACGTCGCCGCGCTGGCCCGGGCCCGCTCGGGCGGGTCGGGCGCGCACGTGGCCTTCGAGGTCTCCGGGTCCCAGGGCGGGCTGGAGACCGCGGTCTCGGTGCTGGCGGTGCGGGGCCGGCTGTGCCAGGTCGGCATCCACGCGCAGCCGCGCACTGTCGACCTGCACCGCTTCTTCTGGCGCGAGCTGGAGCTGCTGGGCGCGCGGCTGTACCAGCGGGAGGACTTCGCGCGGGCGGTGGAGCTCGTGGCCTCCGGGGAGGTGCCCGCCGCGCGGCTCATCAGCGACGTCGTGCCGCTGGAGCGCGTGGGCGAGGCCTTCGCCGCGCTGGCCGGGGGCGGCGCGGTCAAGGTGCTCGTCGACTGCCGGCCCCCCGCCGAGGGCGGCGGGGAGCGGGCGGACGAGCGCGCCGGTGGGCTCCCGGGCGGGCCGGGGACCCCCGCGTGAGCGGCCCGTTCGACCTGACCGGCCGCCTCGCCGCGGTGACCGGTGCCAGCCGCGGGATCGGCGCGGCCGTCGCGGTCGCGCTCGCCCGGGCCGGCGCCGACGTCATCGGGTGCTCCACCCGCGGTCCCGGCGGGGACGTGGCGGCGGCCGTGCGCGCGCAGGGCCGGTCCTTCACGGCGCTGGCCTGCGACCTGGCCGACCGCGCCGCGGTGCAGCAGCTCGGCGCCGACCTCGCGGCGCGGGGCGTGGACCTGCTCGTGGCCAACGGCGGCACCATCCGGCGCACCCCGGCCGCCGAGCACGCCCTGGAGGACTGGGACCACGTGCTGGCGGTGGACCTGACGGCGCAGTTCGTGCTGGCCCAGGCCGTCGGGGCGGCGATGCTGCAGCGCGGCTCCGGGCGGATCGTCTTCACGGCCTCCCTGCTGAGCTTCCAGGGCGGCATCACCGTGCCCGGCTACACGGCCGCCAAGCACGGGCTGGCGGGGCTGACCAAGGCCCTGGCCAACGAGTGGAGCGCGCGCGGGGTCGGGGTGAACGCGGTGGCGCCCGGCTACATCGCCACCGACAACACCGCGGCGCTGCGCGAGGACCCCGACAGGTCCCGCGCCATCCTCGAGCGGATCCCCGCCGGGCGGTGGGGGCGCGCCGAGGACGTCGCCGGTGCGGTGGTCTACCTGTGCAGCCCCGCCGCGGAGTACGTGCACGGGACGGTGCTGCCCGTCGACGGCGGCTGGCTGGGCCGGTGAGCGCGACGAGCCCGGCTCCGCCCCCGGACGCGGCGCTGCGCCAGGCGCTGCGGCGCTGCCCGCTGCTGCCCGTCGTCGTCGTGGGCGAGCGCACCGACGGCGCCGCCCTGGGGGCGGCGCTGGTCGAGGGCGGGCTGAGCGCCGCCGAGGTGGTGCTGCGCACGCCCGCGGCGCTGCGCGTGCTGGCCGAGCTCGCGCCCACCCGCGGGCTGCTCGTGGGGGCGGGCACCGTGCTCGAGCCGGACCAGGTCGACGCCGTGGTGGAGGCCGGCGCGCGGTTCGTGGTCAGCCCCGGGCACGACCCCGACGTCGTCGCCCGCGCCCGCGCCCGCGGCGTGCCCGCGGTGCCCGGCGCGTCGACCGCCACCGAGGTGCAGCTGGCCCGCCGGGCGGGCCTGCGGCTGCTGAAGGTCTTCCCCGCCGGCGCGGTCGGCGGTGCGCCGCTGCTGGCCGGGCTGGCGGGGCCGTTCCCCGACGTCGCCTTCGTGCCCACCGGGGGCGTCGGGGAGGCCGACCTGGGCGCGTACCTGGCGCTGCCGTCCGTGGCCGCGGTCGGGGGCAGCTGGTGCGTGCCCGCGGACCTGGTCGCCGCGGTCACCGGGCGCTCCGCGCCCGCCGGGCGGGAGCTGGCCCGGGGCCTCGCCGCCGCCGTCGCCGCGTGCCGGGCGGTGCGCCCGTGAGCGAGGTGCTCGCGCTGGGGGAGGTGATGCTGCGCCTGGACCCGGGGGAGGGCCGCATCGCCACCGCCCGCTCCTTCGCGGTCTGCGAGGGCGGCGGGGAGTACAACGCCGTGCGGGCCCTGGCCACCACCTTCGGGCGCCGGGCCGGGCTGGTCAGCGCCCTGGTGGACGACCCCCTCGGCCACCTCGTGGAGGGACTGGTCCGCGCGGGCGGCGTGGACTCCACCCGGGTGCTCCGGGTGGACCCGTCGCAGGGCGCGCGGACCGGGCTGAACTTCGTCGAGCGCGGCTACGGGGTGCGCGGCGCCCTGGGCGTCTCCGACCGCGCCGGCTCGGCGGCCTCGCGGCTGGGGCCCGGCGACGTCGACTGGGACGCCGCGCTGGCCGGTGCCGCCTGGCTGCACACCGGCGGCGTCTTCGCGGGCCTGTCGCCGAGCACCACCGCGCTGGCCGAGGAGGCGCTGCGCGCGGCCCGGCGGCTGGGGGTGGGCACCTCCTACGACGTCAACCACCGCCCCTCCCTGTGGCGGCACCGCGGCGGCGCGGCCGCGGCGCGGCGCACCGACCTGCGCCTGGCCGGGCTCGCCGACGTCGTCCTCGGCGCCCTGCAGCTGGCAGACCCCCGGCTGCGGGACGGCAGGGCGGAGGAGCTCGCCACCCCGGAGGAGGTCGGGCGGGTGCTGGCCGGGCTCGGCGAACGCTGGGAGGAGGGCGGGGACGACGGCGACGGCCGCGCGCCGCTGCTCGTCAGCTCCTGGCGCCGCGTGGTCTCGGCCGGGGTCAACGACTGGGGGGCCGCGGCGTGGAGCCCGGCCACCGGCGCGGTCGTCGGCCCGCGCCTGGACGGCGTCGCGGTGCTGGACCGCATCGGCAGCGGCGACGCCCTGACCGCCGGGGTGCTGGACGGCGTGCTCACCGCCCGGGCCGCGGGCGCGCCCTGGGACGCCGCCGCGCTGCAGCGGGCCCTCGCCCACGGCGTCGCGGCCGGCGCCCTCACGATGACCACCCCCGGCGACACGTGCGCCGCCACCCTCGCCGAGGTGCGCGCCCTGGCCGCCGGCGGCACCGCCCACGTGCAGCGATGACCCGCTGACGGCCCGACCCCGGAGGACCCGCCCATGACCACCACGGCGCGCACGACGACGACGGAGGACCGCAGATGAGGCTCGTGCGCTTCGGGGAGCCCGGCGCGGAGGCGCCCGGCGTGCTCGACGCGGACGGCGTCCTGCGCGACGCCTCCTCCCTCACCGCCGACTGGGACGGCCCGTCCCTGGCTCCCGAGCGGCTCGCGGCGCTGGCGCGGCGCACGGCCGACCTGCCGGCCGTGGCCGGCTGGGACCCCGGCCACCCCGCCGGGAGCGGCGGAGTGCGCCTGGGTGCCCCGGTCGCGCGGCCCGGCAAGGTCGTCTGCATCGGCGTCAACTACGCCGACCACGCGGCCGAGTCCGGCATGCAAACCCCGTCCGAGCCGGTCGTCTTCATGAAGGACCCGTGGACGGTCGTCGGCCACCGCGACACCGTCCTCGTGCCGCGCGGCTCCACCAAGACCGACTACGAGGTGGAGCTGGCCGTGGTCATCGGCTCGACAGCCCGCTACCTCGACGGCCCCGGGGACGCGCTGGCGCACGTGGCCGGCTACGCGGTCAGCCACGACGTCTCCGAGCGGTTCCTGCAGCTGGAGGGCACCGGCCAGTGGGACAAGGGCAAGAGCTGCGAGACCTTCAACCCCCTGGGCCCGTGGCTGCTCACGGCCGACGAGGTCCCCGACCCGCAGGCCCTCGAGCTGCGCCTGTCCGTGAACGGCGAGCAGCGCCAGCACGGCTCGACGGCGCAGATGGTGTTCGGCGTCGCGGCGCTGGTGCACTACCTGAGCCAGGTGATGGTGCTGCACCCCGGTGACGTCATCAACAGCGGCACGCCCGCCGGCGTCGCGCTCGGCTTCCCCGACCCCAAGCCCTACCTGCGCGAGGGCGACGTGGTGGAGTGCTCCATCTCCGGGCCCGGCGCCGACCTCGGCGCCCAGCGCACCGTGATGGGGCAGGCGTGAGCGGGGCGGCCGCGCCGTCCTCGGCGGAGCTCGCCGGCGTCCGCGCCGTCGTGACGGGCGGCGCGAGCGGCATCGGCCGCGCCACCGCCCGCGCCCTGGCCGAGCGCGGCGCCGCCGTCGCCTCCCTCGACCTGCGCCCGCTGGAGCACCCCGAGCCCGGCATCGCCGAGGTCACCTGCGACGTCGGTGACGACGCCTCCGTGCGCGCCGCCGTCGCCCGGGCCGCCGAGCTGCTGGGCGGCCTCGACGTGGTGGTCTCCAACGCCGGGACCGGTTCGGTGGGCACCGTCGAGGACGTCGACGACGACGAGTGGCACCGGGTCCTCGACGTCAACGTGGTCGGCGCCGCGCGGCTGGTGCGGGCGGCGCTGCCGCACCTGCGCGCCAGCGCCGCCGCCGCCCTGGCGCAGGGGCGGCCGAGCCCCGCGGCGGTGGTGTGCACCGGCTCCATCGGCGGCTGGACGGGCTTGGTGCAGCGCGCGGCGTACAACGCCAGCAAGGGGGCCCTGCACGCGCTCGTCCAGGCGATGGCGGCCGACCTGGTCCGCGAGGACGTGCGCGTCAACGCGGTGGCCCCCGGCACCGCCGACACCCCGTGGGTCCGCCGCCTGCTCGCGCAGGCCGACGACCCCAACGCGGCCCTCGCCGCGCTCGTGGCGCGCCAGCCGACCGGTCGCCTGGTGGCGCCCGAGCAGGTGGCCCACGCCGTCTGCTACCTCGCCAGCCCGCTCGCCGGCGCCACCACCGGCAGCGTGCTGCAGGTCGACGGCGGCGCCCACAGCCTCCTCCTGCCCCCCCGCCAGCCGGCCCCGCCCACCCAGGAGACCCGGTGAGCACCACCCCGAGCACCACCCCGAGCACCCCCGCGGCCCAGCCGCTGCCCACCCGCGAGGTCCGCGCCACGGGCGTGCACCTGAGCACCCTGGGCTTCGGGGCGGCCGTCATCGGGAACCTCTACCGCGCCGTCGACGACGAGACCGCCCGCGCCGCCGTCGACGCCGCCTGGGACGCCGGGATCCGCTACTTCGACACCGCCCCCCACTACGGCCTGGGCCTGTCCGAGCGGCGCCTCGGGGAGGCGCTGCGCGGGCGGCCCCGCGAGGAGTTCGTCGTCTCCTCCAAGGTCGGCCGGCTGCTGCGCCCGCGCGAGCGGCCGCTGGAGCGCGACGACGAGGGCTTCGACGTCCCCGGTGACCTCGGCCGCGTGCGCGACCACTCCCGCGACGGCGTGCTGCGCTCGATCGAGGAGACGCTGGCGCGCACGGGCCTGGACCGGCTCGACGTCGTGTACGTCCACGACCCCGACGACCACCTCGAGCAGGCCCTCGCCGAGGCGCTGCCCGCGCTGGTGGAGCTGCGCGAGCAGGGCGTGGTCGGCGCCGTGGGCGCCGGCATGAACCACTCCGCACCGCTGGCGCGGGTGCTGCGCGAGTCCGACGCCGACGTCGTCATGCTGGCCGGCCGGTACACGCTGCTGGAGCAGGGCGCGCTCGACGACGTCCTGCCCGCCGCGGTGGAGCTGGGGAAGGCCGTGGTGGCCGTCGGGGTGTTCAACTCCGGGCTGCTCGCGCGCCAGGAGGTGCCCGACGACGCCCCGTGGAACTACGAGCAGGCGCCGCCGCACCTCATCGCGCGCGCCCGGCAGCTGGCAGCGGTCTGCGCCGAGCACGGCACCACGCTGCCCGCCGCGGCCGTGGCCTTCGCCCTGGCCCACCCCGCCGTCGTCGACGTCACCCTGGGCATGCGCACGCCGGAGCAGGTGGCGCGCAACGCCGGGCTGCTCACCGAGCGGCCCGCGGGCGGGTGGCCCGCGCTGTGGGCGGACCTCGCCGAGCGCGGCCTCACTCGTCCGCACGATCCTGCGGGGGGCGCCGCCGGCCGATGAAGGGGTGTGACCGCAGCCGGGCTGGACCTCCTCGCGGCCGGCGCGGCGGTGGTGGCGCCCTGCCTGGCCGCCGGCGCGGTGGCGGGCCTGCTCGTGCGCCGGCGGCTCGCCCGCGCCGCCGCCGAGCTGGCCGCGGCGGACCGGGCGCTGCGGCAGGTCCACCACCGGGTCCGGCTCGGCAGCCTCGGCGACCACGAGGCCGCGCTGCAGCTGCCGGAGCTGCCCGGGGACCTGGGCAGCGACCTGCGCGCCTGGGCGGAGCTGGCCGCCCGCGCGGAGCAGGCCCGCGAGGTGCTGGCCGAGCAGCTGGACCACCAGGCGGCGCACGACTCCCTGACGGGGCTCCCGGTCCGCTGGCGGGTCCTGGAGCAGCTGGGGCGGGTGCTGCTGGCCGACCGCGACGCCGGGCGGTGCACCGGGCTGCTGCTGGTCGACCTCGACGGCTTCCAGGCGGTCAACGACCACCACGGCCACGCCGCCGGTGACGGCCTGCTGCGCGCCGCCGCCGCCCGGCTGGCAGCGGCGGCAGGTCCGGGCGCCCTCGTCGGCCGCCTGGGTGGCGACGAGTTCGCCGTCGTCGTGCCCGCGGCGGGTGGCGCTGACGACCTCCGGCTCACCGCGGCCCGGCTCGTGGGCGCCCTGGCCGAGCCGGTGCACCTGCCCGGGTGCGTCCTGGCGGTGACGGCCAGCGCGGGCGCCGCGCTGGCGGACCCCGGCGCCGGTGGCAACGGGGACGGTGCCGGCGGGGACGGTGCCGGCGGGGACGGTGCCGAACAGGCCGCCCGGGCCCTCCTGGCGGAGGCGGCGACCGCCGCCCACCGGGCCAAGGCCGCGGGCCGCGGGCGGGTGGAGCTCTTCGACGACGCGCTGCGCCGCCGGCTCGCCGAGGACGCGCGCACCGAGCAGGCGCTGCGGACGGCGCTGGCGCTGGCGCAGCTGCGCGTGGTCTACCAGCCCGTCGTCCCGCTCACCGGGACGGCCGCCGAGGGCTGCGGGAGCGCGTGGGACGCCGGAGGTGGCGTCCTGGCCCGGGTGCTGGGCGTGGAGGCGCTGCTGCGCTGGGACCGGCCCGGGCACGGCCCCGTCGACCCCGCGGTCGTCGTCGCCGCCGCGGAGCGCTGCGGCCTCGTGCGCGACCTGGAGGCCTTCGTGCTCTGCGAGGCCGCGCTCCAGCTGGTCCGGTGGAGCGCGCGCGGTCGCGACGTGCCGGTGGTCTCGGTGAACCTCTCGGCGCGCCACCTGGCCGACCCGCGCGTGGTCCCCGACGTCCTGGAGGCGCTGGCCACCGCCGGCCTGGAGCCCGCGCGGTTGCAGCTGGAGGTCAGCGAGCCGGCGCTGCTCGCGGGCGACGGGACCGGCGCTGCGGCGCACCTGCAGGCGCTGCGCGCGCACGGGGTGCGGGTGGCGCTGGACGACTTCGGCACCGGGTCCACCTCCATCGCGGCGCTGGCGACCACCCCCGCCGACCAGCTCAAGGTCGACAGCGGGCTCACGGCCGCCGCGGGCGCGGCGGCCGGCCACCTGCTGGAGCTCACCGCCCGCGCCGGCGCCGCGTTCGGCCTGCAGGTGGTCGCCGAGGGGGTCGAGACGGCGGCGCAGGCCGAGCGCGCCGCGGCGGCCGGGTGCACCGGCGGGCAGGGCTGGCACTTCGCCCCCGCGCTGGCCGCCGACGAGCTGGAGCCCCGGCTGCCGCTGCTCTCGCGCCTCACGGAGGGGACCGCCGCGCCGGTACGCTGAGGGCCTCACCCCACGACGGATCGAGTGCACACCCATGTCCGCTGGCACCACCAGCAAGACCGCGACCCGCGCCGACCTGCGCAACATCGCGATCGTCGCCCACGTCGACCACGGCAAGACCACGCTGGTCGACGCGATGCTCAAGCAGTCCGGCGCCTTCGGCGAGCACCAGCACGTCGACGACCGCGTCATGGACTCCGGCGACCTGGAGCGCGAGAAGGGCATCACCATCCTCGCCAAGAACACGGCGGTCCGGTACACCGGCCCGTCGGCGGCGGCGGTCGGCGCTCCCGAGGGCGTGACCATCAACATCATCGACACCCCCGGCCACGCCGACTTCGGCGGCGAGGTCGAGCGCGGCCTGTCCATGGTCGACGCGATCGCGCTGCTCGTGGACGCCAGCGAGGGCCCGCTGCCCCAGACCCGCTTCGTGCTGCGCAAGGCGCTGGCCGCGAAGCTGCCCGTCATCCTCGTGGTCAACAAGGTCGACAGGCCCGACGCGCGCATCTCCGAGGTCGTCGAGGAGACCGGTGACCTGTTCCTGGACCTCGCCGGCGACCTTCCCGGCGCCGACGACCTGCTCGACTTCCCGGTGGTGTACGCCTCGGCGCGCGCCGGGCGCGCGTCCCTGACCCAGCCCGCCGACGGCGGGATGCCCGACGAGGCGGACCTCGAGCCGCTGTTCCGCACCATCCTGGAGACGGTGCCGGCGCCCTCCTACACCCCGGGCGCGCCGCTGCAGGCGCACGTCACCAACCTCGACGCCTCCCCGTTCCTGGGCCGCATCGCGCTGTGCCGCGTGCACGAGGGGGAGCTGCACAAGGGCGACACGGTCACCTGGTGCCGTGCCGACGGCACGCAGCAGCGCGTGAAGCTCACCGAGCTCCTCATGACGGAGGCGCTCGAGCGCAAGCCCGCGGACTCCGCCGGTCCGGGTGACATCTGCGCGGTGGCCGGCATCCCCGAGATCACCATCGGGGAGACCCTGGCCGACGCCGAGGACCCCCGCCCGCTGCCGCTCATCACCGTCGACGAGCCGGCCATCTCCATGACCATCGGCACCAACACCGCCCCGACCGCCGGCAAGGTCAAGGGCGCCAAGGTGACCGCCCGCCTGGTCAAGGACCGCCTCGACCGCGAGCTGGTCGGCAACGTGTCCATGCGCGTGCTGCCCACCGAGCGCCCCGACGCCTGGGAGGTCCAGGGCCGCGGCGAGCTGGCGCTGGCCATCCTCGTGGAGCAGATGCGCCGCGAGAACTTCGAGCTCACCGTCGGCAAGCCGCAGGTGGTGACCAAGGAGATCGGCGGCAAGGTCCACGAGCCCGTCGAGCGCCTCACCATCGACGTCCCGCAGGACTACCTCGGTGCGGTCACCCAGCTGCTCGCGGTGCGGAAGGGCCGCATGGAGCAGATGACCAACCACGGCACCGGCTGGGTGCGCATGGAGTTCCTCGTGCCCTCCCGCGGGCTCATCGGCTTCCGCACGGAGTTCCTCACCGAGACCCGCGGCACCGGCATCGCCCACGCGACGTTCGAGAAGTACGAGCCGTGGTTCGGCGAGCTGCGCACCCGGCCGTCCGGCTCGATGGTGGCCGACCGCGCCGGCCAGGCGACCTCCTACGCGATGACGTCGCTGCAGGAGCGCGGCACGCTCTTCGTGGAGCCCTCCACCGAGGTGTACGAGGGCATGGTCGTCGGGGAGAACTCCCGCTCCGACGACATGGACGTCAACATCACCAAGGAGAAGAAGATGACCAACGTCCGCTCCAACGCGGACGAGCTGGAGCGCCTCGTGCCAGCCCGCAAGCTCTCCCTGGAGCAGAGCCTGGAGTTCTGCCGCGAGGACGAGTGCGTCGAGGTCACCCACGACGCCGTGCGCATCCGCAAGGTGGTCCTCGACCAGACCGAGCGCAGCAAGGCCGCCCGCGCCCGCCGCTGACCCTGCTCCCTCGTCGTCCTCCCGGACGCCCCTGACGCACCGCGTCAGGGGCGTCCGGCGCTCTTCGTGCGCTCCAGCCGCGCGAGGTGCAGCCGCGCCCGCGTGGCGATGGCCGGCGGCACCCGCCCCAGGGCCTCGCGCATCGCCGAGGGGTCCCCGCCGCCGCGCTCGAGCACCGCGCGCCCGAGCTCCAGGACGCCGTCGGGAGAGAGCCGCGGCGTCCCCGCCCCGACCACGTGCGCCCACAGGTCCTCGTCCGCCGGCCGCGGCACGCCGTCGTCCACCACCGTCCGGCACCTGGTGCGCCACGGCAGGACGCCGACGTCGAGGTTCCTGCGGGGTCTCGGCTCCCGCAGGCGCAGGGGCACGGCGACCTCCAGGGGGCGCTCCACGAGGTCGTCCCAGCTCATCGGCGCCGGCAGCCCGGCGACGGCGACGGCGTGCAGCCCCACGACCAGCGACCCCTCCGGCAGCACCAGCAGGGCCGCCCGCGCGCGGGCGCGCACGCCCCACGGCACCGACAGCGGCACCCGGACCCCGTAGAACGGCGCCCGCAGGTCCACCCCCCTCAAGCGCTTGCGGGTCACCCCGAGGGCCAGCGCCTCCTCCACGCGGAAGGCGCGGTCCCGGATCTCCTCCGGCAGCGGGGTCGAGAAGCGCACGCAGGACAGGCTGGCCCAGGTCGCCGTCCCGCCGCTGGGGCTGTCCACAGGCGCCCCGGCTCCGGCACCTGCCACCGGACGAGGGCCATCTCGGGAAGCCCTCGGCGTCGTGGCCCCCGTGGTCCGCCGGCGAGGGCGAGGGCGAGGGCGCGGAGCAGGGACGGGGACGACGGACGTCGCCGGGACTGTCGCCGGGTGGTTCCGAAGATGGCCCTCATCGCCGCGACGTGCGACGACGGCGGATGAGGGCCATCTCGGGAAGCGCCGAGGAGCCGGGGAGGCGCCAGCCGCAGGACTGGCTAGCGTGGCGGGCTGTGACGACCACGCCCGAGCCCGACTCCACGGCGGAGACCGCCTCCCGTCCCGACGACGACGTGCTCGCGCAGATGGCCGACGTCGTCGACGACGTCGCCGAGCGGGCCTTCGAGCCGGAGGAGCTCGCGGCGATGGAGTCCCTCGACGTGCCGCGCCGCATGCTGCTCGTGCACGCCCACCCCGATGACGAGACGATCGGCAACGGCGCCACCATGGCCCGCTACGCCAGCGCCGGCGCGGGCGTGACGCTGGTGACGTGCACGCGCGGGGAGCGCGGCGAGGTGGTCGAGCCCGAGCTCGCGCACCTCGAGGGCGACCACGCGGCGCTGGCCGCGCACCGCGTGCTGGAGCTGGCCGCGGCGATGGAGGCGCTCGGCGTCACCGACCACCGCTTCCTGGACGACGCCCCCCTGGACGGCGAGGACGCCGCCCAGACGGCGGCGGTGCGCTACGAGGACTCCGGCATGGCCTGGGGCGAGGGCATGCGCGCGGTCGCGGCGCCCGACACCGGACCGGCGGCCTTCGCGCGGGCGGACCTGGAGGAGGCCGCCGCGCGCCTCGCGGGGGTGCTGCGCGAGGTGCGCCCGCAGGTGGTGGTCACCTACGAGCCGGGCGGCGGCTACGGGCACCCCGACCACGTGCAGGCCGCCGCGGTGGCCCGCCGCGCCGTGGAGCTGGCGGCCCACCCCACGGCGCCGGGGGTGGCCGGGGGCGTGCCGTGGGAGGTCGCCAAGCTCTACGAGGGCGTGGTGCCGGCCTCCGAGGCCGAGGAGTCCTTCGGCCCCGACCGCTCCGCGTGGCCCAGCATGGTGGTCGACGACGCGGAGGTGGCGTGCGTCGTGGAGGCGCCAGAGCAGCTGGCCGCGAAGGCGGCGGCGCTGCGCGCCCACCGCAGCCAGGTGCGCACCCGGCTGGACGGCGGCAGCGGGGGGCCGGAGTTCATGGTCAGCCAGGACCGCTGGCAGCCGGTGTGGACGACGGAGGCCTACCGCCTGGCGCGGGGCGTCAGAGCGCCCGACACCCGCCGCGGGGACGGGCTCGAGACGGACCTCTTCGCGGGGATCGCTCCTCCAGCGTGACCACGTGTCACTCAGCGTGACTCTCCACCGCCGAGGGTGAAGCCGCGGTTGCGGAGAGTGTCAGGCGGTCGCTGTGATGACGCCAGGTCAACACGGGGAGTGAGCATGGAGCCTCAGCAGGGCGTCCGCCGCGACAGCGCCGACGTCGGTCGCAACCGCGAGCGCCGTCGCCAGCGCCGCCTGCTGCGCATCGCCGTCGTCCTCGCCCCCGTGGCCGGCTACCTCTGGTACCGGCTGCTCACCGGGGACCCGGTGTCGGCGTCCGACGTCGCGCTGCCGGCCGTCGACCCGCTGTACCTCATCGTCGGGGCCTTCTTCCTGCTGATGATCGGCGTGCTGCTCGCGCAGGTCGTGGTCTCGGGCCGCTCCCCGCACCTGGTCTACCGCCCCGAGCAGATCGACGTGTCGATGGCCGACGTCAAGGGCCTGGGCCCGGTCAAGGAGGAGGTGCAGCGCTCCCTGGACCTCTTCCTGGCCGGGCGCACCTTCCGCCGGGAGATGGGCGGCACCCCGCGCCGAGGGCTGCTCTTCGAGGGCCCGCCCGGCACCGGCAAGACGCACATGGCCAAGGCCATGGCCCGCGAGGCCGGGGTGCCGTTCCTCTACGTGTCCGGCACGAGCTTCCAGTCCATGTACTACGGCGCCACGGCGCGCCGGATCCGCTCCTACTTCCGGGCGCTGCGGCGGGCCGCGCGCGCCGAGGGCGGGGCGATCGGCTTCATCGAGGAGGTCGACGCCATCGCCACCGTCCGCCACGGCATGCCGACGGCGCCCGCCACCTCCCCGGCGAGCGCGAGCAGCGTCGTGTGCTGCGGGGGGCTCGAGGGGCTGCCGCTGCAGAGCGCCGTGGCAGGCGCCGGCGTCCCGCGCGGCGCCGTCGTGTCGGCGATGGGCACCGAGGGCGTGGGCGGCGTGGTCAACGAGCTGCTGGTGCAGATGCAGTCCTTCGACGAGCCCACCGGCGCGCAGCAGCTGCTCGGCCGGCTGGTCGACGCGGCCAACCTCCTGCTGCCGGCGCACCGCCAGCTGCCGCGCCCGAGGGTCGAGCCGGTCGACGTCCTGCTCATCGCCGCCACCAACCGCGCCGACTCCCTCGACCCCGCGCTGCTGCGCCCGGGCCGCTTCGACCGCCGGCTCACCTTCGACGCCCCGGACCAGCGGGGCCGCCGGGAGGTGCTCGACCACTTCCTGGCGCGCAAGGCCCACGAGGCCGAGCTCGACGACGACGAGCGCCGCGACGCCCTCGCGGGGATCACCGCCGGCTCCACCCCGGTGATGATCGAGAACCTGCTCGACGAGGCCCTCGTCAACGCTGTGCGCCGGGGGGCCCAGGCCATGAGCTGGAAGGACGTGGAGCACGCCCGCCTGGTGACCTCGGTGGGGCTGGGCTCCCCGGTCGGCTACACCGCCCGCGAGGCGCGGCTGATCGCCACCCACGAGGCGGGCCACGCCGTCGTCGCCCACCTCGTGGCCCCCCAGCGCCGCCTGGAGGTGCTGACGATCGTCAAGCGCGCCGGGGCGCTGGGGCTGCTGGCCCACGGCGACGCCGAGGAGGTGTGGACCCGCTCGCGCAGCGAGCTGGTCGCGCTGGTGCGGATCGCCTTCGGCGGGCAGGTGGCCGAGGAGCTCGCCTTCGGCGACACCTCCACCGGGCCGAGCAGCGACCTCGCGTACGCCACCCGGGTCGGCGCGCAGATGGTCGGCGCGGCGGGCATGGCCTCCTCGCTGGTCTCCTTCGCCGCGGCCGAGGCCTCGCCCGTGGGGGAGGGCCTGGTGGGCCGCGTGCTGGGCGACGCCAGCGCCCGCGCCCAGCTCGAGGAGCTGCTCGCCGCCCAGCGCGACGCGGTGCGGGCGCTGCTCGGCGCCAACACCCACCTGGTGGCCGCCCTGCGCGACGCGCTGCTGGAGCGCCACGAGCTCATCGGCCACGAGATCAGCGACGTGCTCGCGGCGGCGGGGCCGGCCGTGCCCGTGCCCGGCCTGACCGTCGTCCTGCCGCCCACCGCCCCGGTGGCCGCTCCTACCGTGGGGCTGTGACCTCCGAGCCCGGCCAGCACCCCGACGCCGCCTCCGGCGGCGGCGTCGACCCCGACGCCGCCGCGGCGGCCTTCGAGGAGATCGCGGCCGGCGTGGCGGTCGCCAGCACCCGCTGGCGCGGCCAGGACCACGCCATCACGGTGACGTCGTGCACGTGGGTGAGCCGCGAGCCGCCGCTGCTGCTGGTGTGCGTCCACGAGGACGCGCGCTTCCTGGACGCCGTCGAGGGCGCCGGCACCTGGGGGCTGTCGCTGCTGGGCGAGGGCGCGCGCGCCACGGCGAGCTGGCTGGCCACTCCGGGGCGCCCGGCGGTCGGCCAGCTCGACAGGGTCCCGCACACCCCCGGCGCCGTGACGGGGGTGCCGCTGCTGGACGGCGCGCTCGCGGGGTTCGAGTGCCGGACGACGGACGTGCACCCCGCCGGGGACCACGCCGTGGTGCTCGGCGCGGTGGTGGGCCTGCGGCCCGGCGCTGCGGCCGCCGCGGGGGAGAAGCCGCTGGTCAGGTTCCGGCGTTCCTACCACGCCCTGGCCTGATCCTCCCTAGCCTCGCTGGCGTGGGAGAGGCAGGGGGCGCCGCGCAGCTGCTGGAGATGCTCGAGCGCGCGAGCGCACCGGGGCGGCGCCCCGGGAGCGCCGGCGGCCCGGGCGGCCCCGCGCGCGTGCCCGCCCCGCGAGCCCCCCAGCACCGCCTCGAGCCGAAAGCCGCCGGCGCCGTCGTCGTGCTGCCCGAGACGTCGGGTGCCCCCGTCCTGGGCCCGGCGCCCGCGACGGCGCCGCCGCCCGCGGCGGGGCTGCCCGGGCACCAGCCGGAGCACCAGCAGGAGCCGCAGCAGGACCACCGGCGGGAGGGCCAGGACGGCGCCGCGAGGGGGCAGCGGGCCCGCGTCCTCGCCCTCGTGGCCGGCGCCGGGCTGGTGGCCGCGGCCTGGTCGGGGGTCTCCGCGCACCTGGCCGACCGGGTGCCCGAGGGCACCACCGTGGCCGGCGTCGCCATCGGCGGGATGCACCGCGACGACGCGGTGCGGCTGCTGTCCCGCACCCTCGCTCCGCGGCTGGCCGAGCCGCTGCAGGTGCGCCTGGACGCCCCCGGCCAGGGGCAGCGGACCACCACCGTCGACCCGTCCGTCGCCGACCTGCGCCTGGACGCCGCCGCCACCGCGGCCCGCGCCATCGGGCCCGTCGGGCTGCCCACCACGCTGTGGCGCCAGGTGGCCGGCGGCGGCGCCGTCGCGCCCGTCCTGGAGGGCCGCGAGGCTGACCTCGCAGCCGCCGTGGACAGGGCGGCCGTGGCGCTCGACGTCCCGGCCGTGGAGGGGTCGATCAGCTTCGCCTCCGGCCAGCCGGTGGCGGTCGCGCCGGTGACCGGCACCGCGCTGGACCGCGAGGCCGCCGTCGCGCAGGTCCGCCGCGCCTGGCTGGCCGCGCCCGGGGCGCCCGGCGGCCAGCGCCCGCTGCCGCTGCCCGCGCGCACCACCGAGCCGCAGGCCACCGCCGCCGCCGTCCAGGAGGCGCTGCAGGCCCAGGCGCTCCCGGCGGTCTCCGCGCCCCTGACCGTGGTGGTGGGCGGCCGCACCGTGGTGCTCCCGCCGGCCCAGGTGCTGCCCTCGCTGTCGGTGGTGGTGGACGGCCCCTCCCTGCGGCTGCACGTGGACGGCGCGGCGCTGGCGGAGGCCGTGGCCGCCGCCGACCCCGCCACCAGCGCACCCGCCCAGGACGCCCGCCTCGACACCAGCACGGGAGCGCCCGTGGTGGTCCCCGCCGTCGCCGGCTCCGAGCCGGACCCGCGGGCGCTGTCGACCGCCGCCGCCGCGGCGCTCGTGGCCAGCGGCGAGGGGCGCACCGCGCAGGTCGCCACGCGGCAGGTCGAGCCGGCGCTGAGCACCGAGGCGCTGGCCGGGATGGGCATCAGCGCGCTGCTGGGCCAGGTGGTCTCCCCGCTGACCGCCGACCCGGCCCGCACGCAGGACGTCACCGCCGCGGCGCGCGCGCTGGACGGCGCGGTGCTCGCCCCCGGGGAGCCGCTCGACGTCGGCGCGCGCATGGGGGAGCCCAGCGAGCAGGCCGGGTGGGTGCCGGCCCGCGTGGTGGTCGACGGCCGCGCCACCACCACCCTGGCCGCGGGCACCACGCAGGTGGCCTCCGCGGTGCACGCAGCGGCCTTCGCCGCCGGCCTGCAGGTCGACGCGCGCACGGCGCCGGAGTCGTGGAACCCGCGCGACCCGGTGGGCCTGGACGCCGTGGTCGGGCCCGGCGCGCCGCTGGTCCTCACCGAGGCCACCTCCACGGGCGCGCTGCTGCGCGTGGAGGTGGTGGACGGGGTGCTGCGGGTGCAGGTGTGGGGGCCGCCGACCCGCCAGGTCACCCTGACGACCTCCGCGGCCAGCGACGTGCGCCCCCCGGTGCAGCTGTCCGACCCGTCCCCGCAGTGCGCCGCCCAGCCCGGCCAGGACGGCTTCACCACCACCGTCGTGCGCACCACCACCCCGGTGCCCGGCAGCGGGCGGACCCCGGACCAGGAGGAGGCGCAGGCGGTGACCGACGAGCTGACCACCACCTACGCCCCGCGCACGGCCGTCACGTGCACGGCACCGGGCGCCGGTGGCGCCCCCGGCGGCGCCGCGCCGGCGCTCGACTGACCTCCGCTCGTCGCCAGCCGCCGGTGGGTGGGAGACTGCTGCCGTGACCTACGTGATCGCGCAGCCCTGCGTCGACCTGAAGGACCGCGCCTGCGTGGAGGAGTGCCCGGTCGACTGCATCTACGAGGGCAACCGGTCGCTCTACATCCACCCCGACGAGTGCGTCGACTGCGGGGCCTGCGAGCCGGTGTGCCCCGTCGAGGCCATCTACTACGAGGACGACGTCCCCGCGCAGTGGGCGGACTACACCACCGACAACGCGGCCTTCTTCGACGACATCGGGTCTCCGGGCGGGGCGGCCAAGCTCGGCGCCATCGCCAAGGACGCACCCCTGGTCGCGGCGCTGCCGCCGCAGGAGACGGGCCACTGACCGGCTGGTCCCCGCGGGCCGGCGGCGGGGCGTCCCGCACCGGCTCGCTGCCGGACTTCCCGTGGGACGCCCTCGGCCCGGCGGCCCAGCGCGCCCGCCGCCACCCCGGCGGCATCGTCGACCTCTCGGTCGGCACCCCGGTCGACCCGACGCCGGAGGTGGTGCAGCGCGCCCTGCGCGAGGCCGCCGACGCGCCGGGGTACCCGCTGACCGCCGGCACGCCCGCGCTGCGCGAGGCGGCGGCCGGCTGGGCGGCGCGCTCGCGCGGGGCCGTCGGCGTGGACCCCTCCGCCGTGCTCCCGACGGTCGGCTCCAAGGAGCTGGTGGCCTGGCTGCCCACCCTGCTCGGGCTGGGCCCCGGCGACGTCGTCGTCATCCCCGAGGTGGCCTACCCCACCTACGACGTCGGTGCCCGCCTGGCGGGTGCGCGCGCCGTCGCCGTCCCCCCGGGCGGCTGGCCGAGCCCCGAGCAGCTGGCGGGGGGGCGGGTGCGGCTGGTGTGGCTGAACAGCCCCTCCAACCCCACCGGCGCCGTGACGGGCGCGGACGACCTGCGCGCCGCGGTGGAGCGCGCCCGCGCCGAGGGCGCCGTGGTCGCCTCCGACGAGTGCTACGCCGAGCTGGCCTGGGACGTGCCCGAGGTGCCCAGCGTGCTCGACCCGCGCGTGGCGGGCGCCTCCCACGAGGGGCTGCTGCTGGTCACCTCGCTGTCCAAGCGGTCCAACCTCGCCGGCTACCGCGGCGGGGTGGTGCTGGGCGACCCCGCGCTGGTGGCGCACCTGCTGGGCGTGCGCAAGCACGCCGGGATGATCGTGCCCGCGCCGGTGCAGGCGGCCGTGGCCGCGGCCCTGGCCGACGACGAGCACGTGGCGGCCCAGCGCGAGCGCTACGCGCGGCGCCGCCGCGTGCTGCGCTCGGCGCTGGAGGGCGCCGGGCTGGTGGTGGAGCACTCCGAGGCC
Organism: Quadrisphaera sp. KR29; assembly: GCF_052644995.1. Lineage (NCBI taxonomy): Bacteria > Bacillati > Actinomycetota > Actinomycetes > Kineosporiales > Kineosporiaceae > Quadrisphaera > Quadrisphaera sp. KR29. The sequence continues at coordinate 32,457 of NZ_JBQXXG010000019.1, forward strand.
GGCCTGTACCTGTGGGCCCGCTCACCCGTCCTCGGCAGCGGCTGGGAGCTGCTCGAGCGCCTCGCCGACCTCGGGGTGCTCGTGGCGCCCGGCGACTTCTACGGGCCGTCGGGGACCGCGCACGTCAGGGTGGCCCTCACCGCGACCGACGAGCGGGTCGACGCCGCCGCCTCACGGCTCGGCGCCCTGGACCGGTAGCGTCCTCAGCGCACCACCTGCGGGGCGACGCCCCGTCGCCCTGTCCCGCAGACACCCCCGACGACGAGGAGCCGCGCCATGACCGACCCCGCGACCGGCCCGCTGTCCGCCGTGCCCTCCGGATCGCCCGTGACGCTGGTCCACCCCGGGGGCTCCCTGCCGCTGAGCGTGGTGCCGGCGGTCGACGGCAACGACGGGCTCGACGTCTCGGGCCTGCTCAAGCGCACCGACTTCGTGACGCTCGACCCGGGCTTCGTCAACACCGCCTCCTGCCAGAGCGACATCACCTACATCGACGGCGACGCCGGGGTGCTGCGCTACCGCGGCTACCCGATCGAGCAGCTGGCCGAGCACTCCAGCTTCGCCGAGGTCAGCTACCTGCTCATCAACGGCGAGCTGCCCACCGCCGACCAGCTCGAGGCGTTCACCTCGCGGATCAACCGCCACACGATCCTCCACGAGGACCTGAAGCGGTTCTTCGACGGCTTCCCGCGCGACGCGCACCCGATGCCGGTGCTGAGCTCGGCGGTCTCGACGCTGTCGACCTTCTACCAGGACTCCCTCAACCCCAAGGACGCCGCCCAGGTCGACCTGTCGACCTTCCGGCTGCTGGCCAAGCTGCCCACCATCGCGGCGTACGCCTACTCCAAGTCCACCGGGCGCCCGATGCTCTACCCGGACAACTCCCAGGGCCTGGTGGAGAACTTCCTGCGGATGACCTTCGGGTGGCCGGCCGAGCCGTACGAGCCCGACCCGGAGATGGTCAAGGCGCTCGACCTGCTCTTCGTGCTCCACGCCGACCACGAGCAGAACTGCTCCACCTCCACCGTGCGCATGGTCGGCTCCTCCGGCGCGAACCTCTTCGCGTCGGTCTCCGCCGGCATCCACGCCCTCTCGGGCCCGGCGCACGGCGGGGCGAACTCCGCGGTGCTGGAGATGCTCGAGGCGATCCACCGCGGCGACGACGACGCCGACTCGTTCATGGCCAAGGTCAAGGACAAGCGCGACGGCGTGCGCCTCATGGGCTTCGGCCACCGCGTGTACAAGAACTACGACCCGCGCGCGGCGATCGTGAAGAAGACCGCCGACCGGGTGCTCGCCCGCGCCGACAACCCGCTCCTCGACATCGCCAAGCGGCTCGAGGAGATCGCCCTGCAGGACGACTACTTCGTGGAGCGCAAGCTCTACCCCAACGTCGACTTCTACACCGGGCTGATCTACCAGGCGATGGGCTTCCCGACGCGGATGTTCACGGTGCTGTTCGCCCTCGGCCGCCTGCCGGGGTGGATCGCGCAGTGGCGCGAGGGGGTCACCGACCCCGCCATGAAGATCAACCGGCCGCGCCAGGTGTACACCGGCTCGCCCGAGCGCGCCTACGTGCCCGTCTCCGAGCGCTGAACCGCAGCAGGAGCCGCAGCCGAGCGCCTGGCTGCGGTTCCGGAGGGGTCGGGAGCCGCTGCCGAGCGCCTGGTTGCGGTTCCGGAGGGGTCGGGATCCGCAGCCGAGCGCCTGGTTGCGGTTCCTGGGGGCTACTCGAACCGGCCGCCGGCGACCAGCACGACGGCGGCGCCGGCCGGTGCGAGGCGCTCCCGGTCGGCCTCGGGCACGTCGGTCCAGCCGTCGTCGGGCCTGTCGCGGCGCCATTGCTTGCCGTCCGTGCCCACGGCGACCACCTGGAAGTCCGCGGCGTGCGCCACCGCCCACTGCGCCGCCGACCAGCCGGTGCGCCGCTGGGCGTCGTCGGCCGCCCCACCGGTGGCGGGCGTGCCGATGAGGGCGCCCGCGCCCTCGTCGGTCGGGGCGATGGGCACGCCGGTCCCGCGCTCGCGCCCGAACGCGGCCACCAGCGGCTGCGTGCGCGGCCAGTAGCCGTCCTGGCCCGCCGCCTGCGCCGAGGAGTCCGGCACCGGGCGCAGCCGGCAGGTCAGGGCCGCCGGTGAGTACCCGGTCAGCGCCGAGGCGTAGGCGCGGCCCTCCGGCTCGTGGTCGGCGTAGGCGTCGGGGAAGGCCGAGCGCTGCACCCGCTGGGCGACCACGGTGATGGGGGCGTCCGCGTACCCGTCCACCCGCGCCAGCACGTCCAGGAAGGCGTTCGTGGAGTACACCGGGTCCTGGATCTGCGCCTCGGTGCCCCAGCCCTGGGAGGGCCGCTGCTGGAACAGCCCCAGGGAGTCGCGGTCGCCGTAGGCGATGTTGCGCAGCTTGCTCTCCTGGACGGCGGTGGCCAGGGCGATCGTGGCCGCGCGCGCCGGCATCCCGCGCTGCTGGGTGATGGCGGTGATGAGCGCGGCGTTGGCGGCCTGGTCGGGCGCCAGGTCGTGCTCGGTGGCGCCGTCGCCCTCACCGCCGACCGCGGTGCACCGCTCGACGACCACCGTGGACGAGGGCGCCACCTGCTGCACGGCCACCCACGCCCCCCCGGCCAGCACCGCCAGCACCGCCGCCGTGCCGACGAAGCGGCCCACGGCGCGGTGTCCCCCGCCGCGCCGCGGCGGCGGTGGGGGAGCGGGGCGGCGGCGCTGCTGCACGGTGGCCATGAGGGGCACGGGCTCCGGAGGAGGGGTCGGGTGGCGTCAGTTGGCGTGCAGCGCGTCGTTGAGGACGACGGCCGCCCGGGTGAGCGCCACCGCCTCCACGGCACCGGAGGTGGAGTTGCGGCGCAGCAGCAGCCCGTCGCGGCCCGACAGCTCGCGGGCCTTGACGACGACGGCGTCGTCGCCCGGCTGCCAGCCCTCGGGCGCGGCGGCGACGGCGAGGTCACCGGTGAGCACGACCTTGGTGCCGGCGGTGACGTACAGGCCCGCCTCGACCACGCAGTCGTCGCCCAGGGAGATGCCGATGCCGGCGTTGGCGCCCAGCAGCGACCGCCTCCCCACCGAGACGACCTGCGTGCCGCCTCCGGAGAGCGTGCCCATGATGGACGCGCCGCCGCCGACGTCGCTGCCGTCACCGACCACCACGCCCGCGGAGATGCGCCCCTCGACCATGGAGGCGCCCAGCGTGCCGGCGTTGTAGTTGACGAAGCCCTCGTGCATGACCGTGGTGCCCTCGGCCAGGTGGGCGCCCAGGCGCACCCGGTCGGCGTCGGCGATGCGCACGCCGGTGGGCAGCACGTAGTCGACCATGCGCGGGAACTTGTCGACCCCTAGCACGTGCACCGGGCCGCTGGCGCGCAGCCGCAGCCGGGTCTGCTCGAAGCCCGGCACGGGGCACGGGCCGCGGTCGGTCCACACGACGTTGGCGAGCACCCCGAAGATCCCGTCGAGGTCGACCGTCCGCGGGGCCACCAGCCGCGCGGAGAGCAGGTGCAGGCGCAGGTAGGCGTCGGGGGCGTCGGCGGGCGGCGCGTCGAGGTCCACCTCCGTGCGCACCACCTGGGTGCGCACGCCGCGGGCGGTGTCCTCCCGCTCCAGCGCCGCCAGCGCGGCGGGCACCGCGTACGGGCTGTCGTCGGAGGGGGCCGGTCCCAGGGCCGGGGCGGGGTACCAGGTGTCCAGCACCGTCCCGTCGGCGGTGGACGTCGTGGCCAGGCCGTAGCCCCAGGCCCTGCGGGAGGCGCCCGGCGCCGGAGGTGGGGTGGTCGCGTCCGTGCCGGCAGCCGTGCCCGTGGTCATGGTCCCAGGGTAGGGAGGCCGGCGCGGTGCCGGGCGCGCTCGCCGACCTTCGTCCCGGGCCGCCACCCGCGCGGGCCGTAGTGTCGTGCTCCGTGAGCAGCTCCCCGGCGCGCACCGACCGCGCGGCCCCCTCGCCGCGCCTGGACCTGGCCGGTGACGTCGCCGACCTGGCCGGCGCCGTCTGCGACGTCGAGTCCGTCAGCGGCCGGGAGGGCCCGCTGGCCGACCTCGTCGAGGACGCCCTGCGCGCGCTGGGCGCGCGCGGGGGCGGCGGCAGCGCCCACTACGAGGTCCTCCGTGACGGCGACGCCGTGGTCGCGCGGACCCGCCTGGGCCGCCCGGAGCGCGTCGTCGTCGCGGGCCACCTCGACACCGTCCCGCTGGCCGGCGGCGACCTGCCCTCGCGCCGGGAGGTCGTCGAGGGCGTGGAGCGGCTCGTGGCCCGCGGCGCCACCGACATGAAGGGCGGGGTGGCGGTGGCGCTGTCGGCGGCCGCGGCCGTGGCGGACGCGCTGGCGGCCGAGCCGCGCCGCCTCCCGCGCGACGTCACGTGGGTCTTCTACGACCACGAGGAGGTCGACTCCGCCCTCAACGGCCTCGGCCGGCTGGCGCGCCGGCGCCCCGACTGGCTCGCCGGCGACGTCGCCGTCCTGGGGGAGCCCACCAGCGCCGGCATCGAGGGCGGCTGCAACGGCACGCTGCGCGCCGAGGTCCGCCTGACCGGCCGCGCCGCGCACTCGGCGCGCTCCTGGGTCGGCGTCAACGCGGTCCACCTCGCGGCCCCCGTGCTGGCCCGCCTGGCCGCCTACGAGGCGCGCAGCATCGAGGTCGACGGGCTGGTCTACCGCGAGGGGCTCAACGCCGTCGGCATCAGCGGCGGCGTGGCCGGCAACGTCATCCCCGACGCGTGCACGGTCACCGTGAACCACCGCTTCGCGCCGTGCTTCACCCCCGCCCAGGCCGAGGAGCACGTCCGGGGGGTGTTCGCCGGGCTGGAGGAGCAGGTCGGCGCCGAGCTGGTGGTGGTCGACGCCGCCCCCGGCGCCCGGCCCGGCCTGGACCACCCGGCCACGCGCGACTTCGTGCAGCAGGTGATGGCCCGCAGCGGGCGCCAGCCCGTGGCCAAGCTGGGCTGGACCGACGTCGCCCGGTTCTCCGAGCTCGGCGTGCCCGCGGTGAACTTCGGCCCCGGCGACCCGCTGCTGGCCCACACCGCCGGCGAGTGGTGCCCCGTCGAGGAGGTCCGCGAGTGCCGCGAGGCGCTGCTGGCCTGGCTGCTGCCGACGACGCCGGCCGCGGCGTCCCGGGACTAGCCGGGCCGTGCCCCCCACGCGGCTCGTCGTCAGGCTGCAGGCCCCCGCCCAGCGGGCGCCCTGGCGGCTGCGCGGGCGCAACCCCGTGGCGGTGGCGGCGCGGGTGGCGCTGCGGGCCTCCGACCTGCGCCTCGGCGGGCGGGCGGCGGAGATGTGCTTCTACCTGCTGCTGTCGGCGGTGCCGCTGGTCACCGCGCTGGGCGCCGGGCTGGGCCTGCTCGGGCGCTGGCTGGACCCCGAGGACGTCGGGGACGCGCAGGCGTTCCTCGTGCAGCTGCTGGAGGCGGTGCTGAGCCCGGCGCTGGCCTCCAGCCTGGGCGCGCCGCTCGTGCGCGAGCTGCTCGCGCAGGAGCAGACCGGGGTCGCCCTGGGCAGCGCGCTGGTCGCCCTCGTGGTGGCCAGCCGGGTGGTGCGCTCGGCGCTGCGGGTGCTGCGCGAGGGGGGGACGCCGGTGGAGGAGCGCCGCCCGGTGCTGCTGTTCCTGCTCTCCTTCGTGCTGACCTTCGTGGCCGTGGTGGCCGGGGCGCTGGTGCTCGTGGTCCTCGTGGTGGGCCCGCTGCTCGGAGGCGGGGAGCGCCTCGCGGACGCGCTGGGGCTGGGCGGCGCCTTCGCCACGGCGTGGGCGGTGGGCCGCTGGCCGGTGCTGCTGGTGGTGGTGGCCGCGGGGCTCGCGCTGCTGTACCGGGTGGGCGCGCCGGTGCGCGTCACGTGGCGCTCGGTGGCTCCCGGCGCGGTGCTCGCCACCGCGGCGCTGGTGGGGCTGGTGGTCGCCTTCCGGGCGGCGCTGGCGGTGCTGGGCACCCCCGGCCCGGTGACCAGCTCCGGGGACGAGGCCGTGCAAGCGGCCGCCACGGTGGTGGGCGCGCTGGTGGCCGCCATGCTCCTGGGCTGGCTGGGCAGCGCGGTGGTGCTGCTCGGGGGGCTGGTCGACGAGGAGTGGGCCGCCGCTGCGCGCCCGGCGGCGCCGGGCTCAGCCGGAGACGACGGCGGGCCCGCTGGCCAGCACGGCGGCGACCAGCGCCCGGGAGGCGGGGCGCTCGGCGGTGCGCGGGTTGGTGAGCAGCACGAGGTCGGTGGTGCCCAGCTCGGGCAGGAGGACCTCGGCGCGGACGTCACGGCGCAGCACTGACAGCTGCGGGGGCACCAGGCTGCGCGGCACCGCCGACAGGCCGATGCCGGCGGCCACGGCGGCGATGAGGCCGTTGGTGCCGCGGCACAGCGCAGCGGTGCGGTAGGCCGTGCCGGCGCGCTGCAGCGCCTCCTCCATCATCGTCCGCGCGATCGACGGCGGCGGGTAGAGCACCAGCGGCACCGGGGCCGCAGGGTCGAGCCGGGTGGTCGGGGTGCCCACCCAGACCATGCGCTCGCGGCTGACGAGCTGCTCGCCGATGGCCGCCCCGGTGACGTGGCGGCTGGCGTCGCCCGCCGCCGGGCGCCGCCCCACGTAGACGTCCAGGCGGTCGGCCGCCAGGCGGCGGTGCAGGGTCCCGCTCTGGTCGACCGCGAGGTCGAGGTCGACCAGCGGGTTCTCGCGGCGGAACTCGCGCAGGATGGCGGGCAGGCGGGTCAGCGCCAGGTCGTCGGACATGCCCATCCGCAGCCGGCCGTGCGGGCGCTGGCCGCGGAAGTAGGCGGTGGCCCTCTCGTGGGCGGCCACGATCTCCTGCGCCAGGCCGATCATCGCCTCGCCGTCGGGCGTCAGCGACACGCTGCGGGTGTCCCGCAGCACCAGCAGCCGGCCCGTGGCGGCCTCGAGCTTGCGCACGTGCTGGCTCACGGTGGGTTGCCCCACACCGAGCCGGGCGGCGGCCCGCGTGAAGCTGCGCGCCTGCGCCACGGCGAGGAAGGAGCGCAGCTGCACGACGTCGTACCCGCTCCCCACCTGCTCACCCATCACGGTCCATGATGCCAGTCAGAGCACCGATCGGCTCCGGTGATGCTGCGGCAGCACCCGAGCGCGCGAGAGGCTGGTGCCCGGCGGCGACGGTCCGTGACCGCGAGCGGTCCGCGACCCGCGCTGCCGCCGCCCCGGTCCGCCACCACCCCGGTCGCCCCGCCGACCCCCGGAAGAGGCCCTCTTGGCCCCCCGCGCCCTCGCGCCGCTGTCCAACCGCCCGTACCGCACCTACCTCGCAGGCCACGCCGTCGCCAGCACCGGCGTGTGGATGCAGAACATCGCCACCGACTGGCTCGTGCTGGAGCTCACCGGCAGCCCCGCCGCCGTGGGGGTGACCATGGCCTGCCAGTTCGCCCCCGTGCTGCTCCTCGGCCTGCACGCCGGGCAGCTGGCCGACAGGTTCCCCAAGCGGACCCTGCTGATGATCACCCAGGCCGCCTTCCTCACCCTGACCTCCACCCTGGCGCTGGTGACGCTCACCGGCGTGGCCAGCGCCCCGCTGGTGTGGGTGCTCGCGCTGCTGGGCGGCTGCGTCACCGCCGTCGACGGCCCCGCGCGCCAGGCCTTCGCCGGCGAGCTGGTGCCGGCCGAGCACCTGCGCGGGGCGGTGTCGCTGAACTCCGCCGTCTTCCAGACCTCCCGGCTGCTCGGACCCGCCGTGGCCGCCACGCTCATCAGCACCGTCGGCACGGGCTGGGCCTTCGCCGCCACCGCCGCCTGCTTCACCGCGCCGCTGGTCGCGCTGGCGCTGCTGCGCCCGGCGGACCTGCTCACCCGGCCCGTGCCGCGCGTGCCGGGGGCGGCGCGGGACCGCGGCGGCGTGCGCGCAGCCCTGGCGCACGTGCGCGAGCGCCCGCACGTGCTGGTCACCATCGTGCTCGTGGGGGTCGTGGGGACCTTCGGGCTCAACTTCCCCGTGGTCCTCACCGCCATGTCCACCGAGGTCCTGCACGGCGGCCCGCAGCTCTACGGCGCCTTCAACACCGCCCTGGCGCTGGGCTCCACCGCCGGGGCGCTGGTCGCCGGCACCCGCGCCACCACCCGGCTGCGCCTCATCGTGGCCGCCTGCCTCGGCTTCGGGGCGCTGCAGGCGGTGGCCGCCCTGGCGCCGGACGCGGCCGTGCTGCTCGTCGTCCTCGTGGCCGTGGGGGCGGTCAACCTGGCCTTCCAGGCGATGGCCAACTCCTCCGTGCAGCTGTGGGTGGACCCCGGCGTGCGCGGCCGCGTCATGGGCCTGTACCTGCTGGCCTTCGTCGGCGGCACCCCGCTGGGCGCGCCGCTGGTCGGCTGGATCACCGAGACGTGGGGCGCCCGGGTCGGGCTGGCCTTCTGCGGCCTGGTGCCTGCCGGAGCCGCCCTCGTGGTCGCCGTCCTGCTGGCCCGGCGGGTGGGCGTCCACCCCGCGAGGGCGGTCGCCGCGCGCGCCGGCGATCTCCGGATAGCGTCGAGCGCATGGCTCCCGGCCGCTCCCGCGTCGTCGTCGTCGGAGGTGACGCGGCCGGCATGGCAGCGGCCTCGCAGGCCCTCCAGCAGGCCGCGGCCCGCGGGCGAGACCTGGAGGTCGTCGCGTTCGAGCGCGGCAGCGCCACGTCGTACTCGGCGTGCGGCATCCCGTACTGGGTCGGCGGGGTAGTCGGGTCCCGCGAGGAGCTCATCGCGCGCAGCCCGGAGGAGCACCGCCGCCGCGGCGTGGACCTGCGGATGGGCACCGAGGTGGTGGGGGTCGACCTGGCCGCCCGCACCGTCACCTGGCGGCGCGCCGGCGGGGCCGGCGACGGCGGCGGGCCGCCCGAGGGCAGCGAGGGCTTCGACCAGCTGGTCCTCGCGACCGGCGCCGTCCCGCGCCGCCCCGACGCCCCCGGCTTCGACGCCGGCCCGGAGGCCGGGGTGCACGGCGTGCAGACCCTCGACGACGGCTCGTCGCTCATCGCCGACCTCGAGCGGGGCCAGCGGGACGGCACCGTGCGGCGGGTGGTGGTGGTCGGCGGCGGGTACATCGGCCTGGAGGTCGCCGAGGCCTGCGTGGTCCGGGGCCTGCACGTCACCGTGGTCCAGCGCGGCGCGACCCCGCTGGGCACCGTCGACGACGACATGGGCGCCTTCATCGCCGACGCGGTGCGCGACGAGGGCGTCCACCTGGTCACCGGCGAGGAGGTGTGCGGCCTGGAGCTCGCGCCCGCCGCCGAGGGCGGCCGTGTGAGGGCCGTCCACACCGCCAGCGGCCTGGAGCTGCCCTGCGACCTGGTCGTGCTGGGCCTGGGCGTGGCGCCCTCGGTGGCGCTGGCGCGGGAGGCCGGCGTGCCGCTGGGGGAGTCCGGCGCCATCGCCGTCGACGTCGCCCAGCGCACCGGGGCCGAGGGCGTGTGGGCGGCCGGGGACTGCACCGAGGTGCGCCACCGCGTCTCCGGGCGCGGGGTGCACGTGCCGCTGGGCACCCACGCCAACAAGCAGGGCCGCGTGGCCGGCATCAACCTCGGCGGCGGCTACGCCACCTTCCCCGGCGTGGTCGGCACGGCCATCACCAAGGTCTGCCGGGTGGAGATCGGGCGCACCGGGCTGTCCACCGACGAGGCCGCCGACGCCGGCTTCCAGGTGGTCACCGCCGCCGTGGACTCCACCACCACCGCCGGCTACATGCCCGGCGCGGAGCCGGTGCGCGTGAAGCTGGTCGCCGACCAGCGCAGCGGCCGCCTGCTCGGCGGGCAGGTGGTCGGCCGCTCCGGGGCCGGCAAGCGCGTGGACGCCCTGGCCATCTGCGTGTGGAACGAGATGTCGGTGGAGGAGGTGCTGGCCCTGGACCTGGCCTACGCCCCGCCGTTCGCGCCCGTGTGGGACCCGGTGCTCATCGCCGCCCGCAAGGCCGCCCAGGCGGTCGAGCGGGCGTGCTCGCCGGGCGCCTGAGCCGCCGGGACCGACACGCCGCCGCCACGCTGTCCCGCCCGTCCGGGGGCTGGTGGCGACCGGTGGGCGGGGGCGATGATCGGTCATGCGCGTCGTCCCCGCCCCCGCCCGCAGCGCGGTCGTGCGCGACCGCGACCGCCCCGCCCGCGCCCTGCGCGTCACCACCCACCCCGACGCAGGCCTGGTGGTGCTCTCCGTGTGGGACGGCGACGTGTGCACCACCACGCTGCGGCTGGACCCCGAGGACGCGCCCGACCTGGTCCGCGCCCTCACCGACGCGGCCGTGGCGGCGGCGCCCCGGCGGCCCCGCTCCCCGGGCGGGCCGGTGACCGGCGGGGTCGCCGCCGCCAGCTGACCCGCGCCCCGGTGGGCGCCGGAGGTGGGGCTCAGCGGGTGGCCCGCCACGGACGGCGGCGTTCCCGGGGCGGCCCCGCGGCAGCGGCTGGCAGGGTGGGGGCGTGCCCGCGATCGCCGTGTACTGCTCCGCCTCCGAGCGGATCGACCCGCGCCACGTCCAGCTGGCCGCCGACGTCGGCGCGCTCATCGCCGCCCGCGGCCACTCCCTGGTCTCCGGCGGGGGCTCGGTGTCGATGATGGGCGCGGTGGCCCGCGCCGTGCGCGAGGGGGGCGGGCGCACCTACGGCGTCATCCCGCGGTCCCTGCTGGAGAAGGAGGTCGGTGACCGCTACGCCGACGAGCTGGTGGTCACCGAGGGCATGCGCGAGCGCAAGGGGCTCATGGACGACGCCGCGGACGCCTTCGTCGTCCTCCCCGGCGGCCTGGGCACCCTGGAGGAGCTGCTGGAGGTGTGGAGCGCGCGGGCGCTCGCCCTGCACGCCAAGCCCGTCGTCGTCTGCGACCCCACCGGGGTGCTCGCCGGCCTGCGCGGCGTGGTGGCCGAGCTCGTCGACGCCGGCTTCGTGCTGCCCGCCGCCGCGGCCGAGGTGACGTGGACGACCAGCCCGCAGCAGGCCCTCGACGCCGTCGAGGCCGGCCTGGCCGACCCGGGGGCGCCCGCCCCCGTCCCCGCCGTCCGCGCGCAGGAGGGTCTGGAGGCGGGCGCCTGAGGCGGCGCCCGTCTGGCAGCATCGCGGCGTGAGCATCGTCCTGCTGCTGCTGGCGGTGGCCGTGGTGGGGGTGGTCGTCGCCGTCGCGGCGGGCCGGCTGCCGACCGGGATGCCCGCGCCCACCTCCAGCAGCCCGCACCGCCCCCTGCCGCCGCGCCCGCTGGAGCCGGCGGACCTGGACGCGCTGCGCTTCTCGGTGGTGCCCCGGGGCTACCGGATGGACCAGGTCGACGCCGCCCTCGACCGGCTGCGCGCCGAGCTCGCCGAGCGCGAGCGCCGGCTGGAGGCGCTCGCCGCCGCAGCCACCACGCCCCTGGGCGGGCAGGTGCCCCCGCACGCAGGCCCGCACGCCGCCCAGCACGCCCCCGCCCGGGCCCCCGGCCGGGCACCGACCCGTGAGGAGCAGATCTGACGTGGCCCGCTTCACCGCGCACCGCGAGGTGGCCGCCCCCGCCGACGTCGTCTGGGAGCTGGTCACCGACTGGGCCCGCCACGGCGACTGGATCCCGCTGACCACCATGCGCGTGGAGCGCGACACCGGCGGCGCCGGCACCCGCTTCACCGGGCGCAGCGGCGTGGGGCGCCTGGCCTTCGACGACCCCATGGAGGTCACCTCCTGGGAGCCGCCCACACCCACCCGCGCCGGCACCGCCGCCATCGACCACCTCGGCTCCCTGGTCCTCGGCCACGCCGAGGTGCAGGTGGTGCCGCTGCCGGGCGGGCGCAGCCGGCTGCGCTGGACCGAGGACATCGCCCTGGTCAGCCGCACCCTGTCGCGCGCCGTGACGCTGCCGATCGCCCTCGGCGGGCGCCTGGCCTTCGGCAGCACCCTGAAGAAGGTGGCCGCCGAGGCCGAGGCGCGGGCCGCCCGGTGAGCGGCGGCGGGTGAGCGCCCCGCCCCGGGCGCCGCGCGGCGGACAGCTCGAGCGGCTGCTCGACGGGCTGGTGGCGGCCCGCGAGGGCGCCGGAGCGGCCGCGCGCGTGGCCGGCGCCCGCGCCGGCCAGCGCTTCGGCCTGCTGCCCGGCTGGGCGCAGGCGCTGCTGGTCTACGCCGCCACGCGGGTGTTCGCCGCCGTGGCCACGGTCTGCGTCGCGCCCTTCCAGGAGCAGTCGGTGTGGACGCCCGCCGCGCCGTCCTACCCCGTCATGGCCGCCGGCCTGTGGGACGCGACCTGGTACCGCAGCATCGCCGAGCACGGCTACCCGCTGCCCCTCCCGCGCTCGCAGGACGGCGCCGCCGCGCAGAGCGAGTGGGCCTTCTTCCCCGCCTACCCGCTGCTCGTGCGGGTGCTGATGACCGTCACCGGCGGCAGCTGGGAGGTCGTCGCGCCGACCACGGCGCTGCTGGTCGGTGCAGGCGCCGCCGTCGTCCTGCGGCGCCTGTTCGCGCGGGTGGCGGGGGAGGGGGCGGCCCTGGCGGGTCTGCTGCTGGTGCTGTGCGCGCCCGCGGCGCCGGTGCTGCAGTACGCCTACACCGAGGCCCTCGCGCTGCTGGCGCTGGCGTGGGCGCTGCTGGCCCTGGTGGAGCGCCGCTACGGCTGGTGCGTGCTGGCGGTGCTGCTGCTGGGCGCCACCCGCGCCGTGGCGCTGCCCTTCGTCCTGGTGGTGCTGGTGCACGCCCTGGCGCGCTGGCGCGCCGAGGGGCGCGGTGTCGCGGTGCGCGACCGGGTGGCGCTGGTGGGGCTCCTGGTGGCCAGCGGCGTCGCCGGACTGGCCTGGCCGGTGGCGGTGGGGGTGGCCACCGGGGTCCCCGACGCCTACACGCAGGTGCAGTCGGCCTGGCGCAGCGGTCGCGTGGTGTGGGTGGAACCGTGGTTCCGGGCGTCCTCGCAGCTGTTCGGCGACGTCGCCGGTCCGGTGGTGCTCGTGGCCGCGCTGCTGGCGCTCGTGTGGTGGTGCACCGGCCCCGCGGCGCGGTCGCTCGGCCCGGAGCTGCCCGCGTGGGTGCTCGCGCAGCAGGCCTACCTGCTGGTGGTGCTGGACCCGTGGACGTCCCTGTTCCGCTACCTGCTCCTGCAGGTCCCCGTGGCGCTGCTCATCGCCGTCCAGGTGCGCTCCCGGGCGGCGGTGGGGGCGTGGGCGGTGGCCGGGCTGGCGCTGCAGGTGGTGTGGGTCGCGTGGCTGTGGCGGTTCTCCCCGCCGTCGGACTGGCCGCCGTGACCTGCGGCGCGCGCCCGACCGGTGGACGCCTGGGTTACCGGTCGTCAGCCGCCGATGGGATGATGGTCACCGACCGCGGGCGCTCCCAGCGCCCGCTCCACCGATGGCGTGCCTTGCACGTGGAAGGGGTGTGCCTCATGGCTGCCATGAAGCCCAGGACCGGTGACGGTCCCCTGGAGGTCACCAAGGAGGGGCGCGGCATCGTCATGCGCATGCCGCTCGAGGGTGGTGGCCGCCTCGTGGTCGAGATGAACCCGGACGAGGCCAACGCCCTGGGCGACGCGCTCAAGACCGCCGCGGGCTGAGCGTGGCCGGCGCGCCTCCCCCCTCGGCGCCGCCCGCGCACGGCAGGGCCGCTGACCTCGCCGTCGGCCCCCGCCCCGACCGCCCGCTCCCGCGGGTGGAGGTCGCGGCCCCCCTGGAGACCGCCCCCACCGCCGGGGGCGCGACAGCAGCCACGGCCACCGGCACGGCCGGGGCCACCGGGGCCACCGGTCCTGCCGGTGGCCCCGGTGGCGCCGCGCTGGGCGGGGCGTCGCTGCTCGTGGTGCCGGTCGGTCGCCCCGCGCGCGGCGGTGACGAGGGCGCCCGCGGCGACAGCCCTCCCGACGCCGCTGGCACCGCTGAGCCCGCGGACGACGTCGCGCTCGGCCCCGCCGGGGCGTGGCTGGCCGCCAGCACCGGCCTGGACCTGGTCGAGGTGTGCCGCCTGGCGCGCTGGCGCGCGGCCGCGGGCAGCGTGCTGCCCCTGCACGGCGCCCGCCTGGCCGCAGATCCCCGCGGCGCCGACGGCGCCCCGACGCGCCTGGTGCTGCTGGGCACCGGGTCCGGCTCGCCGCGCGACCTGCGCCGCGCCGGCGCGGCCCTCGCGCGCACCGCCCGGGGCACCGACCGCGCGGCCACCACGGCCGCCGCCGGCCTGGACGCGGAGGGCCTGCGCGCCCTCGTCGAGGGGCTGCTGCTGGGCTCGTGGTCCCCGCCGCGCACCGGCCTCGGCGAGGGGCCCGCGCCCGCCGCGGGCGCTGTCGTCCTCCTCGGCGCACCCGCTGGCCACGAGGCGGCGCTGGCCGCCGCGGCCACCGCCGCCACCGCCACCTGGCGCGTGCGCGACCTGGCCGCCGCGCCGTCGTCCACCAAGAGCCCGGCGTGGGTCGCGGACCAGGCGCGCGCGCTGGCCGGGGCCGCCGCCGTGGCCGCGGGCTCCGGCACGCTGACGGTCCGGGTGCTGGACGAGGAGGAGCTGGCCCAGCGCCGCGCCGGCGCTCTGCTGGCCGTGGGCGCCGCCTCGCAGCACCCGCCGTGCCTGGTGCGGGTCGACTGGACGCCCGCCGACCCCGCCGCCGCGCAGCGCGGGCGCGCCGTGCTCGTGGGCAAGGGCATCACCTTCGACACCGGCGGGCTGGCGCTCAAGCCGCGCGAGTCCATGGTGGCCATGAAGACCGACATGGCGGGCGCCGCGGTGGTGCTGGCCACCGCCGTCGCCGCCGCCGAGGCCGGCCTGCCCCGGCCGGTCACGGCCCTGCTGCCGCTGGCGGAGAACGCCCTGGGCGCCGCCAGCTACCGGCCCGGGGACGTCGTCCGCGTGCTGGACGGCACCACCGTGGAGGTCGACAACCCCGACGCCGAGGGGCGGCTGGTGCTGGCCGACGCCCTCGCCCTGGCCGACGCCGAGCTGGACCCGGCGCTGCTGCTCGACGTCGCCACGCTGACCGGGGCCGCGACGCTGGGCCTGGGGCGCCAGCACGCCGCGCTGTTCACCGAGGACGACGCCCTGGCGGCCGCGCTGGAGCGGGCCGGCGAGGCGACCGGAGAGCGGGTGTGGCGGATGCCGCTGGTCGAGGACTACCGACCCAGCCTCGACTCCGACGTGGCGGACCTGCGGCACGTGCCCTCCTCCCCGGCGCCCGGCGCGGGCGCGGTGACCGCGGCGCTGTTCCTGCGCGAGTTCGCCGGGCGCCGCCGCTGGGCGCACCTCGACATCGCCGGCGTCGGGCGCGCCGAGAAGGAGTCCCACGAGGTGCCGCGCGGCGCCACCGGCTGGGGCGCGCGCGTGCTGCTGGCGCTCCTGCGGGACCTGCCGTGACCCCCGGGGTGCCGGGCGTGCCCGGCCTCCCCGGCGGGCAGGCGCCGGCCGGTGCCGCTCCGCGGCGGGCCCCGGCGACCTCCGCGAGCGGCTCCAAGGCCGCCAGCTGGCAGTACGCCGAGCACTTCGTGCCCGAGTCCGAGGCGGTGGAGCGCGCGCGCACCCGGGCCCGGGAGCTGGGCATCGCCGCCGTCGGCAACGGCGCGGGCGCGCTGCTGGCCACGCTGTGCGCCGCGGTCGACGCGCGCGCCGTCGTCGAGGTGGGCACCGGCGCTGGGGTCTCGGGGCTGTGGATGCTCGGCGGCATGCCGCGCGACGGGGTGCTCACCACGATCGACGCCGAGGCCGAGCACCTGCGGGCGGCCCGCACCGCCTTCGCCGAGCTCGGCGTGCGCAGCGGGCGGATCCGCGGCATCACCGGCCGGGCCGTCGACGTCCTGCCCCGCCTCACCGAGGGCGGCTACGACCTCGTGCTGCTCGACGCCGACCCGGTCGGCACCGACGCCTACCTCGAGCGGGCGGTGCGCCTGCTGCGCCCGGGCGGGGTGGTGGCGCTGCACGGCGCGCTCTCGGCCGACCGCGCCGGGGACCCCGCCCAGCGGGACCCGGTGACCACGGCGGTGCGCGAGCTGTCCCGGGCGCTGCGGAGCTCCCCGGACCTGCTGCCCGCCCTCGTGCCCAGCGGCGAGGGCCTGCTGCTGGCGGCGCGGCGGCGGTGACGACCCGGCCGGCGCCCGCGCCCGCGTGACCCGGCTCACACCCGCTCCCCAGGCCGTTGCCAGCCTGCAGGAGCAGAGTGTTGGCCATGCCAGCGCACGCGGGCGCACAGCGCCCCTCCCCGCCGACCCCGTCGGCCGGGGAGGAGGCGTGGGTGCCGCCCTCGTGGGAGGAGCTCGTGCGCGAGCACTCCGCGCGGGTGCACCGGCTGGCGCACCGCCTGACCGGTGACCGCGACGACGCCGACGACCTCACCCAGGAGGTCTTCGTGCGGGTGTTCCGCTCCCTCGACAGCTACGTCCCCGGCACCTTCGAGGGCTGGCTGCACCGCATCACCACCAACCTCTTCCTCGACCAGGCCCGCCGCCGCCGGCGGCTGCGCTTCGACGCCCTCACCGAGGAGATCGCCGCGCGCCTGCCCGACCGGGGCGCCGGGCCGGAGCGTGCCTTCGAGGCGGGCCGCTTCGACGTCGACGTGCAGGCCGCCCTGGACAGGCTCTCACCGGACTTCCGCGCCGTGGTCGTGCTCGCCGACGTCGAGGGGCTGACCTACGAGGAGGTCGCCGAGGTGCTCGGGGTGAAGACCGGCACGGTCCGCTCGCGGCTGTCCCGGGCGCGCGCGCAGCTGCGCAAGCACCTGCAGCACCGGGCGCCCGCGCGCCCCGCGCCGGTGCCCGCGCGCCGCCCGGGACCGCGCGTCCTGGGGGGCCCCGGACGGGTGGTCCCGCTCGTCGGCTGAGCCCGCCGGGCGCCCGCACCCGGCGGGTGTGGCCCTCGGACCCGCGCGGCGGGGGCAGGATGGTGCCCGGGGCCCCCGTTCCAGGGCCCGGTCAGGTGCGGTGAGCGAGGGAGCAAGCTGTGTTCGGCATCAACCCCGGCGAGTTCGCCGTGCTGCTGGTCATCGCCCTGGTGGTGGTGGGACCGGAGCGGCTGCCGAGGTACGCCGCGCAGCTGGGACGGGTGGTCCGCGAGGGCCGGAGGATGGCGATGGGGCTGCGCGAGCAGGTCCGCGGCGAGCTCGGACCCGAGTTCGACGACGTCGACTGGAAGAAGCTCGACCCGCGCCAGTACGACCCGCGCAAGATCATCCGCGACGCCCTGACGGACGCCCTGGAGGACGACGAGCCGCCCGCGCGCCCCGCGGGCAAGCCGGTCAGCAGCGGCGGGCCCGCGGCCGTCGGTGGCGCCGCGGCTGCCGATGCCACGGCTGCCGATGCCACGGCTGCCGGTGCCACGGCCGCCTCCCGCGCGGGTGGCTCCGCGAAGCCGCCGGCCGCCGGGCTGCCGTCGGTCAGCCCGGCTGCCAAGCGCCCGGAGAGCGCGGCACCGGCCGCGGGAGCCGTCGCCGCAGGGGGAGCCGCTCCGGCGACCCCGGGCTCCGGCGGTGCGGCGGACCGCAGCGCGGCGGACGGCGGTGCGGCGGGTGAAGCCGGTGACGCGGCCGGCGTGCCGATGGCCCGGTCCGCCGCCGGCGCGGCCGTCGACCTCGAGGCGACCTGACCGTCCCTGCACCGCCCGCGGGCGGGCGGGCGCCTCAGACGGGCACCACGCCCAGGGGGCGCCCCGCGAGGCCGCGGGCCCGCCGGCCCAGGGTGCGCGCCAGGTCGGTGAGCACCACCGCGGCCGGCGAGGTGGGCGCCGACAGCACCACGGGCGCGCCGGCGTCGCCGCCCTCGCGCACCGCGACGTCCATCGGGACCTGCGCCAGCAGCGGCACCGCTGCGCCGGAGTCGCGCGAGAGCCGCTCGGCCACCGCGGCGCCGCCCCCGGAGCCGAAGACCTCCAGGCGCGAGCCGTCGGGCATCGGCATCCAGCTCATGTTCTCCACGACCCCGACCACGCCCTGCCCGGTGCGCGCCGCGAGCCCGCCGGAGCGGTGGGCGACGTCCGCGGCCGCCGGCTGCGGGGTGGTGACCACCAGCAGCTCCGAGCCCGGCAGCAGCTGCGCGGCGCTGATGGGCACGTCGCCGGTGCCCGGCGGCATGTCGAGCAGCAGCACGTCGAGGTCGCCGAAGTGCACCTCGGTGAGGAACTGCTGCAGCGCGCGGTGCAGCAGGGGGCCGCGGTGCATCACCGGCTGGCCGTCCGGCACGACCATGCCCATGGAGATGACCTTGACGCCGTGCGCCACCGGCGGGATGACGACGTCGTCGATCTTCACCGGCCTGTCGTGGGTGCCGAGCATGCCGGGCACCGAGAAGCCGTGGACGTCGGCGTCGACCAGGCCGACCCGCAGCCCGTCGCGGGCCATGGCGACGGCGAGGTTGACCGTCAGGGTCGACTTGCCGACCCCGCCCTTGCCCGAGGCCACGCAGTAGACCCGCGTCAGCGACCCGGGCCGGGCGAACGGCACGTCGCGCTCGCCGCCGGCGGGCCCGCGCAGCACCCCCCGCAGCCGGGAGCGCTGCTCGTCGTCCATGACGCCGAGGTCCACGCGCACCCCGCGGACGCCCTCGACACCGCTGACCGCCGCGGTGACGTCGCGCTCGAGGGTGTCGCGCAGCGGGCAGCCCGAGGTGGTCAGCAGCACCTGCACGAGCACCGCTCCGGTGGCCGAGACCTCCAGCTGGCCGACCATGCCGAGCTCGGTGATGGGGCGGCGGATCTCGGGGTCGAGCACGGTGCCCAGCGCCGCGCGGACGGCTGCCTCGTCGGGCCCCTGACGGGGGGCGGACGTCGGACGGCGGAGCAGGCTCACCCCCCGAGGGTAGGCGCGCTCACAGCGGTGCCAGCAGCCCCTCCGCGGTGGCCACGGCGCGCTGCTGCTCCCCGGTCAGCCCCGACCCGCCCCCGCGCCCGTCGCCGCTGCCGTTGTGCAGCCACACCACCCCGCCGCGGGCGTCGGTGAGCCAGGTCTGGCGGCCCGCGGCGCCGTCGTCGTCGCCGTCGGTGCGCCAGGCGATGGTGACGAGCACGCCGCCGCCGGGGGAGGCGGTGACGCACTCGGCGAGGTCGTCGCGGCCGGTGCGGAAGCTGGTGTCGCTGTCACCGGCCCAGCTCAGGGGGTAGCGGGTGGTGCAGTCGACCAGCGGGAAGAGCCCGGCCGTGGGGACGGCGGCGGCCGGGTCGGCCGGGTCGGGCCGTACAGCCACGCGCACGCCGGAGACGTCGCCGTCGGGGGTCAGGACGCGCAGGCGCCCGGTCCAGACGCCCTCGCCGACGGCGTCCCGCAGCGACACCGGCTCGGCCAGCTGCACCCCCGCGTCCTGCAGGGCGTCGGCGAGCCGGCCCTCCACCCGCTCCTGCGGGCTGCGCAGCAGCTCGGAGGCGCCCACCAGCACGAGGACGACGGCGACGGCGCCAGCGGCCACGCCCGCCCACGCGCGGCGCGAGCGGCGGGCAGCGGGTCCGTGCGCCGGCGCACCGGTGGGCAGCGCCGGCTCGTCGCCGTCGACGTCCCACGCGGCACCGCCGGCGGTCGCGTCGTCGTGCGCGCTGAGGTCGACCAGGAGGACGTCGTCGGCGTCGGCCGTGCCGGGCGTCCTCACGCGTCCTCCCGCTGCCCGGGCCGGGGCGCGGCGGCACCCGGCGTCAGGACGAGGCTAGGCCCAGCGCGGCGGTGCGGCCTGCTGGTGGACCTGCCGCGCCTGCGGGACCTGCTGCACCGGGTCACCCGGGTGGAGCGGGTCTGCCGGGTGGAGCGGGTGGGGCGCTGCCGGGGCCGGTGCGGGGTCGTCAGCGCCGATGAGCCGGCCGGCGCGCGGCGCGCCCACCGGTCGTCCCGGTGCCGCGACCTCCGCGCCGGCGGGGCTCAGCGCCCGGCCGGTCACCGGGGCCGCGCACCACGGGCAGCAGGCCCACTCCTGGCGCAGCGGGCGGTGGCAGCTGGAGCAGCCCGCCTCCCGCTGGGCGGTGCCGCAGTAGGGGCAGGCGACCATGCCCTCCTCCAGCGACCGCTCGCAGGCGCGGCAGCTGGTGGGGGCGGCGTCGTCGGAGGCGGTGACGCGCAGCGCCTCCTCGAAAGTGGTCTGCCCGGCCATCGCCTTGCGGACGGCGGAGTCGCGCAGGGAGGCCATGCCGCGCTGGGCGGCGGCCTCGCCCACGGCGGCCTTGCGCGGGTCGGCGATGAGCACCCGCCGCAGGTCGGCGTCCACCTGGAGCACCTCGTACACGGCCGTGCGCCCGCTGTAGCCGGTGCCCCCGCAGTCCGGGCAGCCGGTGCCCCGGCGCGGGGTGGCCCCGGCCAGGTCGGAGGCGCGCAGGCCCAGGGCCGCCAGCACCACCGCCGGAGGCTCGTAGGGCGCCGCGCACGAGGCGCAGGGCTTGCGCACCAGGCGCTGGGCGATCGCCGCGGTCAGCGAGGAGGCCACCAGGAAGGGCTGCACGCCCATGTCGACCAGCCGGGTCAGCGCCGCCACGGCGGAGTTGGTGTGCAGCGTGGTGAGCACGAGGTGGCCCGTCAGGGAGGCCTTCAGCGCCAGCTCGGCGGTCTCGGAGTCGCGCACCTCGCCGACCAGCACGATGTCGGGGTCCTGCCGCAGCACCGAGCGCAGGCCCGCCTGGAAGGTCATCCCCGTCTTGACGTTGACCTGCACCTGCGTGATGCCGGGCAGCTGGACCTCGACGGGGTCCTCCAGGGTGATGATGTTCTTCTCCGGCGTGAGGACCTCGGCCAGCGCGGAGTACAGCGTGTTGGTCTTGCCCGAGCCGGTGGGCCCGGTGATGAGCACCAGGCCCTGCGGCACCGACAGCGCCTTGCGGAAGACCTCCAGCTGCTCGGGCTCGAAGCCCAGGGAGTCGAGGTCGGGCACGGCGTCCCCGCGGGTGAGCAGGCGGATCACGGCCTTCTCCCCGTGCAGCGCCGGCAGCGTGGAGACGCGGCAGTCGAAGGCGGTGCCGTCGACGACGACGCGGCTGCGGCCGTCCTGCGGCACGCGCCGCTCGGCGATGTCCAGGCCCGACATGATCTTGATGCGGCTGATGATGGGCCCGGCGGCGCGCTTGGAGGCGCTCATCACCTCGCGCAGCACGCCGTCCACGCGGTAGCGCACGCGCAGCTCGTCGCGCTGGGTCTCGATGTGGATGTCCGAGGCCCGCGCCCGCACGGCGTCGGACAGGATCCGGTTGACCAGCTTGATGACCGGCGACTCCTCGTCGCCGGCGGCGGCGTCCTGCTCCAGGGACGCCGCCGAGCCCGGGCCGGCCTCCAGCTCGCCGCCGGCGTCCTCCACGGCGGCCGCCGAGGAGCGGTCCTGGCCCAGGGACCAGGCGCGGGCCAGCTGCTCGCGGACCTGGCTCTCGGTGGCCACGGTGACCACGAGGTCGGTCGAGCCGGTGTGCAGGCGCACGTCGTCGAGGGCGAGCACGTTGGTCGGGTCCGCCACCGCCACCACCAGGCCGGTGCGCGTGCGCTCCAGCGGCACCACGCGGGTCCGCTCCGCCACCGCCTGCGGCAGGCTGCGCACCACCTCGGCGTCGGGCACCATGCGCGACAGGTCCACCACGGTGAGGTTCAGCTGGTCGGCCAGCGCCCGCGCGATCGTGCGCTCGTCGGCGATGCCCGACTGCACCAGCAGCTCCCCCAGGCGCTTGCGGCGCCCGGTGCTGCTCTGCTGCCCGGCGAGCACCTCGGCCAGCTGCGCGGGCGTCAGCACCCCGGCGTCCACGAGGACGTCGCCGAGGCGCCGGCGCTGCAGCGACTGCAGCGTCGAGAGCGTGGGGGAGGGTCTTGCGGGCGTCACGCGAGGTGCATCGGCACGCGCGCCGGGCCGGTTGAGCGCTGGGGCGGTGCCTGTCAGCGCTCGGTGGTGGCGTGCACCTGGCCGGTCGGCGCCGAGGCGTCGAGCGGGGCCTCGGCGGCCCTCGCCAGCGCCTTCTCGCGCTTGCGGGCCTTCTCGCGCGCCTTCTCGCGGCTGCGGTCCAGCGGCCTGTCCAGGCGCGGCTCCTGCTCGTCGTCGTCGTCCTCGCCGCGGCGCTGGTCGGCGGCCAGCAGCTCCAGCTCCTCCAGCAGCGTGCGCAGCTCGGACCTGACGAAGTCCCGGGTGGCCACCTCGCTGACCGCCAGCCGCAGCGCGGCGACCTCGCGGGCCAGGTACTCGGTGTCGGCGAGGTTGCGCTCGGCGCGCTGGCGGTCCTGCTCCAGGCCCACCCGGTCGCGGTCGTCCTGGCGGTTCTGCGCCAGCAGGATCAGCGGGGCGGCGTAGGAGGCCTGCAGGGACAGGATGAGCGTCAGCAGCGTGTAGTTCAGCGCCCGGGGGTCGAACTGCGCCGACTCGGGCGCGTAGGTGTTCCACGCCAGCCACACGACGACGAACACCGTCATGTACAGCAGGAACTGCGGGGTGCCCATGAAGCGGGCGAAGGCCTCGGAGATGCGCCCGAAGCGCTCCCGGTCCAGGCGCGGCACGCGCGGGGCCAGGCGCTGGCGGCCCTCGCGGGGCACGTCCAGGGCGTCGCGGCGCCGGCCGTCGCGGTCCTCAGCCACGCGCCCTCCTCCCGGCGGGGCGCGGGCGGGGGGCTCCGGGCTCCACCGCGCGCAGCTGGCCGGTCACCGTCGCCAGCTCCTGGCGGGCCTCGACGGACTCCTCGTCCACCTCCCGCCAGTCGTCGGGCAGCAGGTGGTCGAGCACGTCGTCGACGGTCACCGCGCCGAGCAGGCGGCCCTGCGGGTCGGCCACGGGCAGCGACACCAGGTCGTAGGTCGCCAGCCGGCGGGTCACCACCGCCAGGGGCGTGTCGGGCGCCAGCGGCTCGATCTCCGTGTCGAGCAGCCCGCCGATCGCCTCGTGCGGGGGCTCGCGCAGCAGCCGCTGCAGGTGGACCACGCCGAGCAGGCGCCCCGTGGGCGTCTCGGTGGGCGGGCGCACCACGAAGACGGCGGCGGCCAGCGTGTAGGGCACCTCCGGCCGGCGCAGGGTGGCCAGCGCCTGGGCCACGGTCGCCTCGGGGCCCATGACCACCGGCTCGGTGGTCATCAGACCGCCGGCGGTGTCCTCCTCGTAGGCCAGCAGGCGGCGCACGTCGCGCGCGTCGTCGGGCTCCATGAGGCCCAGCAGCTGCTCGGCGGCCTCCTCGGACAGCTCGTTGAGCAGGTCCGCGGCGTCGTCGGGCTCCATCGCCTCCAGCACGTCGGCGGCGCGCTCGCGGCCCAGCGCCGACAGCACCTGCACCTGGTCGTCGTCGGGCAGCTCCTGGACCACGTCGGCGAGGCGCTCGTCGTCCAGCTCCGCGGCCAGCTCCACCCGGCGCTTGAGCGGCATGTCGTGCAGGAGGTCGGCGATGTCGGCCGGCTTCATCTCCTCCAGGGAGGCCGCGAGCAGCGCCGCCCCCTGCTCCTGGGGGGTGCCGAACAGGCCCGCGGCGTCGTGGACGTCGATGAGGGCGGTGGAGCCCTTGCGCCGCAGGCCCTTCTTGCGCCCGCCACGGGGTGACTCGCGCACGAAGAGCCGGGCGACCTCCCAGTCCCGGCTGCGGGTCTGCTCCAGCGCGACGTCCTCCACCGAGCCCTCCACGGGGCCGTCGACGTCGGCCCCGCGCACCGCTCGCGCGGCGGCACCGCCGAGCACGACCTCCCTGTCGAACAGGTCGGTGATGACGAGCACCTCGGCCTCGCGCTGCTCGAAGCGGCGCACGTTGAGCACCCCGGTGGTGATGACCTGACCGGTGTCCATGCTGGTCACGCGCGTCATGGGGACGAAGATGCGCCGCTTGCCCGGCACCTCCACCACCAGTCCCACCGCCCGCGGCCTGCGCGCCGCGCGGGGGAGGACGACGACGTCGCGCACCCGCCCCACGCGGTCGCCCACGGGGTCGAACACCGGCAGCCCGGCGAGGCGCGCGACGAAGACCCGGGACGGTGCGCCGCTCACGTGCAGCGAGCGTAGTCGCGACGGCCGGGCTGCCCCCGGCAGCGGCGCCCGCCCGGGCGACGCGGCCGCACGGGTCGGTGCTGCAACGCGGGCCGCCACCGCCGTGGACCGTCGGTGGTGTCCTGCATCCTCTGGGCAGGAGGGAACGTGGACTCGCAGAGGAGCGACTGATCCGTGGGCACCAACGGCGCAAGGCCGTCCGTCGCGAACAAGAAGCTCTCGGACTACCCCGAACTGGTCGAGGAGTTCTCGACCGACCTCAACGGTCTGACCTCGCCGGAAGACCTTGCTGCAGGTGGGCACACGCCCGTGTGGTGGCGCTGCGTCCGCGGTCCCGACCACGTCTGGGAGACGACGGTGGCGACCAGGACCAGCGGTAGGCACGGTTGCCCGTTCTGCGCGGGCCTCCAGCCGTCAGTGACCAACACACTCGCTTCGCTGCGGCCGGACCTCTTCCAACAGCTCCACCCCGATCTCAACGGTGACCTCGAGCTGGGCTCCGTCCGAGCGGGGGCTGACACCAAGCTGTGGTGGGTCTGTCCCGTTGCTCCCGACCACATCTGGTGCGCTTCAGCCGGTTCGAGGAGCCGCGGATCAGGCTGTCCCTGTTGTGCTGGGAAGCACGTGTCCGTGACGAACTCCTTGGCGACGGTCGCGCCGTTGATCGCCGCGCAGTTCGACCTGGAGCTCAATCAGCCCATCACTCCCCGAGACGTCGTCGCCAAGACCGAGAAGGCCTACTGGTGGCGCTGTCCCAAAGATCCGGATCACGTGTGGATCGCCAACACGTCGAACAGGGTCCGCCTTGGGCGGGGGTGCCCTCACTGCGCCGGGAAGAGGGGACTGCGTCGACCCGGCCCTGGTGGTGACGCGCCGAAGAACCATCCCGACTCGCTGGCAGCTGTCGCTCCGTCGCTGGTGGAACTCGTCGCGACGGATGGGCAACCGTTCTTCCAGCCCCATGTCTGGCCAGCGGCCAGCCCACGGGGCCTCTGGTGGCGTTGCCCGAAGTTCAGCGACCACCGGTGGTACGCGAGTTCCGCCCGTCAGGTCCGCGACCACAAGTTGCGTCTGGAGGACTGCCAGGTCTGCCGAGGAGAAGTGGGCGCGCCGAGCCGGAACATCGCGACGGAGCGAAGTGCACTGGCGCTCCAGTTCGACGTCGCGCGCAACGACGGCGTCGATGTCAAAGACGTAGGACACGTCGATCCGCGGGTCTTCTGGTGGGCCTGTCCCGAGGGCGAGGACCACCGCTGGCGCGCGAGTGTCTCGGCCAGGGTGCGAGACGACGGATGTCCGTTCTGCGCGGGGCGTCGGTTCGCTGCATCCAACAGTCTTCTCTATCGACGTCCGACTGTCGCTCTGCAGCTCCATCCTGTGAAAAACGGTGACCTCTCGGCGGACAAGATCTCCTACGGTTCCGGTCGGCGTGTCTGGTGGCGTTGCCTAGAGGACCCAAGTCATGAGTGGGTGGCCGCCGTCAACTCGCGCGCGACCGCGGGGTGCCCGCTCTGCAACCTGCCCCTCCGCAGCGCGCAGGAGATCTACATCGCGCACGAGCTGGCCGCCGTCCTGCCGGTCGACCACTCGACCAACCACGTCGAGCTGGACGGGAGAGCCGTCTCCGTGGATGTAGCCGTCCCCTCGCTCCGTCTGATCATCGAGTTCGACGGGTGGTTCTGGCACCAGGACAAGCTGGAGGCCGATCGGCTCAAGGCTGAAGCATTGAGAGCGGCGGGCTGGCACGTGGTCAGGGTGCGACAGCTCCCGCTCCGACGGCTGTCCGACCACGATGTGGAAGTCGCCGTCGGAGCCTCCACGGTGGAGATCGTTGCAGCGGTTCTCGGGGCGCTGAGAGAGCGCTTCCAGCTGGCGCCCTACGACGGGACAGGCTCAGAGCGTCGAGCCGAGGCAGCTCGTCGCTACATCGAGCGACTCAGGCGAGGACGTGCTCTGAGCGTCGCCCTGGCCCGCGTCCCGAGGGAAGGCATCGGCCAGCCCGCTCTTCTCAAGGCGGTCGCCGAGTTCGTACTGGTCAGGTGCCTGCACCGCGTCGGCGAGGGCCGGCCGTGTGAGAGCTGTATCCATGTCGCCTCTGCCCTGACCTCGATCGGTGAGCAGCTCCTGGCGGCGAACGCCGCTACCGGTGACCAGTAGCAGCTCTTTCCGTCGTCGCAGGGACCGCGGCACGGGCGCCCGCCGACGGGCGGGGGCGGGACAGTCGATCTAGCGTGGAGGCATGGCTTCCAACCACTACGGCGTGCCCGGTCTGGGCGAGGGCGACTCCGCGAAGGTCGCCGACATCCTCCAGGACCGCCTCTACGCGCTGAACGACCTGCACCTGACCCTCAAGCACGTCCACTGGAACGTCGTGGGACCGCACTTCATCGCGGTGCACGAGATGCTCGACCCCCAGGTCGACACCGTCCGCGAGTACGCCGACCAGGTGGCCGAGCGCATCGCCACCCTCGGCGGGTCGCCCAAGGGCACCCCCGGCGCCCTGGTGGAGAACCGCAGCTGGAACGAGTACTCCATCGGCCGCGCCGGCGCCATCGAGCACCTCGGCGCCCTCGACCTCGTCTACTCGGGCGTCATCGCCAGCCACCGCGAGGCCATCGAGGCCACCGGCGACGTCGACCCCATCACCGAGGACCTCCTCATCGGCCAGTCCGGCCAACTGGAGCAGTACCACTGGTTCGTGCGCGCGCACCTGGAGAACGCCGGCGGCGAGCTGTCCACCTCCGGCGCGGAGACCGAGCGCGAGGCCACGGTGCTCGCCGAGGCCGGCGTCGAGGAGACCGTGTGACAGCGGCCCCGCACCGCCGGGCCACCGGCGCGGTGCGCTGATGTCAGGCACCTCGCCGCAGGCGCGGGTCCGCGGCGGCATCACCCTGCCCACCGGCTCCGAGGTCGCCTCCTACGCCACCTACCTGGAGGCGCAGAAGGCCGTCGACCACCTCTCCGACGAGGGCTTCCCGGTGCAGCTGGTGAGCATCGTGGGCACCGACCTGCGCAGCGTCGAGCGCGTCACCGGGCGCCTCACCTACGCGCGGGTCGCGCTCGCCGGTGCGGCCTCGGGCCTGTGGTTCGGCCTCTTCCTGGGCCTGCTGCTGACGCTCTTCGTGGGCGGGGGCGGCCTGAACCTGTGGCTCGCGGCCGTCCTCATCGGCGCGGGCTCGGGCATGCTCTTCGGCGTCATCAGCTACGCCCTCACCGGCGGCCGGCGCGACTTCAGCTCCGTCAACGCCATCCTCGCCTCGCGCTACTCGGTCATCTGCGCCGACGCCGAGGCGGGACGCGCCCGCCAGCTCCTGGCGGGCCTGGAGGGCGTGCGTCCGCTGCAGCGCGAGCCCGGTCAGTTCTGAGAGTCTCCCGCCGCGCACGGGCCCGTCGTCGTCCTGCTCAGGACGACGACGGGCCCGCTCGCGTGCCGGCGGTGCTCAGCGCAGCGAGGCCATCCACTCCTCGACGTCGGCGGGGCGGCGGGGCAGCGCCGCGGAGAGGTTGACGCAGCCGTCCTCGGTGACCAGCACGTCGTCCTCGATGCGCACGCCGGTCCCGCGCAGCTCCTCCGGCACGAGCAGGTCGTCGGCCTTGAAGTACAGGCCCGGCTCGATGGTGAACACCATCCCCGGCACCAGCTCGGCGTCCAGGTACATCTCCCGGCGCGCCTGCGCGCAGTCGTGCACGTCCAGCCCCAGGTGGTGGGACGTGCCGTGCACCATCCACCGGCGGTGCTGCCCCCCGGTGGCGGGGTCGAGGGCCTCGGCCGCGCTGACCGGCAGCAGCCCCCACTCCTCCAGTCGCGCGGCGACGACCTCCATGGCGGCGGCGTGCAGGTCGCGGAACCGGGAGCCCGGCCTGGCGACGGCGAAGGCGGCGTCGGCGGCGTCGAGCACCGCCTGGTAGACCCGCCGCTGCGGCGGTGAGAAGCGCCCGTCCACGGGCAGCGTGCGCGTGACGTCGGCGGTGTAGAGCGACGTCGCCTCGACGCCGGCGTCGACGAGCACCAGCTGCCCGGGGCGCACGGGGCCGTCGTTGCGGATCCAGTGCAGCGTGCAGGCGTGCGGCCCGGCGGCGGCGATGGTCTCGTAGCCGACCCCGTTGCCCTCGCGGCGCGCGACGCCCTCGAAGGCGCTCTCCACCACCCGCTCACCGCGCTCGTGGCGCACCGCGGCCCGCAGGGAGCGGGCGACGTCGGCGAAGCCGGCGACGGTCGCCGCGACGGCCTCCTGCAGCTGCTCCACCTCCCAGGCGTCCTTGACCAGGCGCAGCTCCGACAGCGCCTCGGCCAGCTCGGCGCCGGGGTCGCGGCCCTCCCCGCCGTCGTCGTCCCGGGGGGCTGTCCGGTCGGGTTCCACGAGGGCGTTCACGGCGGGGTCGGCGTCCGGGACCACCCGCACGACGCCGTCGGGGGAGGGCAGCGGACCGGTGAGCGCCGCAGCGAGGCCGTCGACGTGGCGGCAGGCCAGGCCCAGCTCGGCCTCGACGTCCTCCAGGGACGGGCGCACGCCCACCCAGAACTCCCCGTACCGCGCGTCGGCCCAGAACTCCTCGGTGGTGCGCTCGGCGCGCGGCCTGAAGAACAGCAGCGCCTCGTGCCCGCCGCCCGCCTGCGGCTCCAGGACCAGCACCGCGTCCGGCTCGCGGTCGGCGCCCAGCCCGGTGAGGTGGGCGAAGGCGGAGTGCGGCCGGAAGCGGTAGTCGGTGTCGTTGCTGCGCACCTTGAGCGGGCCCGCGGGCAGCACGAGGCGGTCCCCGGGGAAGCTGGCGCTGATGCGCTCGCGCCGGGCGGCGGCCCACGGGGCGGCGGCCAGCCGCTGCGGGGGAGCGGGGCGGGGCGCCCAGCCGTCGGCGATGAAGTCGCGGAAGGCCTGCGACGTGGGGCGCTGGCTGCGGTTGGAGCCGCGCTCGGCCAGCCGCTGGGCCTCCTCGGCGGGCGCGTCCGCGTCGTCGCCGGAGGGGCCGCCCTGGGCGGTGAGGGGCACGTCGACGGTCTCGGCGGTGCTCGTGACCTCGCTCATGGCGCGATCCTCCCACCGCTCGCGCCGCGGGGGACGTCGCGGGGCGGGCGGCCCGGGCGGGGGGCGTCGCGAGGCCGTCGCGGGGCCGTGCGGGGCCGCTCGTCCCCTCGGCGTCACCGCACGGCCACGTCGCTGTCGGTTGTGTCCCGGTTCGTCCGCCCGCATGCTGGGACCTCCGCACCCGTCCACCTGCACGTGGTGGCGCTGCGAGGGGGGATCCATGCGCTCTGCCGGTCGCACTGGCGACGGGCCGTACCGCCGCGCGCGGGGGCGGTCCACCGCCGCCCTGTGCGCCGTGGCCGTCGTGACCGCGTCGGTGGTCGCGGCGTCCTCGCGCGAGCCGGAGCCCCGTGACGTGGTGCTCGTCGCACCTGCCGCCGGGTCGCCAGCCAGCCAGCAGGGGTCGGGCGCCTCCAGGGGCGCGCACGGGTCCGTGGTGCCCCTCGCCGACGAGGTCCCCGGCCCCGGGCCCGAGGCGGAGCCGCCGGCGGACGGCGGCCGCGAGGTGGGACCGGCGGTGGTGCAGGCCAGCCAGGCCGGCATCCCCGAGCGCGTGCTGGCGGCCTACCGCGCCGCCGCGGACCGCACCGCGGCGACCGACGCGAGCTGCCGCATCCCGTGGCAGCTGCTCGCCGGCATCGGCAAGGTCGAGTCGGGCCACGCCGCGGGCGGCCGCGTCGACGCCGCGGGGCGCACCGTCACGACCATCCTCGGGCCGCGCCTGGACGGCTCGCTGGCCGGCACGGCGGTCATCGCCGACGGGGACGGCGGCGGTCTGGACGGCGACGCCCAGTTCGACAGGGCCGTCGGCCCGATGCAGTTCCTGCCCGCCACCTGGCGCGCCTGGGGCGCCGACGCGGACGGCGACGGCGTGGCGGACCCCCACGACGTCGACGACGCCGCCCTGGGCGCGGCCCGCTACCTGTGCGCCAGCGGGGCCGACCTCTCCACGCGCGACGGCCAGGTGGCCGCTCTGTGGCGCTACAACCGCTCCAGCGCCTACGCCGCGACGGTGATGGGCTGGACGCAGGCCTACGTCGAGGGCCTGTCGGTGCTGCCCGCCCCGCCCGGTCTGCCCGACCTGCCCGCGCCCGCGCCGCCCGACAGCGCGCCGCCGGTCACCGAGGCGCTGGCTCCCGCTCCGCCGCCGGAGCCCGCCCCGCCGGCCCCGCCCGCCCCCGCCGAGCCGCCGCTGGACCCGTGCGCGGCGCCGGTCACCGGTGCGGCTGAGGTGACCGCTGAGCCGGCCGCCGAGCCGGCCGCCGAGCCGACCGCCGAGCCGACCGCCGAGCCGACCGCTGAGCCGACCGCTGAGCCGACCGCTGAGCCGACCGCTGAGCCGACCGCCGAGCCGACCGCCGAGCCGACCGCCGAGCCGACCGCCGAGGCAGCGGCGGCTGCGGTGACCTGCTGCCCGGCACCGGCTCCCACGGAGGAGCAGCCCCCCGGCGAGGAGGCGACCGAGGCCGCTCCGGCGGACGCCGCGCTCGTCGCCGACCAGGACCCGGCGGCCGCCGAGCTCGCCGACCCCGCGGTCGCCGCCTGCTGCCCCGCGCCCGTCCCGTCCCTCGAGCAGGCCGGCGCGGCGCCCGGCGCACCGACGGCGGACCCGGCCTCCGCTCCGGACCCGGCGACCGCCGCCGAGCCCGTGGCGGAGCAGGTCCTGCCCGTCTGCGCACCCACCGATGAGCCGACCGCCGAGCCGACCGCCGAGCCGACCGCCGAGCCGACCGCCGAGCCGACCGCCGAGCCGAGCCCGTCGGCACCGGCCGCGGACGACGGCGGGCACCACCACGGTGGCCACGACGGCGACCGCGCCGACGGGGACGGGCACCACGGTGACCACCACGCCGACGACCACGCCGACGACCACGCCGACGACCACGGCGGCCAGACCCCCAGCGCCTCGCCGTCCACCACCGAGACGTCCTCGGCACCGCCGACGGGCACCCCCTCGCCCAGCCCCACCGAGGACGGCCACCCCGCGGCGGCGCCCCAGCAGGACGAGGGGCGCACCGGCGCCGGAGCCCCTCCCAGCGCGGACCCCACCAGCAGCGAACCGGGGCAGCAGCCGTCGCAGGAGGCTCCGCCCCAGCCGTCCGGGGGAGCGCCCTCGCCGTCGTCGCCGGCCCCCGTCGCGTCGGGCAGCCCCACGGGCTGAGCCGCCCCCGCGCGGAACGCTCCCCGGCGGTCTCGCGAGGTCCTCGGGCGCTCGTCGTCACCGGCGCGACCTAGGCTCTTGACGTGCTCATCGACCTGCACACCCACTCCACCGCCTCAGACGGCACCGACGACCCCGCCGGGCTCGTCAGCGCCGCGGCGGAGGCCGGTGTGCAGGCCCTGGCCATCACGGACCACGACACGACGGCGGGGTGGGCGCGGGCCGGGCGCCAGGCCGAGCGGTGCGGGGTGCTCCTGCTCCCCGGGGCGGAGGTCTCCTGCCGGGTCCGCGGCATCACCGTGCACCTGCTGAGCTACCTGCACGACCCGCAGGAGCCCGAGCTGGCGCAGACGCTGGCGACCTCCCGCGACATCCGCTTCAGCCGGGCCCGGACCATGGCGGAGCTGCTGTCGCGCGACTTCCCGGTCACCTGGGACGACGTCCTCGCCCAGGCCGCGCACGGCGCCACCGTCGGGCGCCCCCACGTGGCCGACGCCCTGGTGGCGGCCGGGGTGGTGGCCGACCGCGACGAGGCCTTCGCCGGGCTGCTCGCCGACGGCTCGCCCTACGTCGTGCACCACGGCGCGCCCCACCCGGTGGAGGCGGTGCAGCGGGTGCGCGCCGCCGGCGGCGTGCCGGTCATCGCCCACGCGCTGGCCTCGGCCCGCGGCAAGGTGGTGGGCGAGGACGTGCTCGAGGAGATGGTCGCCGCGGGGCTGGCCGGGGTGGAGGTCGACCACCGCGACCACACCGAGGCCGACAAGGCCTGGCTGCGGGCCTTCGCGCGGGCGCACCACCTGCTCACCACCGGCTCCAGCGACTACCACGGCACCGGCAAGCAGAACCGCCTCGCCGAGAACACCACCTCCCCGGAGTCGCTGCAGCGGGTGCTCGCCGAGGGGCGCGGCGTGGACCCGGTGGGCACGCTGCGGGCGCTGCCGTGACCGGCTCCGGCGAGCAGACGGCGCTGCCGGGCATGCCGGTGCGCCTGTTCCGGTGCACGCCCACCAAGCTGACGACGTTCGAGGACTGCCCGCGCCGCTACCGCTTCACCTACCTCGACAGGCCGACCCCGCAGCGCGCCGGCGCCTTCGCGCACACCAGCGTGGGGGCAGCCGTCCACACGGCGCTGGCGCGCTGGTGGGACGAGCCGCTGCACCGACGCACCCCCGAGCGCGCCGCGGAGCTGGTGGAGCAGGCCTGGGGAGCGTGGCCCACGCCCGCCAGCGGCGGCTTCCGCGACGCCGAGCAGTCGCAGGCCCAGCGGCTGCGCGCGCAGGCCGCCGTGGCCGCCTACGCCGAGCGGCTCGACCCGCGCGCCGAGCCCGTGGGCGTGGAGCGCACCGTCGGGACGCCGACGGCGGCGCTGGCGTTCTCGGGCCGGGTCGACCGCATCGACAGGCGGCCGCGGCCGGAGGGCGACGGCGACGAACCGGTGGTCGTCGACTACAAGCTCGGGCGGCGCGTCCCGGACGACGACGACGCCCGCTCCTCCCTCGCCCTCGGGCTGTACGCCCTGGCGACGGGGCGCACGCTGCGGACCCGCTGCCGCCGCGTCGAGCTGCACCACGTGCCCACCGGCGCCGTCGCGGTGGCCGAGCACACGAGCACCTCCCTGGAGCGGGTGGTGCGCCGCGCGGAGTCCATCGCCTCCGACGCCGTGCGCGCCGAGGCCGCCCTGGCCGCCGGGGCCGACGCCGACGAGGCGTTCCCCGCGTCGCCGTCGTCGCTGTGCGCCTGGTGCGACTTCCGGCCCTCGTGCCCGACGGGGCAGCGCACCGCGCCGGCCGCCGATCCGTGGGCAGCGCTCGACCCGGCCTGACCCGCCCGCCCCCTCCCTCGTCGCACCTCCCGCGGACAGTGCGGCAGGGAGGCCGTCCACGAGCGCACTTTCCGCGGGAAGTGCGAAGAAGAGGCCTCCCGGAGGCGCACTTTCCGCGGAAAGTGCGAAGAGGAGGCCCCGGAGGCACACGTGCCGCGGGAAGTGCGAAGAGGTGGCGGCGGGACGTGCGCGCCACGGAGGGCGCGCGGGTCAGGAGGCCTCGGCCAGGCGCGCCATCGCCCGCCGTCGCGGCTCGGACAGCTGCACGCCCGGCACCCTGCCCGCGGACCTGACCAGCGCGACGCGCAGTCCGCGGAGCGCCGCGGTCACCGCGGCGTCGGCGGAGGCCTCCGCCCCGGGCAGCTCGGGCACGGCGTACATCCGCCGCGCCCACCCCGGCAGCGACGCGGCGGCGGTGCTGGCCACGCCGAACCAGATCGGCGCCATCGGCGTGGTGAGCACCGTGCGCGCCTCCATCGGCGGGGCGATGACGTAGCTGGCGGCCTCGCGCGCCTCGCGGGTGGCGCGCAGGTGCGGGCGCACCTCCTCGAAGTAGGCGGCCAGGTCGGCGCGGCTGGCGGGCACCACCTCAGGGCGCACGCCCACCAGCTCCGCGGAGACCACCTGCTCTGCCACGTACCGGTCGGCCAGCTCGTCGCTGACGGCCTCCCGCGGCGGGCGGCTGCGCGAGACGACGTCGAGGATGCTGTCGACCAGCGCGCAGTGGATGTAGAGCAGCAGGTCCTCGTCGTCGGCGCGGTACTCCATGCCCGTCTCGGGGTCGACCCCGCGGATGCGGCTGTGGATGCCCCGCACCCGAGCGGCGGCCCGGTGCGCCTCGCGCGTGGTGCCGAAGGTGGTCGCGTCGACGTACTCCCCGGTGCGGTGCAGCCGCTGCCAGGTCTCCTGCTTGAAGGTCGAGTGCTGCGCCACCACGTGCATGGCCAGCGGGTGCAGGGCCTGCAGCACCAGCGCCCGCAGCCCGGCCGGCCCGATCATCGGGTCGGTGTGCAGGTCCCAGGTGGCGCTGGAGGGGCCGAAGAGGCCGTCGTCGTCGTCGCGGTCGTGCACCACCTCATCCTCACCCGGCGCGCGACTCCAGGCCCGGCGAGGCCGACACGCCCGGCAGCTCGACCACGCGGGCCAGCACGGTGCCGTCGGGCTCCACGCGGCTGGCGAGCACGGGCTGCGGCGCGGTGGCCGGGCCGTGCACCGCGGAGCCGTCGGACAGGCGGAAGGTGCTGCCGTGCCACGGGCAGACCAGGCACTCCTCGCCGCGCTCGCGCACCACCTCACCCCCGGACAGGGACGCGGCCAGGTGGCTGCAGGAGTCGGCCAGCACGCTCACCCCGGTCCGGGTGCGCACGACGACGACGGGCACGTCGCCCAGGTGAGCCTTGGTCGGGGCGTCGACCTCGAGGTCGTCCCAGGCCGCCACGCGGTACCAGCCCTCGGGCGCCACGTGCGGCACGTGCTCGACGTGGGAGGCACCGGCCGCCCAGCGGTAGGAGAGGTGGCCGCCGAGGGCCGCACCCGCCGTCGCCGTCGTCAGCGCCGCCAGGTTCCACAGGCGCCCGCTGGTGCGCCTGCCCCGCCAGCGCTGGACCAGGGACAGCGCCACCATCGCCGTCGCGGCGTAGTTGGCGGCGGAGTGCACCAGCCCCAGGCGCTGCTGGTCCTCGTGGAGGTCCGACCAGTCCGTCCAGCCCGCGGCGATGGTCGGCAGGGCAGCGGCCAGGCCGGTGGCGGCCAGGGTGGTCGAAGCGGCCTCGGCGCCCTCCTCCAGGTCGTCGGGCACCAGGCCGGTCAGCGCCAGCCCGTCCACGAGCGCCGAGCTGGTCCAGGTGCCCACGACGACCTGGGCGAGGATCGGGTGCAGCGGGTGGCCGATCGGCGTGCCGTGCAGCAGGTCGGCCAGCCACCGCGGCTCGACCCGGTGCACCAGGTCGCGCACCGGTGCCGCCAGCGGGTCCAGCCACGACCAGTGCACCGGGGCGTCCAGGAGCCGCAGGAGCAGCGGGCGGGGCGCCACGGCGCTGGGGGAGGTGTGGGGCTGCTCGGCCATGCGGCCAGCCTCGCCCGGGCCGCACGGCGCCGCGAGCCGATCACCGCCGGCCCCGCACGCAGCCGAGCGCCCGGCTGCGGTCCGCGGGGGTGCGGGAACCGCCGCCGGGCGCCCCGCGGCGCCGGTGCGGGTCAGGCGTCGGAGCCGGAGGCCGCGCCGGCGGCGGG